>NZ_JBIVLB010000008.1:0-64978 GCF_044751045.1 Streptomyces sp. NPDC088745
CGGTTACATTCCGAACCCGGAAGCTAAGCCTTTCAGCGCCGATGGTACTGCAGGGGGGACCCTGTGGGAGAGTAGGACGCCGCCGAACAAATTTTGATACGGGAAAGCCCCGCACCAGTCATGGTGCGGGGCTTTTCTGCGTTCACGGGTAATAGGGAACCTTCTCGGGTATCCCCGTCCGTCGGTTCTCCGGGAGATGGCAAAGTCCTAGAGACGGCCCGCAGCCTTCAGTGCCAGATAGGCGTCGGCCAGAGCAGGGGCCAGCTTGTCGGGGGTGGCATCGACGACCGTGACGCCGTATCGCCTGAGCTTCTCGGCGGTTTGCTCCCGCTGTTCCTGAGACTGGGCACCGGCAGCGGCCTCGTACACGGAATCCACGGAGCCGCGAGCTGCGGCCATTTCCGCAATGCGGGGGTCGGCCACGGAGGCGACCACGACCGTGTGGCGCTTGGTGAGCTGCGGCAGGACTGGGAGCAGGCCCTCCTCCACAGGCGCGGAGTCGATGCCGGTGAGGAGCACGACCAGAGAACGGCGGGGAGCGCAGGCGAGGACGGCGGCACTGAGGCCGCGTGTGTCCGTCTCCACGAATGCGGGTTCCAGTGGGGCCATCGCGTTGACCAGGGCGGGAAGGAGTTCACCCGAGGAGCGGCCCTGCACCTGGGTGCGGATGCGGCGATCGTGGGCCAGGAGGTCGACCCTGTCGCCGGCCCGGGAGGCGAGGGCCGCCAGCAGGAGAGCAGCGTCCATGGAAGCGTCGAGCCGGGGGACATCGCCCACGCGGCCGGCGGACGTGCGGCCGGTGTCCAGGACCAGGAGGATGTGGCGGTCCCGCTCGGGTCGCCAGGTGCGTACGGCGACCGAGTTCTGGCGGGCGGTCGCGCGCCAGTCGATGGAGCGGGTGTCGTCGCCGGGAACGTAGTCGCGAAGGCTGTCGAACTCGGTGCCCTCGCCACGGGTCAACACGCTGGTACGGCCGTCGAGTTCACGCAGCCGGGCCAGCTTCGACGGGAGGTGCTTGCGGCTGGCGAACGAGGGCAGGACGCGGACGGTCCAGGGGACGAGGTGACTGCCTTGGCGTGCGGCGAGTCCCAGCGGACCGTACGAGCGGACGGTGATGCGGTCGGCTTGGCGTTCACCGCGACGGCTGGGGCGCAACTCCGTTGTGAGACGGCGGCGTTCACCTGCGGGGACGGTGAACTCGTGGCGGGATGCCGCGGCCTCGGTGGCGGGGGGCCAGCTACTGGGCGGCCAGGCGTCGCGCAGGTGGGCGCGCAGGCGTCGGGGGGAGGGGTTGGTGACGGTCAGTTGGACGGTGGCGGTTTCGCCGAGTCGAACGGATGTATCACCAGATCGGGTGAATTGGAGCTTTCGCACTGGCGCGGCCAGTGCGAAGTCGCACAGGATTGCGAGTGTCAGGGGTGCGTTGACCGCGAGGATTCCTGACCAGCTCGGCGCGAGGATGCCGACGGGAAGTGAGCCGAGGGCCGCGAGCAGGGCGGTTCGTCCGGTGAGGGCCATGAGGTCGTCGCCCGTCTCAGCGAGGGACGGGGACGTGGGAGAGGACGGAGGTGATGACGGAATCGGCGGTGACGCCCTCCATCTCTGCTTCGGGGCGGAGTTGGACGCGGTGACGCAGCGTCGGGAGGGCGAGGGCCTTCACGTCGTCAGGGATGACGTAGTCCCTGCCGGTGAGCCAGGCCCAGGCGCGGGCGGTGGACAGCAGGGCGGTGGCGCCTCGCGGGGAGACGCCGAGCGTCAGTGAGGGGGAGGTGCGAGTGGCACGACAGATGTCGACGACGTAGCCGGTGATCTCAGGGGAGACCGAGGTCTTGGCGACCGCGGACCTGGCGGCTTCCAGATCGTCGGGGCCGGCGACGGGACGTACGCCCGCTGCCTTCAGGTCCCGGGGGTTGAAGCCTTCGGCGTGACGGGTCAGGACGTCGATCTCGTCCTGGCGGCCGGGGAGGGGGACGGTGAGTTTCAGGAGGAAGCGGTCCAACTGGGCTTCCGGGAGAGGGTAGGTGCCCTCGTACTCGACGGGGTTCTGGGTCGCTGCGACGAGGAAGGGGTCGGGCAGGAGGCGGGGCATGCCGTCGACCGTGACCTGACGTTCCTCCATCGCTTCGAGGAGGGAGGACTGGGTCTTGGGGGGCGTGCGGTTGATCTCGTCGGCGAGGAGGAGGTTGGTGAAGACGGGACCGGGCTGGAAGGAGAACTCGGAGGTGCGCGCGTCGTAGACCAGGGAGCCGGTGACGTCGCTGGGCATCAGGTCGGGGGTGAACTGGACGCGCTTGGTGTCGAGTTCGAGAGAGGCGGCCAGGGCGCGGACCAGGAGCGTCTTGGCGACGCCGGGGACTCCTTCGAGGAGGACGTGGCCGCGGCAGAGGAGCGCGACGACGAGGCCGGTGACCGCCGGGTCCTGGCCGACCACGGCCTTGGCGATCTCGGTGCGCAGGGCCTCCAGGGAGGCGCGAGCGCTGTCGGGGGTCTCGGCGGGGATCTCTGCGTGCTGGGCGCTCATGAGGCGCGGACCTCTCTTTCGAGGGCGTCGAGTTCGTCGGCCAGGCGGATGAGGCCGGTGTCGTGGGACGGGGCGGGACCGAACAGGAGGGATGCGAGGTCCCTGTCGGAGTGCGGCAGGCGTGCGGAGACGGCGGGCAGGAGGGCCGTCGCGGTGTGGGAGTGGGCGGTGGGGACGCCCAGGAGGGAGGAGAGGCGGGTGCGGGTCGCCGAGCGGAGGGCGGAGGCGGCGCGGTCGCGGGCGTTGGCCCGGCGGTAGAGGCGGGCGCGGCCCTCGGTGGTTTCGGAGGCGCGGATGGCGACCGGCAGGCGCTCGGTCACCAGGGGGCCGAGGCGGCGGGCCCGCCACAGGGCGGCGAGCAGGGCGGCCAGGGCGAGTTGGGCGGTTCCCCAGATCCAGCCGGGCGGGACCTGGGACAGGAAGCCGCCGGTGGTGTCGTCGGACGCGGGGCGGCCACCGGTGGCGGAGGGGTCGTCGAGCGAGGGGAGGTACCAGGTCAGACGGGGGCGGGAGCCGAGGAGTTGGAGGGCGAGGGAGGCGTTGCCCTGTTGGGCGAGGTTCTCGTTGAGGAGGAAGTCGGGGGCGCCCAGGAGGACGGTGTCGCCGCCGGCGGGGGTGTTGAGGCGGAGCAGCGAGGCGCGGCCGTCGACCGGATAGCAGGCGTCCGGGCGGCCGGAGCCGGGGAGGGAGGCTATGGGGGAGTAGAGGTGGCCGCCCAGGTCGGCGGGGCCGGCGGCGGTGGCGGCGGGCAGGGTGCAGCGGGGGGCCAGGGCCTCGACCGATGCGGGATGCGGGGCGGCGCGTACTCCTGGGGCCAGCGCGGAGAGGGCGGTGGAGGAGGGGGCGATGAGGACGGTGCGGCCGCCGGAGAGGGAGGTCGCCTGGTGGAGGCGGCGCTGCTGGGCGGTGGTGAGGAGGTTCGGGGAGGTGACCAGGAGGGTGGTGTCGGGGCCCGCTGTGGACGTGGCTTCGGCGAGGGTGGCGACGACGCGGGTGGGGACGCCGCGCTCCTTGAGGAGTTCCGCGACGGCGCGGGTGCCGGCGGGGGCGGCGGAGCGGGGGTCGAGGGCGTCGTGGCGGGAGCCGGACTGCAGAGCGGCGAGGACGATGCCGGTGAGCAGGATCAGGGCCAGGGCCAGCAGGGGGCCACGGGCGCGGGCCCAGAGCTGGCCGGTGGTGGGGGAGATCGAGGTGGCGGGCGGCGCGGTCGTCACAGGGCGGCCCACTCGGAGGACGGGGGCGGGGTGTCGGTCAGGGAGGGCCTGGTGCGTTCCAGATCGAGGTCCAGGTCGCGCAGGCGCAGGTATGCGGCCTCGTCGGCGGTGCGGTCGCCGTAGGTGACGTCGTCGAAGGAGCGGGCGGCGGCGTGCAGGCGGGCGGCGTGGTCGGGCAGGGAGCGGCCGGCCTCCGCTGCGGCTTCGTCGGCGGTGCGGCCGGGGCGCGGGTCGATGAGGGCGCGTTCCTCCAGGGAGCGGACCACGGCGCGCATGCGCTCCTGGACGGCGGGGTTCCAGCGCTGGGCGGCGGCGTGGGCCTCGGCGGCGGCGCGGTGTTCGGCGGAGCTGCGCGGGCGGTCGTCGAAGAGGGAGGCGGGGGAGGAGGGAGTACGGGTGGGAGTGCCGAGGCGCCACCACAGGCCGGCCAGGAGCAGGACGACGACCAGGGCGATGACGGCCAGGCCGAGCGGGCCTCCGGGAGTCGCCCCGGAGGCCGCGTGGAAGAGGTCGCCGATCCATTCCCAGAAGCGGTCGAGGGCCCGCTGGAGGAGGTTCGGGTCGTGCTCGTGGTACGCGGGCTCGGACAGTTCGCGCTCCGCCGCTTCGCGGGCGGGCAGGCGCGGGATGTCCAGGGGCGGATCGTCGCCCGCGCGTGTCCGGAGCCGGACCGTGGCAGTGTCCCCCGTCACCGGCACCGCCGCATCAGCTCCCTGGGGTCTGGTCGGCCGAGTGCTCCGTGTCGTAGCCGGAAAGGCCCGCGGCACGGGCGAGGTCCAGGTCGAGGGCCTCGCGGCGGATGCGCTGGTCGATGTAGAGGAGTACCGAAACGCCCGCGGAGATCGGGTACGTGATGCAGGCGGCGATCACCGCGCCGACGCCGCTGATGATCAGGAACGCCCAGCCGAACTCCGCGCTGGCGCCCTTCATCAGGTTCTCCAGGCCGCCGCCGTCCGCGAGCAGGGCCAAGAAGGTGAACACCATCACGATGAGCATCGAGACGACGGCCGTCAGCACGGCCGTCAGGAGCTGGATGCCGAAGACCCGCCACCAGGAGCCCTGCACCAGCTTCGCGGAGCGGCGCAGCGACCGGCCGATCGACTGACGTTCCAGCATCAGGGCAGGCGACGCCAGCGAGAAGCGGACCCACAGCCAGATCACAAGGACGGAAGCCGCGAGCACGCCGAGCGCGGAGAGCAGCGCACCGCCGACCGACCCGAGCAGCAGGCCCGGCAGGGCGGCCAGCGCCAGGATCGCCATGGAGCCGACGGTCAGCAGCAGAGTCAGGCCCAGCAGGGGCAGCAGACGGGGCTTGGCCTCGCGCCACGCGTCGCCCAGCGACACCGGGCGGCCCAGCACCGAGCGGCTGACCACGACGGTCAGCAGCGCCGTCGTGAAGAGGGTGCCGACCGCAGTGATCAGCAGGGTGGGCACCGTGGAGAACAGCTCGGCCTGCGCGGCCTCCACGCTCTGGCGCAGCGCCTCGTTCACGTCGGCCCCCGGGTCGGCCGTGGTGGCCGGGGGCGTCGGCAGGACGAACCGCTGCAGGAGCATGACGGCGATCTGGACGAGTACGGCGACGACCACCGTGACGCCCAGCACCGTCCGCCAGTGCGCGCGGGCCGTGGACACCGAGCCGTCGAGGATGTCGCCCAGGCCCAGCGGACGCAACGGGATCACCCCCGGCTTGGCGGCGGGCGGGGGGCCGCCCCAGCCGCCGGGGCCCGGAGCTCCCCAGCCGCCGCCCCGGGGGGCGCCGTTCCAGCCCTGTCGGGGCGGGGTCTGGGCGTGGCTGCGCGGTGCGGCGGAGCCCGGCGCGGACCACTGGCCGGCCGGCGGCTGCTCCTTCGACCACTTCGATCCGGAGGGCCCGGAAGGCATGGACTCGGGCGCCCCGTCGGCGGGCCCGGTCCCACCGGAGTTCTCCGGGGGACGGCCGTCGGAGGGGGCGGGTCCGGGCGAGGCCCAGCCCGGAGAGTCGTTCATCGTCGCTCCTTCACGGTGCCGGACCGCGGATGCGGCGGCTGGTTGCCAGCCATCGTGCCATGGGGGGTGTCCCCGTGGACCTGCCCCCGTCCTTCCTTACTGCCCTCCGCACCTTCAATTACCGGGGTCCCCCGGGGCAGACTGGGCGGATGGCTGATCACGACGCGCACAGCACGGTGGGCGCAGAACCGCCCACGCTGCCCTCGCTTCGATGGGAGGAGCCCCCCGAGGGCCCGGTCCTGGTGCTCCTCGACCAGACCCGGCTGCCGGTGGAAGAGGTCGAACTGGTCTGTACGGACGTGCCGGCGCTGGTGGGGGCCATCCAGCGCCTCGCCGTGCGGGGAGCCCCGCTGCTGGGCATCGCCGGGGCGTACGGAGTGGCGCTGGCCGCCCGGCGGGGCTTCGACGTGGAGGAGGCCGCCGGGCAGCTCGCGGGGGCGCGGCCCACCGCCGTCAACCTCGGGTACGGGGTGCGGCAGGCGGCCGGGGCGTATGCCGCCGCGCGCGAGAAGGGGCTCGGCGAGGAAGGGGCGGCGCAGGCCGCGCTGGACGCCGCGCGGGCACTGCACCGGGCGGACGCCCTGGCCAGTGCCGCCATGGCCCGGCACGGGCTCGCCCTGCTGGACGAGCTGCTGCCCGGCGGCAGCCACCGCGTCCTCACCCACTGCAACACCGGGGCGCTCGTCTCCGGCGGTGAGGGCACCGCGTTCGCCGTGGCGCTGGCCGCGCACCGGCAGGGGCGGCTGCGGCGCCTGTGGGTGGACGAGACGAGGCCGCTGCTCCAGGGCGCGCGGCTCACCGCGTACGAGGCGGCCCGGCACTCCATGGCGTACACCCTGCTGACGGACAACGCGGCGGGCTCCCTGTTCGCGGCGGGCGAGGTGGACGCCGTACTGATCGGGGCGGACCGGATCGCGGCGGACGGTTCGGTGGCGAACAAGGTGGGGAGCTATCCGCTGGCGGTCCTCGCCAAGTACCACCATGTGCCGTTCGTCGTGGTCGCCCCGCTGACCACGGTCGATCCGGCGACGCCGGACGGTGCGGCGATAGAGGTGGAGATGCGTTCCGGGCTCGAAGTGACGGAGTTCACCGGAGGGCTGCCGGCGGCGGGCGCGGAGGGGGGCGGCGGGCACGCCGTGGCACCGCTCGGGACCCAGGCGTACAA
The DNA here is from genome assembly GCF_044751045.1 of Streptomyces sp. NPDC088745. Taxonomy (NCBI): domain Bacteria; kingdom Bacillati; phylum Actinomycetota; class Actinomycetes; order Kitasatosporales; family Streptomycetaceae; genus Streptomyces; species Streptomyces sp. NPDC088745. The sequence continues at coordinate 6,887 of NZ_JBIVLB010000008.1, forward strand.
CCCCGCCTTCGACGTCACACCGCCGGAACTGGTGACGGCGCTCGTCACCGAGGAGGGGGTCGTGTCACCGGTGACCGGGACCGCTCTCGCGGAGCTGTGTGCCAGGTCACCACGGACAGCGATGAGCTAATGGGATGATGGCGTTTATGAAAGGTCGCGTTCTCGTAGTTGACGACGACACCGCACTTGCCGAGATGTTGGGCATCGTGTTGCGTGGAGAAGGTTTTGAGCCGTCGTTCGTCGCCGACGGCGACAAAGCGCTGGCTGCGTTCAGGGAGGCGAAGCCCGATCTGGTGCTGCTGGACCTCATGCTGCCCGGACGGGACGGCATCGAGGTGTGCAGGCTGATCCGGGCGGAGTCCGGAGTGCCGATCGTCATGCTGACGGCGAAGAGCGACACCGTGGACGTGGTGGTGGGCCTCGAGTCCGGCGCCGACGACTACATCGTCAAGCCGTTCAAGCCCAAGGAGCTCGTCGCCCGGATCCGGGCGAGGCTGAGGAGGTCGGAGGAGCCCGCGCCGGAACAGCTGGCCATAGGTGACCTGGTCATCGATGTCGCCGGGCACTCGGTGAAGCGGGAGGGGCAGTCGATAGCGCTGACCCCGCTGGAGTTCGACCTGCTGGTCGCGCTCGCCCGCAAGCCGTGGCAGGTGTTCACGCGTGAGGTGCTGCTGGAGCAGGTCTGGGGGTACCGGCACGCCGCGGACACCCGGCTCGTCAACGTCCACGTCCAGCGACTGCGCTCGAAGGTCGAGAAGGACCCCGAGCGCCCCGAGATCGTCGTGACCGTGCGCGGCGTCGGCTACAAGGCCGGACCGAGCTGACATGAACCGTGGCAGTGCTGCTCCGAAGCCCGGGGAGCCGGGAAGCCGTACGGAGCGGGCTGCCGCAGCGGACCGCCCCGCGCGGGGCCCCAGGAAGGACCCCCCGCCGGGCGTCTCCGGCCACCCGGGACGCCGTACGTCCCGGGCCGGCCGGCTGCGCGAAGGCGGCCGGCTGCTCCAGGACGCGGCCCCCGGCGGCCCCGTCCTGCGCCTCGTCGTACGTCTCGTACGACGGCCCCTGCTGCCGGCGATACGGCTGTGGCGGCGCAACATCCAGCTCCGCGTGGTCGCCACGACGCTGCTGATGTCCCTCGGGGTGGTATTGCTGCTCGGCTTCGTCGTCATCAGCGCGGTCAGCAACGGACTGCTCAAGTCCAAGGTCGAGGCCGCCCAGAACCAGGCCCGCGGCGGTTTCGCCGTCGCCCAGGAACGGGCCAACGCGCCCGCCGACCCCGGCGGCAGGGACGGCGGCGAGAGCGACAACGCCGGGCGCAACGCCGCCAACTGGCGCTCCGACCTGGTGGAACAGCTCGCCAGCGGCGGCCAGAAGGCCTTCAACGTGGTCGCGCTCAGCGTCGCCAACGACGCGTCCGAGAGCCAGCGCGGCCCGCGCGCCTCCGGCGGCGTCGACCCCCAGGCGAGCGTGCCGCAGGAACTGCGCGAATCCCTCGACCGGGACTCCGAGACCTACCAGGTCAACTGGCGCATCGTGTACAGCAACGACGCCCAGCCCTCCGAGCCCGGCCTGGTCATCGGCAAGCGGCTCAATGACATCAGCGGCAGCCCGTACCAGCTGTACTACCTCTTCCCGCTGACGCAGGAGGAGGCCTCCCTCAAGGTCGTCACGAACACCCTGCTGACGGCGGGAGTGTTCGTCGTCGTGCTGCTCGGGGCCATCGCCTGGCTGGTCGTGCGCCAGGTCGTCACCCCGGTGCGGATGGCCGCCGGCGTCGCCGAGAGGCTCTCCGCGGGACGCCTCCAGGAACGCATGAAGGTCACCGGCGAGGACGACATCGCACGCCTCGGCGAGGCCTTCAACAAGATGGCGCAGAACCTCCAGCTCAAGATCCAGCAGTTGGAGGACCTGTCGCGGATGCAGCGGCGCTTCGTCTCCGACGTCTCGCACGAGCTGCGGACGCCGTTGACGACGGTACGGATGGCCGCCGACGTCATCCACGACTCCAAGAGCGACTTCGACCCGGTGACGGCGCGCTCCGCCGAACTGCTGGTCGGACAGATCGACCGGTTCGAATCGCTGCTTGCCGACCTGCTGGAGATCAGCCGCTTCGACGCCGGAGCCGCCGCGCTGGAGGCCGAACCGATCGACCTGCGCGAGGTCGTACGGCGCGTGATCGACGCGGCGGAACCGCTCGCCGAGCGCAAGGGCACCGTCGTCCGGGTCGTCGGCGACGAGCAGTCCGTGGTCGTCGAGGCCGACGCCCGGCGCGTCGAGCGGGTGCTGCGCAACCTCGTCGTCAACGCCGTCGAGCACGGCGAGGGACGCGACGTGGTGGTACGGCTGGGAGCGGCGGGCGGCGCCGTCGCCGTGGCGGTACGGGACTACGGCGTCGGCCTGAAGCCCGGCGAGGCCACCCGCGTCTTCAGCCGCTTCTGGCGGGCCGACCCGGCGCGGGCCCGCACCACGGGCGGCACCGGGCTCGGCCTGTCCATCGCCGTGGAGGACGCCCGGCTGCACGGCGGCTGGCTCCAGGCGTGGGGCGAGCCGGGCGGCGGATCGCAGTTCCGGCTGACCCTGCCGCGCACCGTGGACGAGCCCCTGCGCGGGTCGCCCATCCCGCTGGAGCCGGAGGACTCGCGCCGGGCACGCGCCCGGTTGGCGGAGGCGGAGCAGGCGGCCGGGCGGGACGCCGCGAACGCGCGGATCCCCGTACAGCAGACCGGGGAGCGGCGGGGCGGGCCCCTGCCCGCGCCGCGGACGGCGGCCGTCCCCACGGACCCGACGGCGCTGCCGGGCAACGGCGCGCGGGTCGTGTCGCGCAGTCTGGGCGACGAGGCACAGGACGGGCGCGCCGGGGCGGAGAACGGCGCCGGGGGCGGCGGACCCGGCGGGAGCGGACCGCGCGACAGTGCTGCGGACGGCGCTGCGGACGGCGCTGTGACCGGGAAGGCGCACGAGGGCCGCGACAGCGCTGCGGACGGCAGCGGGCGGGACGTGCGCGGTGGGCGCGACAGTGGCGTGGACGACGGCGACGGGGATGCACGCGGAGGGCGCGGCAGCGGTCACCGGGCGCCCCGCGACAGGGACCGGGAGGACAGCCCGCGTGGGCGTTGAGGGGCACAGCCGCAGCAGGAAACACACGAACACGAGCCGGACCGTCCGGGCACGCGGGCTGAGGGCGGTCGCCCTGGTCGCCGGCGCGGGCCTGCTGCTGACCGCCACCGGCTGCGGGTCCATGCCCGACCACGGCAACGTGCAGGAGGTCAAGGCGTCACCGCAGGTCGACACGCAGGTCCGCGTCTACAGCGTGCCGCCGCGGCCGGGGGACGCGCCCCGGGCCATCGTCGACGGGTTCATGGAGGCCATGACCAGCGACGACCCCGGCTTCGACACCGCGCGCAAGTACCTGACCCGCGAGGCGTCGAAGACCTGGAACCCCGGCAGCACCACCATCCTCGACGGCGCGGTGCCGAATCCCACGGACACGACGTCCGGGCACGACGGCGGCTCCCGCACCTTCCGGATCTCCGGGGAGCGGATCGCCGAGCTCGACAAGCAGAGCGCGTACACACCGCACACGGGGGCGTACGAGCAGACGCTGCGCCTGGTCAAGGAGAAGGGGCCGGGCAAGAAGGACAGCGCGGAGTGGCGCATCGACAGCCCGCCGCAGGGACTGGTGCTCGGCGAGTCGGACTTCCAGCGCATCTTCCGGTCGGTGAACAAGTACTACTTCGCCTCCACGGCGGGGGAGTCCAACCTGCTCGCTCTCGTCGCCGACCCCATTTACGTACGCAAGCGCACCGATCCGCAGACCCGGCTGGACCCCGTGGCGCAGGCGGTGAAGGCGGTCATGGACGGGCCGTCCGCCTGGCTCAGGAAGTCGGTCCGCTCGCGCTTCCCCACGAAGTCGGCGCTCAGGAACGGCACCAAGTCGCTGCCGATCGGCGACCACAACTCGCTGAAGGTGCCGCTCAACCCGGAGTCGGCGAACGCCGTCAACCAGAAGATGTGCACGGACATGGCGGCCCAACTGCTCTTCACGTTGCAGGACCTGACGTCCTCGACCCGGATCGACCAGGTGGAGATGCAGCGGCCCGACGACTCGCCGCTGTGCAAGCTGCACAAGAACAACGCCGCCGACTACGTGGCGGGCGGCGTCGTCGCGGCGGCCAGCTACCAGTACTTCCTGGACGGCGAGCGTCGCCTCGTGCGGGTGCGCAGCACCAGTGAGAGCGGGCCGGCGGAGCCGGTGCCGGGAATCGGCGAGCAGAAGCTGACGGTGCGGTCGGCGGGGATCTCGCGGGACGAGACCGTCGCGGCGGCGGTCTCGGACAGCGGGCACGAGATGTACGTCGCGCCGATGACGGCGGGCCGCGACGACTACCGGACGCCGTACCGCAGCGAGAAGGGAGCCAGGGAGACGCTGTCCGCGCCGAGTTGGGACGGGATGGGCGACCTGTGGTTCGCCGACCGGGACCAGCGGCGGCCGCGCGTGGTGCGGCTGGTGGACGGCGGCGGCACGGCGCAGGAGGTCCAGGTGGAGAGGCTCGGCGACGGGTACGTGGACTCGTTGCGGGTGTCGGCCGACGGGGTGCGGGTGGCGTTGCTGATCGTCGAGAAGGGCCGCAAGACGCTCAAGATCGGACGGGTGGAGCGCACCAGGACGGCCGCGGGCGAGAAGGTCATGATCGTGGGTCTGCGGCCCGCGGCCCCGCAGATGGAGGACGTGACGGCGATGTCCTGGGCCGGACAGAGCCGGCTCGTGGTGGCCGGGCGCGAGGCCGGGGGAGTGCAGCAGATGCGGTACGTCCGTACGGACGGCTCCAGTTCGGCGGAGGGGCTGCTGCCCGGCGCCAACCAGGTGACGGCGGTCGCGGCGTCGGACGCCGAGGGGGCGGCGGTGCTGGCGCAGACGAAGGAGGACGGCATCGTGCGGCTGCCGCCGGGGGCCAACTGGAAGACGCTGGTGAAGGTGGGCTCGATGCCGGTCTACCCGGGGTAGCGGCGGAAGGTTCCTCCGGGGCGCGCGCGTGCCTCGGTGGCCGGTGACGGCGGGTTCGACCCCTGGTTTTCCACAGGGAGTTGGGCCCGCCGTCGTGTGTTTTCCACAGGGGTGGCGGGAGGGTGGGGGCCCCGGCACAGTGGGGGCATGAAGCGATTACGGGGAGTTTGGCGGGAATTCGCCGCTCTGGTCCTGCCGGTGGCCTGCGCGGGCTGCGGCAGACCGCGGGAGCCGTCAGCGGTGTGCGCGGAGTGCGCCGAGCTGCTGCACGGGGGCGGGCCGGGGCGCGTACGGCCCTCGCCGCAGCCGCCGGGGCTGCCGGTCGTGCACGCGGCGGCCCGGTACGAGGACGCCCCGCGGGCGGTGCTCCTCGCGCACAAGGAGCGCGGCGCGCTCGGCCTGGCGGGCGAGCTGGGGCGGGCGTTGGCGGGGGCGGTGCGCGGCGCGGTGGGGGAGGTGGGGGCGGGGTGGGGGTGGGGTGGGGAGGGAGGGGAGGGGGAGCCCCCGGGAGCGTATCCCCCGGGCAGTTGGGTAAGTGCACCCCCAGTGGACGCGACGCAGGAAGTGGTTCTGGTGCCCGTGCCGTCCGCGCGGCGTTCGGTCGCCGTGCGGGGGCAGGACCCGGTGCGGCGGATCGCCTTCGCGGCAGCGGGTGAGCTGCGGCGGGGCGGGCTGGTGGCCCGGGTGGCTCCGGTGCTGCGGCAGTGCCGTCCGGTGGGCGACCAGGCCGGCCTGACTGCCCGCGAGCGGCTGGCGAACCTGTCCGGCGCCCTGGAGGCGGTCCCCGGTGCCGAGAGGCTGCTCACGGGCCCCCGGGCGGGTTTCGAGGACGTCTTCCGAGAGGTCCCGGCGGGTTCCCGGCCGGGCTCCGACGCCGGAGACGCCCCGGCGGGCGTCCGGGAGACCGGCCCGGCAGGCGCGGGGGCGGGTGTGACGGTGGTCCTGGTGGACGACCTCATGACCACCGGCGCCTCGCTGGCCGAGGCGGCGCGTGCGCTGCGGGCCTGCCGTGGTGCGTACGACAGGCGTCGGAGAAGACCCGGAAGGCCGGGGGAGTACTTACGTACCTCTGGGGGAAGGCCCGGCAATAGCGGATTCCCGACGATTGCGGCAGCGGTTGTCGCAGCTCCGCCGAAATCTTTCGAAATAAACTGGAACTGAGCGGGAACGTGCATCGTTGCAGGTAGCGAGAGGGAAAAACCACCTGAACGGAGGTACGCGCCGGTAGCGGGTGCCGATACCCCACCGGGCGGGCTATGTTCATAAGTGAGGAATGGCGGTCGCTGTGCCTCACTTATTGCACTGCCGTGCTGGTTTTCCCTCGCGCCCCGAAAATTGGAGGGTGTGGATCTTCCCCACGGGGGAGGAGGAGAGGAAGTCGCCTAGTCCGAGACTCCGGGACTGATCCGGAGTCTGGTGCAAAAAGGGAGACGCTCCGCAGCGAGCGGAGCAATCCGGGAACGGAGTTCTGCGTGGACATCGTCGTCAAGGGCCGCAAGACAGAGGTACCCGAGCGGTTCCGCAAGCACGTGGCGGAGAAGCTCAAGCTGGAGAGGATCCAGAAGCTCGACGGCAAGGTGATCAGCCTCGACGTGGAGGTGTCCAAGGAGCCCAACCCGAGGCAGGCGGACCGGTCCGACCGTGTGGAGATCACGGTGCACGGACGCGGTCCGGTGATCCGGGCCGAGGCGTCGGCGGGCGACGCGTACGCGGCGCTCGACCTGGCGACCGGCAAGCTCGAAGCGAGGCTGCGCAAGCAGCACGACAAGCGGCACACCCGCCGCGGCACCGGCAGGCTCTCGGCCGCCGAGGTCGGTGCGGCGGTACCCGACGCGGCCGTCATCGACGGCGACGGCCAACTCGTCGTGGACCACGGCGAGTCGGACGACGGTGTGCCCACCAAGAAGATCGGTTCGATCGAGGTGCAGGGCGAGGGACCGCTCGTGGTCCGCGAGAAGACCCACGTCGCCGCCCCCATGTCGCTCGATCAGGCGCTGTACGAGATGGAACTGGTCGGACACGACTTCTATCTCTTCGTCGACGCGGAGACCAAGCAGCCCAGCGTCGTCTACCGGCGACACGCGTACGACTACGGCGTCATCCACCTCGACACCGACCCGCTGGCGGAGTCCGAGGTCGGCGGCGCGGGCGGCGCACTCGGCGGCTGAGCGCCCCGCGGCGGGGTGCGGTGCGCCGCACCCCGCCTGAAGGCGGTGTCCCCGGAGGGCGTTCGCGCCTCCGGGGACACCGGTGCGTGCACCCTGAAGCGAGTCCTGAAGCGACCGTTCCGTCGCCGGGGCATGGAATCATGGCACCGCAAGTCAAGAAGTGCTCTGCGGACCGTGGTTGGCGCAGCACACGAACTTCGGGCCATGGCCTCAGGGGGAGGAACGATGGCGGACAGCTTCGGTCCGGTGCACGGCGGCGACTACGCACGGAATCTCGACCGCGGACCCGGGTCCGGACCGGGCCCCGGCCGTGACGGCGACCCGGACGAGGGCGCGTTCCGCAAGGAGCCGATCAGGGTGCTGGTGGTGGACGACCACGCGCTCTTCCGGCGCGGACTGGAGATCGTCCTCGCCCAGGAGGAGGACATCCAGGTCGTCGGTGAGGCCGGGGACGGCGCGGAGGCCGTGGACAAGGCAGCCGACCTGCTGCCGGACATCGTGCTGATGGACGTGCGGATGCCCCGGCGCGGCGGCATCGAGGCGTGCACCTCCATCAAGGAGGTGGCCCCCAGCGCGAAGATCATCATGCTGACGATCAGCGACGAGGAGGCCGACCTCTACGACGCGATCAAGGCGGGGGCGACGGGTTACCTGCTGAAGGAGATCTCCACGGACGAGGTGTCCACGGCGATCCGGGCGGTGGCCGACGGGCAGTCGCAGATCAGCCCCTCGATGGCGTCCAAGCTGCTCACCGAGTTCAAGTCGATGATCCAGCGCTCCGACGAGCGCCGGCTGGTGCCCGCGCCGCGGCTCACCGACCGGGAGCTGGAAGTGCTGAAGCTGGTGGCGACCGGGATGAACAACCGGGACATCGCCAAGGAGCTGTTCATCTCGGAGAACACCGTGAAGAACCACGTGCGCAACATCCTGGAGAAGCTTCAGCTGCATTCGCGCATGGAGGCCGTGGTGTACGCGATGCGGGAGAAGATCCTGGAGATCCGCTAGAGGCCCCCTCGCGGTCTCGGGCCCTCCCGGGGGTTCTCTCCTCGCCGGTCCCGGGCCCTTCCGGGCGCTCTCTCGCGGTCCCGGTCCCCTTCCAGGAGCTCCCCCCGGTGCTACGCGTCCAGCGCCGCCCGCAGCGGGGCGTGCAGTTCCGGGGGTGTCGTGCGGTCCAGGCGGATGTCCGTGCAGCCGACCCAGGACGCCGCCTCCCACAGGGCCCTGGCCATGTCCGGGACCGCCTTCGCGGACTCCAGCGAGACCTGCTTGGCCACCAGCACCGAGCCCTCCCGGGCCGGGTCCACGCGCCCCAGCAGCCTGCCGCCCGCCAGCAGCGGCATCGCGAAGTACCCGTGGATCCGCTTGGGCCGGGGGACGTACGCCTCCAGGCGGTGCGTGAAGCCGAAGATCCGCTCCGTGCGCGGCCGGTCCCAGATCAGTGAGTCGAAGGGCGACAGCAGGGTCGTGCGGTGCCGTCCGCGCGGGACCGCGGCCAGGGCCTGCGGGTCCGCCCAGGCGGGCCTGCCCCAGCCCTCGACCTCGACCGGCACCAGGCCCGAGTCCGCGATCACCGCGTCCACCTGGGCGTTCTTCAGCCGGTGGTAGTCGGAGATGTCCTCCCGGGTGCCGACCCCCAGGGAGCGGCCGGCGAGGGCGACCAGGCGTCGGACGCACTCCGTGTCGGAGAGGTCGTCGTGCTGGTGGGCGGCGGGGACGGCGCGCTCGGCCAGGTCGTACACCCGTTTCCAGCCGCGCCGCCGTGTGCACACCACGTCGCCGTGCATCAGGGCGCGTTCGACGGCGACCTTGGACTCCGACCAGTCCCACCACTCGCCGCCGTTCTTCGCGCCGCCCAACTCCGTCGCCGTGAGCGGGCCTTCGGCGCGCAACTGCTTGATCACGCGCTCGTACGCGCCGTCGGTGAGCTCGTGGTGCCACTGCGGGCGGGCGCGGTAGGCGCGGCGGCGGAACGCGAAGTGCGGCCATTCCTCGACGGGCAGGATGCAGGCCGCGTGCGACCAGTACTCGAAGGCGTGCGCGGGCTCGCCGTCGGGGGACCAGTAGGCGTCCTCGACCGTGCGCCGGGGCACCGCGCCCAGGCGGGCGTACGGAATCAGTTCGTGCGACCGGGCCAGCACGGAGATCGTGTCGAGCTGCACCGCGCCCAGGTGGCGCAGCACGCCCCGCACACCGGCCCGGCGGTCGGGGGCGCCCAGAAGTCCCTGGGCGCGCAGGGCGATCCGGCGGGCTTCGTCGGCGGAGAGGGCGACCGATGCGGGCGGCTGGAAGGTCATGACGGAAGACTAGAGGGCGGCACTGACATCGCGGGCGGGCGGCTCCGGCGCGGGCAGGTAGGGGTGCGGGGCGGGCAGCCCCAGGTCCGAGGGGAGCAGCGAGGCGCTCCAGGCGTCGCGGGTGGTCCCCTGGTGGAGGACGGCCGCGCGCCGCACGCCCTCCATGGTGAAGCCGAGCCCGAGGGCGAGCTCGCGCGAGGGGTGGTTGCCGACCAGGGCCTGCCAGCAGAGCCGGTCCACGGGCTGCGTCGTGAGGGCCCAGCGGACGGCCGCGTCGGCGGCCTCGCGGACGTAACCCCTCCTGCGGTGTTCGCGCACCGCCCAGAAGCCGAGCTCCCAGGTGCCGGGTTCCTGGAGGACGCCGATGCCCACCGCGGCGAGCAGCGGCCCGCCGCCCCGGGGGCGCACCGCGAAGTGGAAGCCGGTGCCGGTGCGCAGGCCCCGGGCCGAGATCTGCTCGACGAAGTACACCGCGTCCTGGCGCCCGTACGGGGAGGGAAGGGTCACCCAGCGCTGGATGTCGGGGTCCTGCGCCGCGTGGAACACCTCGTCGGTGTCCTCGGTGGCGAAGGGCCGCAGTTCCAGCCGTCCGGTGTGCAGCGCGAAGGGTTCCATGCACGGATTCTGGTCACCGTGCGCACCGGGGGCGAACACTTTTCGAGTGCTGCCCGGCACCTTCGGGACGCGCGGGGCGTTCACCATGTTGACGCCGGTGCGCCTTCGCGGCGGCGGACCTCCCGGGGCGGCTTGGTCCTCGCTTACGATGGCCGTTGCGGTGGGGCCCGCCTGCCGTGCCCGCGCCAAAGTCAGTACCGACCCACACAGTCACACCGACCCAGTGCACAGGCCCGACCGGCAAGGAGACCAGCCTCAGTGTCCGTCTTCAACAAGCTCATGCGTGCAGGCGAAGGCAAGATCCTGCGCAAACTGCACCGCATCGCGGACCAGGTCAACTCCATCGAAGAGGACTTCGTCAACCTCTCCGACGCCGAGTTGCGCGCCCTGACCGACGAGTACAAGCAGCGTCACGCCGACGGCGAGAGCCTCGACGACCTCATGCCCGAGGCCTTCGCGACCGTCCGCGAGGCGGCCAAGCGCGTCCTCGGCCAGCGTCACTACGACGTCCAGCTGATGGGCGGCGCGGCCCTGCACCTCGGTTACGTCGCCGAGATGAAGACCGGTGAGGGCAAGACCCTCGTCGGCACGCTTCCCGCGTATCTGAACGCACTGTCCGGCAAGGGCGTGCACCTGATCACCACGAACGACTACCTCGCCGAGCGTGACTCCGAGCTGATGGGCCGGGTGCACAAGTTCCTCGGCCTGGAGGTCGGCTGCATCATCGCGAACATGTCGCCGGCCGAGCGCCGCGCGCAGTACGCCTGCGACATCACGTACGGCACGAACAACGAGTTCGGCTTCGACTACCTCCGCGACAACATGGCCTGGTCGCAGGAGGAACTGGTCCAGCGCGGCCACAACTTCGCGATCGTCGACGAGGTCGACTCCATCCTCGTCGACGAGGCCCGTACGCCGCTGATCATCTCCGGTCCCGCCGACCAGGCCACCAAGTGGTACGGCGACTTCGCGAAGCTCGTGACCCGCCTGAAGAAGGGCGAGCCGGGCAACCCGCTGAAGGGCATCGAGGAGACCGGCGACTACGAGGTCGACGAGAAGAAGCGCACCGTCGGCATCCACGAGCCGGGCGTCGCCAAGGTCGAGGACTGGCTGGGCATCGACAACCTCTACGAGTCGGTCAACACCCCGCTCGTCGGTTACCTCAACAACGCGATCAAGGCCAAGGAACTCTTCAAGAAGGACAAGGACTACGTCGTCATCGACGGCGAAGTCATGATCGTCGACGAGCACACCGGCCGTGTGCTCGCGGGCCGCCGCTACAACGAGGGCATGCACCAGGCGATCGAGGCGAAGGAAGGGGTGGACATCAAGGACGAGAACCAGACCCTCGCCACGATCACCCTGCAGAACTTCTTCCGCCTCTACGACGGCCTGTCCGGCATGACCGGTACGGCGATGACCGAGGCCGCGGAGTTCCACCAGATCTACAAGCTGGGCGTCGTGCCGATCCCGACCAACCGGGACATGGTCCGCATCGACCAGTCGGACCTGATCTACCGCACCGAGGTCGCCAAGTTCAACGCGGTCGTCGACGACATCGCCGAGAAGCACGCCAAGGGCCAGCCGATCCTGGTCGGCACCACGTCCGTCGAGAAGTCCGAGTACCTCTCGCAGCAGCTCTCCAAGCGCGGCATCCAGCACGAGGTGCTCAACGCCAAGCAGCACGACCGGGAGGCGCCGATCATCGCCCAGGCCGGCCGCAAGGGCGCCGTGACCGTGGCCACCAACATGGCCGGCCGCGGTACGGACATCAAGCTCGGCGGCAACCCGGACGACCTCGCCGAGGCGGAGCTGCGCCAGCAGGGCCTGGACCCCGAGGAGCACATCGAGGAGTGGGCGGCCGCGCTGCCCGCCGCCCTGGAGCGCGCCGAGGCCGCCGTGAAGGCGGAGCACGACGAGGTGAAGGCCCTCGGCGGGCTGTACGTCCTGGGCACCGAGCGGCACGAGTCGCGCCGCATCGACAACCAGCTGCGCGGCCGTTCCGGCCGTCAGGGCGACCCGGGCGAGTCCCGGTTCTACCTGTCGCTGGGCGACGACCTGATGCGTCTGTTCAAGGCGGCCATGGTCGAGCGCGTCATGGCGATGGCCAACGTTCCCGACGACGTGCCGATCGAGAACAAGATGGTCACCCGTGCCATCGCCTCGGCGCAGTCGCAGGTCGAGCAGCAGAACTTCGAGACCCGCAAGAACGTCCTGAAGTACGACGAGGTCCTCAACCGGCAGCGCGAGGTCATCTACGGCGAGCGCCGCCGCGTCCTGAAGGGCGAGGACCTGCACGAGCAGATCAAGCACTTCATGGACGACACGATCGACGCCTACATCCAGGCCGAGACCGTCGAGGGCTTCGCCGAGGAGTGGGACCTGGACCGCCTGTGGGGCGCGTTCAAGCAGCTCTACCCGGTGAAGATCACGGTGGAGGACCTGGAGGAGGCCGCGGGCGACCGCGCGGGGATCACCGCCGAGTTCATCTCGGAGTCCATCAAGGACGACATCTACGAGCAGTACGCGGCCCGCGAGAAGCAGCTCGGCTCGGAGATCATGCGCGAGCTGGAGCGTCGCGTGGTGCTGTCCGTGCTGGACCGCAAGTGGCGTGAGCACCTCTACGAGATGGACTACCTCCAGGAGGGCATCGGTCTGCGCGCCATGGCGCAGAAGGACCCGCTGGTGGAGTACCAGCGCGAGGGCTTCGACATGTTCAACGCCATGATGGACGGCATCAAGGAGGAGTCCGTCGGCTACCTGTTCAACCTGGAGGTCCAGGTGGAGCAGCAGGTCGAGGAGGTCCCGGTGCAGGACGGTCCCTCGCTCACCAAGGAGGACGTGGTCCCGGCCGGCGCGTCGCGCCCGGAGATCCGTGCGAAGGGCCTGGAGGCCCCGCAGCGGCCGGACCGGCTGCACTTCTCCGCGCCGACCGTGGACGGCGAGGGCGGCGTCGTCGAGGGCGACTTCGAGAACGCCGGTGCCGACGGCCCGACCCGCTCGGAGTCCGACGGCCTGACCCGTGCCGAGCGCCGCAAGGCGCAGAAGGCCGCGGGCGGCCGTCGCCGCAAGAAGTAGCCTTCGCCGTCGCGCCGCCGGGCGCGCGCCCCTTCCGGGGGGGCGCGCCCGGCGGCGTTTCCCGGTGGGCCGGGGCGGCCGGCCGGTGTTCTCCGGCGCTCTGGGGCGGCCGGCCGGTGTTCTCCGGCGCGCCGGAGCGGGCGGGTGGTGCTTCCTCGGCGTGCTCGGGTGCCGGCGGTGGGCTCAGACCCGCGCGGGGGCCCTCTCGTCGCCCAGTTCCAGGGCGGTGCAGCGCCAGCGCCGGTCGGGGCTCTGCTCCAGCCGGTAGGCCATGGCGCGCACCTGCTCGCCCGCGCCGATCCCGGCGCACGCCTCGATGACGCCGGGGCGGGGGCTGAAGCCGCGGCAGTGCCGCACGACGGGACGCGGGCCCCGGGTGCGGAAGGGCGTCCGGGGCGCGAGGTCGACGAGCTGGTCGTAGGCGTCGCGGAACATCAGGTTCAGCATGCTGTGCGCCGGGCGCTGTCCGCTGAGCACCGCGAGCAGGAGTTCCGCGAACTGCTGCTGAGGGGTGCGCGGGGTGCGCGGCCGGGTGCGGACGGCGGTGCCCGTGCCGGGGCCGCGGGAGTCGCGACGGGCGGCGCCGGGCCGGGTCGTCGTGCCGTGCATAAAGATCGCCCCGCTCTGCCTGGCCGGTGTGGTACCCGGCGGTAACTTCTGGTGAAGGATCTTGTACGGTGCCGGGCCGCACGGTGGCAAGTGGCGTCCGCACCGCCCGCGCGCGGTCCGCCGAACCACCCATCAGGGTGAGAGCGCGCCCCGGCGCCGGGACGGGCCCGGGGCCGCGCGGCGCGGGGTGGACGGCCGTGCGGGGGGACCGCCGCCCCGATGGGGGACCCGGAACGTACCCTGGAGGCCCTGCTGAAGCCCTGTCGAGAAGCCCTTCCGGCCGGGGAAGCGACGACGAAAGCGGCACCGATGCGCCTCTACGTACCTACGACACTTCCTGGACTGGCCGCCGCGTACAAGGCCGGCGAGCTGGGGCCCGGTCCGCTCGTCGCCTACGCGGTGACGCCGGGTCTGCGCGAGTGGTACGTCTCGGACGACATGGAGGAGCTGGAGTACGCGGCCCTGGGGCGCGCGGCCGCCGCCTCGCTGCGGCTGGTCGCCGGGGACCCGGTCGCCGAGCGGCGCCGGGTCGTGGTCGCCGTGGACGTGGCGGACCACCTGGTGGTCGTCGACCCGGACGGGCGGGGCATGGACGCCGGGGCCATCGGCGAGGTGCGTGTGGAGGGGGCCGTACCGCTGAAGAAGGCGGCGGCCGTGCACGCGGACGCCGACGACGCGCGGGACGACGTGACGGCCGCCGCCGCCGCGCTGGGGGCCGCGGACCTCGGCGACGACGACGCGCAGTTCGTGGTGGACGGGGCGGAGGACCACGAACTGCTGTGGTTCGGGGTGCAGGAGATCGCCGGGCTCATCGGCTGAGCAGGGCGGGAAGCAGGGGAGCCGGGCCGGAATCCGGCGGGAGTTCCAGGTCAGTGGCTTTGTCAGTGGCGGTGGGTAACGTTCTTTCATGAGGACGCACCTGGTCTGGGACTGGAACGGCACACTGCTCGACGACATCACCGCGGTCGTCGGGGCATCCAATGCCGCGTTCGCGGAGATCGGCCTCCCGGCGATCACCGTGGAGCGCTACCGCGAGCTGTACTGCATACCGATCCCCAAGTTCTACGAGCGGCTGATGGGCCGGCTGCCCACCGACGCGGAGTGGCTCGTCATGGACGCCGCCTTCCACCGCCACTACGTGGAGCTGCGGGCGGCCTGCGGGCTGACCGACGGGGTCGAGGAGATACTCACCGGCTGGGGCGCCGCCGGGCGCAGCCAGTCGCTGCTGAGCATGTACGGGCACGACGAGCTGCTGCCGGTGGTGCGCGGCTACGGCATCGAGCGCCACTTCGTGCGGGTCGACGGCCGCACGGGCCCCTCCGGCGGCACCAAGGCGGCGCACATGGTGCGCCACCTCGCGGCCCTGGAGGGCGTCGACCCGTCCCGTGTCGTGGTCATCGGCGACGCCGTCGACGACGCCCTGGCGGCGGCGCACGTGGGGGCGGGCGCGGTGCTCTACACGGGCGGCTCGCACAGCCGGACCGTGCTGGAGGCCGCCGGGGTGCCGGTGGTGGACTCGCTGGCGGACGCGGTGCGCATCGCGCAGGACCTGGCGGCCTGACGAGGGGCCGCAGGCCGTACGGCGGGAGGTGTACGGCCCCCGGCCGGCGGGAGGCGCAGGGCAGGGACCGCAGGGCCGGGTGCCGTACGGCGGGAGGCGTAGGGCCGGGGGCCGCACGGTCGGCGATCCGTACGGGCGCCGTGTCCGGTCGTACGGCGGCGCCCCAGGTCGCCGGGGCCTTCGTCCGCGGCGCGGCCAGGAACTCGCGCGGCCCGGGGGCGCGGCTCTTGGCGAGGGGGCGTGCGCGGGCCGGGTCCCGCCGCCGTGAACACCGGTGCGTACGGGGCCCCTGTGCCGGAATGGACAAAACGTCGACCTTCTCCGCACTTTGTCCAACGTCCCGCGAATAACGCCTGCCGCCGAAGGAGGGATAGCCTGGTGCCGTGATCAGCGCGATACGACGCCTCGGGGGCGGTGCAGCCCCCGGCCTTCGCCCGGCGCACCACCGTGCCCGGGCCTTCGCTGATTCTCCGACCCCGGACACAAGGCCGCACACGCCGAAAACGGCGCACGTCGGCACGGGCGTCATCGGTTACCCATTTCCCGGCACACCGTCGACAGCGACCGGAAACCCCGTGTCGCGGCGCTGTGTCATCTTCACCACCTACGTCACGCAACGGCGCGCGACAGGAGCCAGAGGACATGCAGACCAAGCTGGACGAAGCCAAGGCCGAGCTGCTCGCACGGGCGGCCCGGGTAGCTGAGAACAGCCCGGCGGGGGGACTAACTCCGACTGGGTCCGAGGGCGAAGGGGCGCCCGACCAGGACGCACTGCTCGCGTATCTCCAGCGCTACTACCTCCACACGGCGCCCGAGGACCTCGGCGACCGTGACCCGGTCGACGTCTTCGGAGCGGCGCTCTCGCACTACCGGCTGGCGGCGAACCGCCCGCAGGGCACGGCGAACGTACGGGTGCACACCCCGACCGTGGAGGAGAACGGGTGGACGTGCAGTCACTCGGTCGTGGAAGTCGTGACGGACGACATGCCCTTCCTCGTCGACTCGGTGACCAATGAGCTGTCCCGCCAGGGCCGGGGCATCCACGTGGTCATCCACCCGCAGGTACTGGTCCGCCGGGACGTGACCGGCAAGCTCATCGAGGTGCTCGCCAAGCAGATCACCGGAGAGCTGCCGCACGACGCGATCGTCGAGTCGTGGATCCACGTCGAGATGGACCGCGAGACCGACCGCGGCGACCTCAAGCAGATCACCGCCGATCTGCTGCGCGTGCTGTCCGACGTCCGCGAGGCCGTCGAGGACTGGGAGAAGATGCGCGACTGCGCGCTGCGCATCGCCGACGGGCTGCCGGGCGAGCCCAAGGCCGCCGACCTCCCCGACCAGGAGGTCGAGGAGGCCCGCGAGCTGCTGCGCTGGCTGGCCGCCGACCACTTCACCTTCCTCGGCTACCGCGAGTACGAGCTGACCGGCGAGGACTCCCTCACCGCCGTGCCCGGCACCGGCCTCGGCGTCCTGCGCTCCGACCCCCAGCACCACGAGGACGACGAGACGCACCCCGTCTCCCCGTCGTTCTCCCGGCTGCCCGCCGACGCCCGCGCCAAGGCCCGTGAGCACAAGCTCCTGGTGCTCACCAAGGCCAACAGCCGCGCCACCGTGCACCGCCCCTCGTACCTCGACTACGTCGGGGTGAAGAAGTTCGACGCCGACGGCAACGTGGTGGGCGAGCGCCGCTTCCTCGGCCTGTTCTCCTCCGCCGCGTACACCGAGTCCGTACGGCGGGTCCCGGTCATCCGGCGCAAGGTCGCCGAGGTCCTCGAAGGCGCCGGCTTCACCGCCAACAGCCACGACGGCCGCGACCTGCTCCAGATTCTGGAGACCTACCCGCGCGACGAGCTGTTCCAGACCCCCGTCGACCAGCTCCGCTCCGTCGTCACCTCGGTGCTCTACCTCCAGGAGCGCCGCCGGCTGCGGCTGTACCTGCGCCAGGACGAGTACGGACGCTACTACTCGGCGATCGTCTACCTGCCGCGCGACCGCTACACCACGGCCGTGCGGCTGCGCCTGATCGACATCCTCAAGGAGGAGCTCGGCGGCACCAGCGTCGACTTCACCGCCTGGAACACCGAGTCGATCCTCTCCCGACTGCACTTCGTCGTCCGCGTCGAGCCCGGCACCGAGCTCACCGCCCTCACCGAGGCCGACGTCGAGCGCATCGAGGCCCGTCTCGCGGAGGCCGCCCGCTCCTGGTCCGACGGCTTCGCCGAGGCCCTCAACGCCGAACTCGGCGAGGAGCGCGCCGCCGAACTGCTGCGCCGCTACGGCCACGCCTTCCCCGAGGGCTACAAGGCCGACCACTCGCCGCGCGCCGCGGTCGCCGACCTGGTGCACCTGGAGCAGCTCACCCAGGGCGTCAAGGACTTCGCGCTGAGCCTGTACGAGCCGGTGGGCGCCGGCCCCGGCGAGCGCCGCTTCAAGATCTACCGCACCGGCGAGCAGGTCTCCCTGTCCGCCGTGCTGCCGGTGCTCCAACTGCTGGGCGTCGAGGTCGTCGACGAGCGTCCGTACGAACTGCGCTGCGCGGACCGCACGCACGCCTGGATCTACGACTTCGGGCTGCGCATGCCGCAGCTCCCGGGCGGCGGCGACTACCTCGCCGACGACGCCCGCGAGCGCTTCCAGGACGCCTTCGCCGCGGTGTGGACGGGGGCCGCCGAGAACGACGGCTTCAACTCGCTGGTGCTGCGCGCCGGGCTGACCTGGCGGCAGGCCGTCGTGCTGCGCGCGTACGCGAAGTACCTGCGCCAGGCCGGTGCCATGTTCAGCCAGGACTACATGGAGGACACCCTCCGCAACAACGTCCACACCACCCGGCTGCTGGTCTCCCTGTTCGAGGCGCGCATGTCGCCGGAGCGGCAGAAGGCCGGAACCGAGCTCACCGACGGACTGCTGGAGGAGCTGGACGGGGCGCTCGACCAGGTCGCCTCGCTGGACGAGGACCGCATCCTGCGCTCCTTCCTCACGGTCATCAAGGCGACGCTGCGGACCAACTTCTTCCAGCGGGCGGACGACGGCAGGCCGCACGCGTACGTGTCGATGAAGTTCGACCCGCAGGCGATCCCCGACCTTCCCGCGCCGCGTCCGGCGTACGAGATCTGGGTGTACTCGCCGCGCGTGGAGGGCGTGCACCTGCGCTTCGGCAAGGTGGCCCGCGGCGGTCTGCGCTGGTCGGACCGGCGCGAGGACTTCCGCACCGAGGTGCTCGGCCTGGTCAAGGCGCAGATGGTGAAGAACACCGTCATCGTGCCGGTCGGCGCCAAGGGCGGCTTCGTCGCGAAGAACCTCCCCGACCCGTCGGTGGACCGCGACGCGTGGCTGGCCGAGGGCATCGCCTCCTACCGGACGTTCATCTCGGCGCTGCTGGACATCACCGACAACATGGTGGCGGGCGAGGTCGTGCCGCCGCGCGACGTGGTCCGGCACGACGAGGACGACACGTACCTCGTGGTCGCCGCCGACAAGGGCACCGCGACGTTCTCCGACATCGCCAACGAGATCGCGATCGCCTACGACTTCTGGCTCGGCGACGCCTTCGCCTCGGGCGGCTCGGTCGGCTACGACCACAAGGGCATGGGCATCACCGCCCGCGGCGCCTGGGAGTCCGTCAAGCGGCACTTCCGCGAGCTCGGGCACGACACCCAGTCCGAGGACTTCACGGTCGTCGGCGTCGGCGACATGTCGGGCGACGTGTTCGGCAATGGCATGCTGCTGAGCGAGCACATCCGGCTGGTGGCCGCGTTCGACCACCGGCACATCTTCATCGACCCGACCCCGGACGCGGCCGTCTCCTATGCCGAGCGCCGGCGTCTGTTCGAGCTGCCGCGCAGCTCCTGGGCCGACTACAACACCGCGCTGCTCTCGCAGGGCGGCGGCATCCACCCGCGCAGCGCCAAGTCCATCCCGGTGAACGCCGCGATGCGCGAGGCGCTGGGGCTGGCGGCGGGCGTCTCCAAGATGACCCCGGCCGACCTGATGCAGGCCATCCTCAAGGCGCCGGTCGATCTGCTGTGGAACGGCGGCATCGGTACGTACGTCAAGTCCTCCGCCGAGTCCAACGCCGACGTCGGCGACAAGGCGAACGACGCGATCCGCGTCAACGGCGAGGACCTGCGGGTCAAGGTCGTCGGCGAGGGCGGCAACCTGGGCGCCACCCAGCTCGGCCGCATCGAGTTCGCCCGCGCGGGCGGCCGGATCAACACCGACGCCATCGACAACAGCGCCGGCGTGGACACCTCCGACCACGAGGTGAACATCAAGATCCTGCTCAACGCGCTGGTCACCGACGGCGACATGACGGTCAAGCAGCGCAACAAGCTGCTCGCCGAGATGACCGACGAGGTCGGCGCCCTGGTGCTGCGCAACAACTACGCGCAGAACACCGCCCTGGCGAACGCCGTCGCCCAGTCGCCGTCGCTGCTGCACGCGCACCAGCGCTTCATGCGGCGCCTCACCCGGGACGGCCACCTGGACCGGGCGCTGGAGTTCCTGCCCAACGACCGGCAGATCCGGGAATTGTTGAACAATTCCAAGGGGCTGTCGCAGCCGGAGCTGGCCGTCCTCATGGCGTACACGAAGATCACCGTCGCGGACGAGCTGATCTCCACCGGGCTGCCCGACGACCCGCACCTGCGGGTGCTGCTGCACGAGTACTTCCCCGCGCCGCTGCGGGAGAAGTTCGCCGAGCAGATCGACGCGCACGCGCTGCGCCGCGAGATCATCACCACGGTGCTGGTCAACGACACCGTCAACACCGGCGGCTCGACCTTCCTGCATCGGCTGCGCGAGGAGACCGGCGCGTCCATCGAGGAAGTCGTACGGGCGCAGTTCGCGGCGCGTGCGATCTTCGGCCTCAGCGAGGTCTGGGAGGCCGTCGAGGCGCTCGACAACCAGGTCGCGGCGGAGGTCCAGACGCAGATCCGGCTGCACTCGCGGCGGCTGGTCGAGCGCGGCACCCGCTGGCTGCTGGGCAACCGGCCGCAGCCGCTGGAGATCGGCGAGACCGTCGAGTTCTTCCGGGCGGGCGTGGCACGCGTCTGGGACGACCTGCCGAAGCTGCTGCGCGGCGCGGACCTGGAGTGGTACCAGGGCATCCTGGCCGAGCTCACCGGCGCCGGGGTGCCGGAGGGCCTGGCGCTGCGCGTGGCGGGCTTCTCCTCGGCCTTCCCGATCCTCGACGTGGTCGCCATCGCGGACCGGCTCGACAAGGACCCGATGGACGTCGCCGAGGTGTACTACGACCTCGGCGACCGGCTCGGCATCACGCAGCTCATGGACCGCATCATCGAGCTGCCGCGCGCCGACCGCTGGCAGTCCATGGCCCGCGCCTCCATCCGCGAGGACCTGTACGCCGCCCACGCCGGCCTGACCCAGGACGTGCTGTCCGTCGGGAACGGCAGCTCCACCCCGGAGCAGCGCTACAAGGCGTGGGAGGAGAAGAACGCGGCCCTGCTGGGACGCGCGCGGTCCACCCTGGAGGAGATCCAGGGCTCGGACGACTTCGACCTGGCCAACCTGTCGGTGGCGATGCGCACCATGCGCACGCTGCTGCGCAACCGGGTCTGACGCCTGGACCGAAGGGGCCCGCCACCCGGTGGCGGGCCCCTTCGGGCTTTCTAGGACGCGGGCCGGGCGACCGTCGACGCCCACAGCCGGCGGCAGGCCAGCAGCGCGGCCGCCACCAGCAGTCCGTTGCGCACGAGCATCAGCAGGCAGCCGTACACCGTCCCGGTGGTCACCTGCCCGTACGCCAGGGG
The DNA here is from genome assembly GCF_044751045.1 of Streptomyces sp. NPDC088745. Lineage (NCBI taxonomy): Bacteria > Bacillati > Actinomycetota > Actinomycetes > Kitasatosporales > Streptomycetaceae > Streptomyces > Streptomyces sp. NPDC088745. Next base: position 27,985 of record NZ_JBIVLB010000008.1, read on the forward strand.
ATACGCGAGGGTGCTCACGAAGCACGCCAGCAGCAGGAGCTTCACCACCGGGCGCAGCACGCTCTCGCGCAGCGTCATGCACACGGCCGACAGCCCGATCAGCCAGATCATGTACTGCGGGCTGATCACCCGGCTGGTGACCACGAACAGCAGCACCGCGCACAGGGCCGCGTCGCACGCCGTCGCCGCGTTCCAGCGCCGCGCCCGCACCCGCCACAGCAGCAGCCAGCCGAACGCCAGCACCGTCAGGGCCAGGGAGGCGTGCGCGACGGTGGACACGTACGGGCCGAGGTACTCCATCGCGCCGTAGCGGTACTCGACCCGGTATGCCCCTTCGTACGGTGCGCCGACGAGCCGGGCGAGCGCCAGCGCGGTGCCGCCCAGCGACTCGATCTGCACCCCCCGGTTGCCCTGCTGGCGCAGGAAGTCGAAGGTGTGCGAGAACGCCAGCGCCAGCACGCCCAGCAGGGCCGCTGCGGACACCGCGGCCGATCCCCAGGCCGCCCGGGTGGTGCGTCCCCGGGGCGCGCCCAGGAGCGCCAGCGCCGGCCACACCTTCACCAGGGCGCCGACGGCCGCCAGCGCCCCGGCCGCCACCGGCCGCCGGCGCAGGGCGAGCAGCGCGAGGACGGCCAGCGCGGTCACCTGGACGTCGTAGCGCACGAGCGGCACGTGCAGCAGCAGCGGCAGCCCCGCCACCCACACCCACGCCCCCGCCAGACGGCCCTGCCGGCGTCCCGCGCGCACCAGCGCGGCGGTGACCACGGCGTCGACGAGCAGGGTGAGCGCGACGAACGCCTGGAAGTAACTGAGCCCCGGCACCAGTGCCGGTGACAGGATCACCAGGGCGGCCCCCGGCGGGTACTGCCACATCACGTCGTCCAACGGGAAGGCGCCGGAGAGCAGTTGCTCGTACCAGGTGCGGTAGATCCGGTGGACCTCCCCGTTGATGCCGTCGCCGACCCGGCCGAACACCTCCGAGACCAGCAGGACCTGGAGGGCGCGGGTGAGGATCCACACGACGGCCGGACGGACGGGCGAGGACCCGCGGGGGGCCCCGGGGGCCTGCGGGGCGGCCGGGGTGCTGGGGGCGAGCTGCGGGGACGTCATCGCCGGGATTTTAGAACGCCCGTGCCGGAAATCCCCGCCACCCGCCGCCGAGCCGTGAACGCCGTCACCAGGAACGGCACGGAGTCGGCGGCATGGTCCGTGGCGCCCATCGGATCGCCGAGGGCAGGAAGACAGGAAGACACCCACATGGATGACCTCGCGAAGGCCGCCGTCGCCGCGCTCAGCGGGTGAATCGGCAGGTCACGCGCGGCAGATGGGGTAAATCGAGGGTGAGCGACGCGCACACCGGGCGGACGGCAAGAATGGGGGCGCCGTCGTGTGCGGCATCCTCCATGAGTTGACGTCACAGGGAGAGAACCATGCACCAGTCCGCTTACGACCAGATGGCGCTCTGCGTGAAGGAGTACATGCCCCTGACCAAGCGACACCGTGTCGTCGACCTGGGGTCGCGGATCTCGCCGGGGCAGAGCCTCACCCACCGGGCCCTGTTGGCGGACCACAAGGTCGACTACGTGGGCATCGACGTCCTCGACGGGCCGAACGTGGACCGGGTCATGACCGACCCGTACCGCATCCCGTTGAAGTCCCGCAGCGCCGACGTCGTCATCTCCGGCCAGGCCTTCGAGCACATCCCGTTCTTCTGGGCCTCCATCATGGAGATCGGCCGGGTGCTGCGGCCCGGCGGGCACGCGTTCATCACCGCGCCCTCGCGCGGCAACGCCCATGACGCGCAGGACTGCTGGCGCTACTACCCGGACGGCTTCCGGGCGATGGCCGCGTACTGCGGACTCGAACTGCGCGAGGCCTTCACCGACTTCCCGCCCATGAAGGGCATCCGGCACGACTACCAGGCCATCGACGCCAAGCACGCCTACTGGGGCGACTCCGTCGGCGTCTTCCGCAAGCCGCGCCAGGCGCCGCACCTGCCCTACCGGATCTCGCGGGCGATCGTGCGCGAGGTGACGATCCGCTGGGCCAACCACATCGGCGGCGTCGAGGGCATCCCCGTCCCGGGCGCCCACCCGGACCGCAAGCTGGCCGGGCGCCCCAAGCAGGTGCCGGCGCCCGCCGCCGAGCCCGTGCAGTAGCCGCCCCGGGCCGCCGGGCGCGCCCCGCCCGGCGGTCACCCGGATGCCCGCACGTCGCATCCGGAGGCCGCCCACCGGCCCGTTGCAGGGTGACGGGGACATCGAATTCCTCCGGAGGGCGACCCCGCATGGCCACCGCATCCCCCACGGCCTCCCGCACCGTGCCCCCCGGCCCTCCCCCCGCGGTCCCCCGCCCGCCCCGGCCCGCCGGGACACGGCTGCCCCGGCCGCCGGACCTGGTGCTCGCCGGCTTCGTCTGCTTCCTGATGTGCGTCGCCTGGCGGCTGCCGTGGCTCGGCGACCTCGGGCAGCACGCCGCGGTGATCGAGCGGCTCACCCAGGACCTCACGGACCCCGGCAGCCCCCTGGTGAAGCGCCCCGGCGACAGCAGCCCGTACTACACGCCGTACACCGTCCTGGCGGCCCTCCTCGCGCGCCTCACCGGCCTGTCGGCCTTCGCGACGCTGAGCGTGTGCGCCGGCGTCAACGGCCTCGCCCTCGTCGTCGGGCTCCGCTGCTTCGTACGGACCTTGTCGCGGAGCGCCTGGGCGCCCGTGTGCGCCGTCCTGTTCATGGTCTTCCTGTGGGGGACGCACCTGTTCCTGTGGAGCGGCCACACGTCCCTGTCGGCGCTGTGCCTGTCCCTGTCGTATCCGTCCACCTTCGCCTTCTCGCTCGGGCTGTACCTGTGGGCGCGCCTGATGCGGGCGACCCGCGGACGCGCCGGTGTGCGGCACTGGGCGCTCACCGGGCTGCTCACCGGCACGCTGGTGCTCATTCACCCGGTCATGGCGATGGGGGCGCTGATCGGCTGCGCGGCCGTGTGCGCCGGTACGGTGCGCGGGCGCGGCCGGCACACCCTCGCGCGCGGTGCCGCGGCGACCGCCGGTGCGGTCCTCCCGCTGCTGCTGTGGCCGTACGGGAACGTCCTGTCGGTCCCCGACTCCTCGGCGCTGGACCACTTCCACGTCTCCGCCTACCAGGCCGTGCCCGAGCGGTACGGGCTGGCGCTGCTCGCCGTGCCCGTGCTGCTGCTGCGCCTGCGGCGCTCCCGGCGCGACCCCCTGGTGCTGCTGTGCCTGGGCACCGCGGCCGTCGCCGCCGCCGGGTGGTGGACCGGGCACTACACCTGGGGGAGGGTGCTGCCGTACCTCATGCTCGGGCTCCAGTGCGCCCTCGCCGTGGAGGTGTGCGCACCGTGGCCGCGCGCGCGGGCCGCGAGGACGGGCCACGCCCTGCTCGCCGCCCTGCTCGCCGTGGCGCTGCCGCTCGGCGCGTGGGCGCAGGCGGGGACGCTGCTCCACCTGCTGCCCGCCGGGGCGCTGCCGCGCGCGTTCACCGCCCGGGTGCAGTTCCTGCCGACCTGGCCGGGGTGGGAGTGGGCGATGCGCCATGTGCGCCGGGGCGACGTGGTGTTGACCAACCACTACCTGGCGTCGCGGATGCTGCCCGGCTACGGCGCGTACACGGTGATGCCCGCCTGGCCGCAGCCGGAGATCCCGGCGGCGGAGAGCGCACGCAGAGCCACCGACGTGGCCCGCGCGCTGAATGGCCGAACAGATGCGTTTCTTCGCCGAAAAGCCGTGTGCGGCGCTAAGGCCGACTGGCTGCTGTTGACCTGGAACCAATCAATTCCCGCTGGTCAGGGCTTCTTTACCGTGGCCACAGGTCCGGACAAGTCACGTCTCGTACGGGTGGATCTGCACTGTTGACGCACATAGGACATGTGTCCGGATTCTGACGGGACAGAGGCGCACGACACTATTTCCGCGTACTGTCCGTGCGCATGGTATGGCGTAACGCCGTGAATGGCGTCCTTCAGCAACTGACCGGCTACCAGCTGCGACGCGTCCCGGTTCCAGGCCAACGTCCCCGCCCGGGGGCCCGCCCCGCGGCGTCCGTCCCGGCCCCCGCGCCCAAGCCGCAGACCAGCCCCAAGCCCAAGGTCCTCGAACTGCCCGCCGACTACGACGACGGGGCGAAGGAGATCATCCGTGCGGTGAAGCCGTACTCGATGACCTCTCCCGAGCGGCTCAATGCCTTCATCCTGGCCACCCGGCACGTCGTCAAGCACGACATCCCCGGTGCGATCGTGGAATGCGGCGTGTGGCGCGGCGGCTCCATGCAGGCCTGCGCCAAGACCCTCCTCGCCGAGGGCGTCGAGGACCGCGAGCTCTACCTCTTCGACACCTTCGAGGGCATGACCCCGCCCACGGAGGAGGACAAGCGCCTCGACGGCAAGTCCGCCGCGCAGCTCCTGGAGGTCTACGGCAAGGACCGTCCGATCTGGGCCGTCGCCTCGCTGGACGACGTCAAGTCCGGTTTCGAGAAGGTCCCTTACCCGGCCGAGCGGCTGCACTACGTGCAGGGCAAGGTCGAGGACACCGTTCCCGAGCAGGCCCCGGAGCAGATCTCGATCCTGCGTCTGGACACCGACTGGTACGCCTCGACGAAGCACGAGCTCAAGCACCTGTACTCGCGTCTGGTGAGCGGCGGCGTGCTGCTCATCGACGACTACGGGTACTGGCAGGGCTCGCGGCAGGCCGTCGACGAGTTCCTGGAGGAGACCGGCGAGCAGTTGCTGCTGCTGCGCATGGACGAGGGGCGCATCGCGGTCAAGCCGTAACCGCGCGCAGGACCGGATCGGCCGTGGGGCCCGGCGGACGTCCGCCGGGCCCCGTCGTGTCCGCGCGCCCGGTTCAGTGCAGCTCCGCCGGGAGCAGGTCCGCGACGGCCTGCGCGGTGGTCCTGGCGTCCTGCTGGGCGGGCAGCACGGAGTCGGGGCGGGCCGGGTGGCCCGCGCCGGGGAAGCCGCTGCCGGATGTGCTGCCGGGTGTGCTGCCGGGCGCGGGTGCCGGAGTGCGGTCCTTGAGCGGTACGCAGTGGGGCAGGCCGCCGGTCTGGCCGAGGAAGACGCGGCGGACCACGCGCTCCGCCGCGTGCCCGTCGTCGTACGGGCAGAACCGGGCGCGGAAGGCCGCGCGCAACTGCGCCGAGCGGGAGCCCCGCCAGTGGCCGCTGCGGAAGATGTCGATCAGCTCGTCCTCGGTGCGGGCGACCGCGCCGGGCGGGAAGGCCCGGATGTCGAAGTACGTGCCGCGGGCGGCCTCGTAGGCCTCCAGGTCGTCGATGTGCAGGACGATCGGGCGGTCGAGGTTGGCGTAGTCGAACATCAGCGACGAGTAGTCCGTGATCAGGGCGTCCGAGGCCAGGCAGAGCGACTCGATCGAGTGATGTTCGCTCACATCGACGATGCGGGCCGAGCTGTGGGAACCCGGCCGGTGCAGCGGACCGTTGGCGAAGTAGTGGGCACGGGTCAGGATCACGTGCCGGGGCCCGAGGGACCGGGCGACGCGTTCGAGGTCGAGCGTCAGGCGCTGGGTCCGCCGGTAGTCGCGGTGCGTCGGAGCGTAGAGGACGGCGGTGGAGCCTTCGGGGATGTTCAGCGAGGCGCGGATGCGGGCGACGTCGTCGGCCGTGGCGCTCTGGAAGACGTCGTTGCGCGGATAGCCGTGTTCGAGGGTCGTGTAGGCGGAGGGGTAGGCCCTTCCCCAGACGAGGGAGGAGTGGCGGTTGGAGGACAGCAGGTAGTCCCACTTGTCGGTGTTCGCGAGCAGCTTCTCGAAGTCCATGGCCGCGGCGGGGCGGTCCTGGAGGTCGAGGCCCATCGACTTCAGCGGAGTGCCGTGCTGGGTCTGGAGGAGGACCTGGCCGGGGCGCTTGACGAGACGGTGGTCGAAGTTGACGTTGTTCACCAGGTACTTGGCGCGGGCCAGCGCACTCCAGTACGCGGCCGAGCCGGGACGCAGCCGGCGGGTGCCGACGGGCACGGTGTGGGCGTGCGCGGGACCGGTGATCCACGCGGTCCTTACGTGCGGGGCGAGTTCGCGGACCTTCGCCTCGATCGCGGCGGGGTTGCAGGAGTAGCCGCGGTTCCAGTACGCCGCGAACACCGCCTGGTTCTCGCGGACGGGCAGCCGCAGTTGGACGCGGTAGTGCAGTCGCATGGCGGCCGACCGCAGGACGCGCAGCAGGGCGCGGGTGCGGGAGCCGACCGTGCGGCGGACGGTCTGGACGACGGCGAGCAGGCGGTACGTGCGGTGGCTGCCCCGCCGGACGAGCGCCTGCCGCAGCCGGGTGCGGGTCGAGGGCGGGGCGAAGCGCGGGGCGGCGGGGGCGGTGGTGCTGCGGAAGGCGGCGGCCGGCCCGACGGCGCCGGACCCCGGGGCGGCGGCCAGGCGCAGGGCGGCCGCGTCTTCGGCGGCGGTGCCGGGGACGGTACGCGGGGATGTTCGGCGGGAGCGGGGGGAGGGGGGCGCGGGGGACGCGGGGGTGCCCGGGGTGGTGCTGGCGGTGAATGCGGTGCTGCCGGTGAGGGGGGTGTCACCGGTGAGGGAGATGCCGGTGAGGGGGCCGGTGCCGCCGAGGGGACCGGTGCTGTCGGCCGGGAGCGGGGCCGGGGCCTCCGCGCCGGGGCGGAGGCCGGCGGCGGCCTCCAAGGGCCGAGGGGTGGCCGTATGGCCGGAAGCCGGAGCGTCCGACCCGGGTGAGCCGGGGGCCTGCGCACCCGTGACCGAGGCCGCCGCTGCGTCCGCGCCCGGTCCCGCCTCCGCGCCCGTACCGGCGTTGCCGCTGCCGCTGCCGCCGTCGGCGGAGGAGAGGCGGCGGGCGGCGGCGGCCGCCGCGCGGCGTGCGGTGGCAGCCAGGGTCGCGGCCCGGCGGGCGGCGGGACGGCGCTTGCCCGGGGCTGCGGGATGGGTGCCCGCGTCCGATCCGACGGAGGCCGAGCTCGTGCCGGTGGAATCCGACTCCGTGCCGGCGGAGGCCGAGCCCGTGCCGGCACCGGAGTCCCCGGCTGCCGGGACCTCCGCGGCCTCCGCGGCTCCCGTGCGCTCCACGGCCCCCGGTACCTCCACGGCTCCCGGTACCTCCAGGGCCCCCGGGACCTCCGTGCCCTCCGCGGCCCCGGCGCACTCCGCCCGCTCCGCAGCCCCCGCCCGGCGGGCCGCCGAGCTGCGGGCGGCGATGCCGCGGGGGTGGGCGGGGAAGCGGGAGGTGCTGTCCGGGGTGCGGTACCGGCGGCAGTGGGCGCGGGCCCGCCGGAAGAACTCCGGGCGGCTGCCCCGGGGAAGCCGCCCCGGGCGGCTGAAGACCGTGCCGAAGTGGTCGATCATGCGGCGGTAGACGACCGGCCGCCAACCCGCCAGCTCCGGCCGGGAGTCCAGGAAGGCGAAGACCCGGTCGTACTGGTCGAACAGGTCGAAGTGCCGGCGGGATGCGGTGGAGAGGATGTTGCCCCGTCGGCGCTGCCGGTAGTGCACGCACACCTCGTCCAGCGTGGCGACGGTGGCCGCCGACAGCAGGACCGGGTAGGTCCAGGGGGTGTCCTCGTAGTAGCCGGGCGGGAAGGTGAGGCCCTCGCGCTCGACGAAGTCCCTGCGGTACGCCTTGTTCCAGGCCACCATCAGGACCCGCAGGAGGCCGGGGCGGTCGGAGAGGGGGAAGGACGCCGGGCCCTCCTCGTGCAACTCCCCGCTGAGCTGGTTGCGTTCGACCTCGCCGGTCCAGTACGTACGGGCGTAGTCGAAGACCAGGACGTCGGGCGAGTCCGTCTCCTTCAGCCGGTCCGAGACGGACTGGAGGGCGCCGGGCACCAGGGTGTCGTCGCCGTCGAGGAAGAGCAGGTAGTCGCCGCGGGCCTGTGCCATGCCGAGGTTGCGGGCGTTGCCCAGACCGCCGTTCCGCGCCGCGTGCAGGGGGCGTACGCGCGGGTCCCGGGCGGCGTACTCGTCGATGAGGTCGCCGCACGCGTCCGGCGAGCAGTCGTCCACCGCGATCAGCTCGAAGTCGTCGAAGGACTGGGTCAGCACCGAGTCAAGGCACTCCTCCAGATATTCCTGGACCTGGTAAGCGGGCACGATCACGCTGAACCGGGGCACGGCACATCCATGGGGTCGACGCGGGCAGGACCGGCCGCGCCCCGACAGCGCGGGCAGGCCGTACGCCCGGCAACGGACCGCGCGTGAAGCGGGTTACGCCGGATGCGGCATACGGGGGAACTTTCCACCGGAGCCGACACGAACGGGTGGTTCTTCCGCCTCAAGGGGCTGACACAGAAGGGTGGTTCGGCCGCGAAGGCCGAACCACCCCTGTCACACGCGTACTTGCCGTGCCCTACTTCACCGCTCCCGCCATCACCCCCGACACGAACTGCTTCTGGAAGGCGAAGAAGACGATCAGCGGGATGACCATCGACACGAAGGCGCCCGGCGCCAGCACGTCGATGTTGTTGCCGAACTGGCGGACCTGCTGCTGCAACGCCACCGTGATCGGCGGATTCGTGGCGTCCGCGAAGATCAGCGCGATCAGCATGTCGTTCCACACCCACAGGAACTGGAAGATCCCCAGCGACGCGATCGCCGGGCCGCCCAGCGGCATGACCACCCGCGTGAACAGCCTGATCTCGCCCGCCCCGTCGAGCCGTGCCGCCTCCAGGAGTTCACGCGGGATCTCCGCGAAGAAGTTCCGCAGCAGGAAGATCGCGAAGGGGAGGCCGAAGGCGACGTGGAAGAGGACGACCCCGAAGGTCGTCTCGAAGATGCCGACCACGCCGAACAGCTTCGCCACCGGCACGAGTGCCACCTGCACCGGCACCACCAGCAGTCCCACGACCACCATGAACCACCAGTCGCGGCCGGGGAAGTCCATCCACGCGAACGCGTACCCGGCGAGCGCGCCGATCACCACCACCAGCACCGTCGCCGGAACGGTGATCAGGGCCGTGCTGAGCAGGGAGTTGAGGACGGTCTCGTTCTGCAGGATCGACGAGTAGTTCTGGACGGTCAGCTCGGCGGGCTTGGTGAAGACCTGCCACCACCCGCTCGCCGCGATGTCCGCCGGGTCGCGCAGCGAGGAGATCAGCAGCCCGATCGTCGGCATCAGCCAGAACAGCCCGACCACGATCAGGAAGACCCGCATCACCCCGCCGCCGGCCGCCGCCGCGATCCGCGCCGCGGGGGACCGCTTCGCCCTGACGATGTCCGTGGAGTGCGTCATCGGCCCTGCTCCTTCCGCATACGACGGATGTTGAAGAGCATCACCGGGATCACCAGCAGCAGCAGGAACACCGCGATGGCACTGCCGATGCCGAGGTCCGCGTCGGTGCCGAACGACGACTGGTACAGCTGCAGGGCGAGGACGTTCGCGTCGTCCAGCGAGTTGCCGGGCGCGATGATGAACACCAGGTCGAAGATCTTCAGGACGTTGATCATCAGCGTGACGGTGACCACCGCGAGCACGGGGGCCAGCAGCGGCACGGTGATCCTGCGGAACACCTGCCACTCGTTCGCCCCGTCGACCCGCGCCGCCTCCAGCAGTTCACGCGGCAGACTCGCGAGTCCCGCCGCGATCAGCACCATCGCGAATCCGGCCCACATCCACACGTACGAACCGATGATGGCCGGGGTCACCACGTTCGGCCCGAGCCAGTCGACGCCGTTGTACTGCTCACGGAAGTTGCTCGCGGGCAGGCGCAGTTCGGCGCCGTCGGCCTTCGCGGAGAGCGAGAAGGTGCCGTCCGCCGCCGCCTTGGTGGAGTCGACGACCCTGCCGTCCTTGACCGCCTCGATCGTCAGTCCGCCCAGCCCGGACTCCTTGCTGTCGATGACGTTCGGCTTGCCGCCGCCACCGCGCGTGAAGTCCAGCCACGCCGTGCCGGTGACCCGGTCGGGCGCGGTCGCGGGAGCCTTCGCGAGCTGCGCGTCCTTCGGCATCTGGGCCGGGGCGACGCCGATCAGCGGCAGGTTGACCTGCTGTCCGAGCCGTACCGGCTCCTTGGTGACGTACGCGCCGCCGCCGGCGGCCTTCAGCGGATGCACCGGCAGCGGACGGGCCCTGGGATAGGTGGAGGACTCGGCGAAGGTGTCGTGGACGCCCACCCACACCGCGTTGGCCACGCCCCGGTCCGGGTCCTGCTCGTACACCAGCCGGAAGATGATGCCCGAGGCGAGCATCGAGATCGCCATCGGCATGAAGACGATCAGCTTGAACGCCGTTCCCCAGCGCACCCGTTCGGTGAGCACCGCGAAGATCAGTCCGAGGGCGGTGGCGACCGTCGGGGCGACGACCACCCAGATCAGGTTGTTCTTGATCGCGGTCAGGATGGTGTCGTCGGTGAAGAGGCGGACGTAGTTGTCGAGACCGGCGAAGCCGGTGCCGGCCTTGTCGAAGAAGCTGCGGTAGACGGAGAACCCGATCGGGTAGACCACGAGCGCGCCCAGCAGGATCAGCGCGGGCAGCAGGAAGCCGAACGCGATGATTCTGCGTGTGCCGGTCACGCTCTTGCGTTTGCCGGAAGTGGCGGGGGGCGGCGTCACGCTCGCCGCGCCCCCCGCTGTCGCTGCTTTCACGGCGTCAGTTCTTGTACGCGGCGGCCGCTTCGGTCTCCAGCTTCGCCTGCGTACCCGCGATGTCCTTCGGGTTGCGCACGAAGTCCTGGAGGATCTTCCACTCGCCCTTGCCGGGCGTGCCGCCGAACGACTGCGGCGCCTGGTCGGACATGTCGAAGCGGAAGTCGTCGCCCGCGCCGATCAGGGCCTTGGCGATGTCGCGCAGGGTGTCGTTGGGGTACGCCGACATGTCCACCGACTTGTTCGGCGAGATGAAGCCGCCCGCGCCCGCCGAGATCTTCGCCGAGTCGGTGGAGGCCAGGAAGGTCATCAGGGCCTTCGTCGCCGGGGTGTCCTTCAGCGCCACCGCGACGTCGCCGCCGGTCACCACCGGGGACTTGGCGCCGACCGCCGGGAAGGGGAACACCTTGGCGTCCGTGCCCAGCTTCGCCTTCGCCTGCTCGATGTTGACGGCCACGAAGTCGCCCTCGAAGACCATCGCGCCCTTGGGGGCGTCACCGGCGAAGGTGTTTTCCACCGACTTCGGGAACGCCGTGCCCACGGCCCCCTTCGAGCCGCCGACCAGGTAGTTCTCCTTGCCGAAGAGCTCCGCCATGGTGGTCAGCGCGTCCTTCACGGACGGGTCGGTCCACTTGATCTTGTGCTGGGCGAGCTGGTCGTACTTCTCCGGGCCCGCCTGCGAGAGGTAGATGTTCTCGAACCAGTCGGTGAGCGTCCAGCCGTCCGAGCCGCCCACCGAGACCGGGGTGACACCCGACTGGGAGATGGTCTCGGCCGTCGCCAGGAAGTCCTTCCAGGTCTTCGGCTCGGCGGCCCCCGCGTCCTCGAAGGCCTTGGTGTTGTACCAGATCAGCGACTTGTTCGCGGCCTTGTAGTACACCCCGTACTGGGTGCCGTCGACGGCCGCGATGTCCTTCCAGCCCTTGGAGTAGTTCTTGTCCAACTGGGCCTGGGTGCCCGCGTCGACGGGCTTGAGCCACTTGTTCGCGACGGCCTGCTTGAGCGCGCCCGGCTGCTGGAGCAGCGCGACGTCCGGGGGAGTGCCGCCGGAGATCTTCGAGCCGAGGTAGGTCAGCATGGCGTCCTGGGTCGGCACGTAGCTGACGGTCGCGCCGGTGCGCTTCTCGAACTCCTTGAGCACCTTCTGGAAGTTCTCCGCCTCGGCGCCCGTCCACACGGCGATGACCTGGAGTTTCTGGCCCTTGAGGTCGGGGAGCTTCAGCGCGTCGGCGGGCGGCTGCTGGGCTCCCGTGCCGCCCGACTCCTTCGGGTCCTTCGTGGCGCCGCCGTCGCCGCCGCAGCCGGTCAGGGCCAGTGCGCCCGCCGTCGCCGCGGCGAGAAGGATCCGCCGGGTCCGCTGTCGCCGCGGACCTGTGAACATGCCTCGCTGTTTCCGCTGGTGCAGAGTTGTGCGCATTACCGCCCCGTCTCTCCCGTGCACGTACGACCGGCCGAGCGCCGCTCTTTCACTGTCCCGTGGACTTCTTTCCCGTGGGTCAGTCCTACGCCCGGCGGTGGTGGCCCGCAATAGTGCCTTCGGTGTCAACTCGGCTTTCGTTGTGGCCTCGTGACGTGCGCTTCGCCTGTGGTGCGGATGTGCGGAGAAGGGACTGCGGGGGTACGGCGGAGGGCTTCGGAAATTTTCCGGGGTACGAAGAGGACGGCTTCGGGGCCGTCGACGGGAACGCAAAGGGGCTCGGCGCCCGCACGGCGGATGCCCGGGGTTCCCCGGTACATGCGCACGGTCCGCCGGAAACGCGGGAGTCGCGGCCCCCCGCCCGTGCGCTGCTCCGGGCCCGGGGGCGCGCGTACCGTCCTGTGCTCCGGTCAGCGGGCCCCCTGCGGGGACGCCAGCGGCGGCAGTGACGGGGCGTTGACCGTGCGCGCGGCCCGGTCCAGGGCGCTGGCCAGCAGTGCCAGGTCGGTCGGCCCGTTGCCCAGCTCGCGCACCGGGCGACGGGCCGGCGGGTCGCCCATCCGCTCCCACTCCAGCGGCACCACGGTCGGCCGCTGCGTCGCCGTGCGCGGAATGCGGCCCGTGACCCGGCCGCCCTGGAACGGCGTCACCGAACCGTCCGGGTACAGCAGCCGGCCCCGCCCCGGCGCGGGCTCCTCGGGCGCGGGCGCGGCGGGCGGCGGGTCGAGGACCACCCGCAACAGCCGCTCGCCGCGGGCCAGTTCGGTGTCCGCCGTGCGGTCCGGGCGTGCCGAGGCCGCCACCAGGTGCACCCCGAGCCGCTCCCCGTGCCGGGCGACCGCCTCCAGGGCCCGCACCACGGATCCCGCCGAAGGCCGCCCCGTACTGCCCAGCGCGGGCGCGACCAGCGCGTCGAAGTCGTCGACCAGCACCACCAGCCGGGGCAGTACGGACGGCCCGCCCTCGGCCTGCCGCGCCTGCCGTTCCCGTTCCCGCACGGCGGCGGGCCGCAGCCGCAGCGTCCCGGTGCTCGGGGCCTCTATGTCACCGGCGCCGGTGCGCTGCGCGCCGATGTGGGGTTCCTGCTGACCGGGGCGCACGGGGGCCTGCGCCGTCCCCTGCGCGCGCGCCGCCGGCACGGTCGGCACCGCCTGCTCCGGGCCCCGCCCGGCGTGCCGGTCCGCGAAGTCCAGCCCGCCCAGCACCTCCTCGCGGCGCTTCAGCTCCGCGCCCAGGGCCTGCGCGAACTCCCGCATCCGCACCGGGTCCGAGGCCACCAAGTGCGTCGAGACGTGCGGCAGTTCGGTGCAGGGCCGCAGGCCCTCGCCGCGCTCGCCGCCCGCCCCGTCGACCAGGATCAGCCCCAGCCGGTCCGGCCGGGCGGCCGCCGCGAGGGAGGCCGCCGCCGAACGCAGCAGTTCGGTGCGGCCGCTGCCCGCCGGGCCCTCGACCAGCAGGTGCGGCCCGTCCAGCGCCAGGTCCGCGCAGACCGGCCCGCGCGGACCCGCGCCCAGCACCGCCCAGGCCCGCGTCGCCCCGGGGACCTGCTCGTCGTCGGCCGCCGCCGCCCACCGCGCCATCAGGGACGCGGGGGTCGCCCTGGCCAGCCCCAGCTCGTCCAGCAGCCGCGACGTCGGCGGCAGCGTCGCCGCTGACAACCGCCCCGCGGCCCGCCCCTGCCCCGGCGGCCCGCCGGGCCCGAGGTCGGCGGCGTCCGTGCGCAGCGGGGTCAGCGCCCGCGCGAAGCGCTCCGCCCAGGCCGCCGAGACCGCGTCCACCGCGCCCAGCGTCCCGTGCCCGGCGCTGCGCCCGCCCGCCGTGCGCAGCACCCGCACCGCCGTGGCCACGTCGCCGCTCAGCAGCGCCACCGCCCCGCACTCGCGGAACGCGGGCGCGCTCGCGCACGCCAGGTCGTACGTGGTCTCCACCGGCGACAGCGGGGACGCCGCCGGGGTCTCGGCCAGGCACAGCACGTGGATGCCGTGCGCCGCGCCGTGTGCCGCGAGCCGGGCGGCGGCCTCGCGCAGCCCCGCCGAACCGGGGTCGCCGTCCATGACCACCACCGTGCGCGGCGCGTCCGCCTCCAGCGGCCCCTCCTCCGTACGTCGCGCCAACTCGGCCACCCGCGCGGCCGCCTGGTCGCGGTCGTAGGCCAGCAGCAGCCGGCAGTCCTGCCCGTGCGCCGGGCGCAGATGCGGCAGCCAGCCCAGCCAGCCCCACTCGCGGGTCCGCTCCTCGTCGGGCCGGGAGCGGTCCGCGCTGATCAGCACGATCTCCAGGTCGGTGGGGGAGTGCAGCGCGGCCAACTGCGCCACCACCGAACGCGCCAGCCCGGCCAGCCGTGCCCGGGGCCCCGCGAGCCCCAGCGAACCCGCCTCCTTGAGGCTCACCGTCACCGGCACCGACGGCAGCAGCCCCGCGCCGTCGGGCGCCGGCCGGTCGGCGGTGCCCAGGCGCACCACCAGCGCCTCGGGGTGCGCGGGCCCGCGCTCCCACAACCGGGGGCCCGGCTGGAGCGCGGTCAGCAGCAGCGCCGCCGCGTCCGGCCAGGGGTCGGGCACGGCGTGGGCGGGGACGGGCGCGGGCTGCGCGGGGGCGGCGGCCGGGGCGTGCGGAGCCGTCGGGGCGGGCGGCTCGTCCGCGTAGTCGTGCGTCGCCTCCCGGCCCCCGGCCAGGCGGCGGGCCCAGCCCCCTATCCCGCCGCGCCTGCGCGGTTCCTCCTGGCGGGCCTGGGCCTCCGGCCCGCCCCGGGCCGTGCGGTCGCCGCTGTCGATGACGCGTCCCGCGCCGTGCGTCCGGTCGGGCGCGTCGGCGAAGGGGCTCCGGCCCTGGTGGGGGGCGGAAGACCGGGGGGCGGGCGCGGTGTGCCGGGAGGCGTCGCCGTGACCGCCGGGGGCACCGGGGCCGCCGGGGGTGTCGTTGTGGTGGTCGTACGGTCCGGGGGCAGGGGTGCTTCCCGCGTGCCCGTACGCCCCCTGCGCGGGCACCGCGGCCTGCGGCGGGGCCGCGTCGGCCGGGGGCCGCCCGCTGACCCGGTGGTGCGGGGCGCCGCCCCCGTACCGCCCGGCGGCCGCGCCGGCGGCCGGGGCGGGCGGGGTGCGCGGCACCCGCAGGTGGCCCTCGCCGTCCGGGGCGGTGGGCAGCGCCCCGCCGTGCGCGCCCGGCGGGGCGAGCCGCAGGGCGGACTCGCCGACCCGCAGCAGCGCGCCGGGGGCCAGTCGTACGTCCCGGCGGCCGACCTCGCGGCCGTCCAGCGTCGTGCCGTTGGTGGAGCCGAGGTCGGCGACGGTGACCCGGCCGTCCTCGGCGAGCGTCACCGTGCAGTGCAGCCGGGACACGTCCGGGTCGTCCAGCGGCACGTCCGCGTCGGCGGAGCGGCCGACCCGGATCGGCCCGCCGTGCAACAGGTGCACGCCGCCCGCGTCGGGGCCCGCCACCACCTGGAGCTGCGTGAGGTCGGACAGCTCGGGGGCGTCCTCGTCGGCGGGCGCCTGGAGGGAGAGCACCGCCCCGTCGACCAGCGGCGGCTCGCCCAGGGCGCACCGTTGCGCGTCCAGGCGCTCGCGCCCGGCGTACACCACCACCGCGCCCGTGGTCTCCGGGCCGCCCGGCCCCTGCACGGCGGCCGCGAGCCCGGAGGCGACGGCGGCCAGCGCGGTCCCGGCGGGGGCGGTGACGAGCACGTCGCAGACCGCCGGGCCGGCTCCGGGCACCGGGGATCCCGGCACCGGCGCACCCGGCACCCGCGCTCCGGACGCCGCCGGCGCTCCGGGTGCTCCCGGCGCGGGGGCGCCCTGCGGGGCGGTTCTGCTCTGGCCGCTGCGCGGCGCGAGGACGGTCAGCCGGATCTGCATCGCGTCAGCGGTCCCTTCTGCGCGAAGCGCCGGCGAAGGGCCGCCGGGAAGCCGCGCAATCCGCCGCCCCCGCGAGGTCCCCCCACCCGGCGCGGACGCGTCGTCCGGTACAGGTCGGCACCCACCGTGGGGTGTTGAGGGCTTGGTGCGCCCTCGCGTACCCCAGAGGTCTGTGCTGATGGCATCCTCGCACCTGCCACTGACAACCTGCCCGCCGCCCGCCCCCAAGTGATCTTGAATGGTCGGCTGTGGGCGCAAAAGAGCCTGTATGGGGCATGCTCGGACAGGGTGCGCGGAGCCCGGTCCACGCGGCCGGGGCGGCCCGCCGAACGGCGGTGACGCACCCCGCACGGGCGTGCGGCAACCATCGGCCCGGCGGGCGCGTCTTTCCCGGGAACACGTGTACGGAGCGACTTCCGCCCCCGATCCGACGGACGCGACGCGTGTTCGGCCGGTGCCCCGTTCGGCGGCACTACAGTTGGGCAACCAGAAAAGCGGAAGGCCGGGCGGCCGGAACACCGGCGGCCCGCACAGGAACCACGATCAGGTCAGTCACCGACCAGCAGGGAGTGCATGACGTGCGGCCGGTAGGCAGTAAGTACCTGCTTGAGCAGCCGCTCGGGCGCGGCGCCACGGGCACCGTCTGGCGCGCCCGCCAGCGGGAGACGGCGGGCGCCGAGGCGGCCGTCGCGGGCCAGCCCGGAGAGACCGTCGCGATCAAGGTCCTCAAGGAGGAGCTCGCGAACGACGCGGACGTGGTGATGCGCTTCCTGCGCGAGCGCTCCGTGCTCCTGCGGCTCACCCACCCCAACATCGTGCGCACCCGCGACCTCGTCGTGGAGGGCGACCTCCTCGCCCTGGTCATGGACCTGATCGACGGTCCCGACCTGCACCGCTACCTCCGCGACAACGGCCCCCTCACCCCCGTCGCCGCCTCCCTGCTCACCGCGCAGATCGCCGACGCGCTCGCCGCCAGCCACGCGGACGGCGTCGTGCACCGCGACCTGAAGCCCGCGAACGTGCTCCTGGACGAGCGCGACGGCGCGATGCACCCGATGCTCACCGACTTCGGCATCGCCCGCCTCGCCGACTCCCCGGGCCTCACCCGCACCCACGAGTTCGTCGGCACCCCCGCCTACGTCGCGCCCGAGTCCGCCGAGGGCCGCCCGCAGACCTCCGCCGTCGACATCTACGGCGCGGGCATCCTGCTGTACGAGCTGGTCACCGGCCGGCCGCCGTTCGCGGGCGGCACCGCCCTGGAGGTGCTGCACCGGCACCTGAGCGAGGAGCCCCGGCGTCCCAGCACCGTCCCCGAGCCCCTGTGGACGGTCATCGAGCGCTGCCTGCGCAAGGAGCCCGACGAGCGTCCCAGCGCCGAGAACCTGGCCCGCGCCCTGCGCGTCGTCGCCGCCGGCATCGGGGTGCACTCCACCTCCGCCCAGGTCGAGGCGGCCCTGGGCGTGGGCGCCCTGCTCGCCCCGGACCCGGCCCCGGCGCCCGTCCCCGACACCGGGGCCGGCGCGTCCGGCGACGCGGAGCCGACGCAGGTGCTGCCGAGCAACGCGGGCTCGTACGACCCGGGCGCCGCCACCAGCGTGCTGCCCTCCACCGGCGCTCCCGGCGGCCCGCACGGCGGCGCCGACCCCACCGCCGTCATGCCCCCGGTGCCGCCGCGCCCGGCGGGCGCCCCGGCCGGCGCCGGACCCGAGGACCCGCACCCCTGGCAGAGCCAGCTGCGCGCCGCCCGCGACCGCAACGAGCAGACGCAGATGCAGTACCTGGACCCGGACCAGGACCCGCTGCGCCGCCGCCCCCAGCGCCAGCCGCAGCGCGACCGGCAGGGCCAGGGACAGTACGGCCAGGGCCAGGGGCAGTACGGCCAGGGACAGGGCCAGGGACAGGGCCAGCAGGGTCCGTACGGACAGCAGAACCAGGGCGGTTACGGCTACCCGCAGCAGCAGCCCCAGCAGCGTCCGCCGCAGCGCCCCCAGCCGCAGCAGAACCACGCCCCCCAGCGCCGCCGGCCCCAGGCGCCGCCCCCGCAGCAGCAACAGCAGCGGTACGCGCCGCAGCCGCAGCAGCCCCCGGCTCCGGCCCCGGCCGCGCCCGCCCCGCGCGAGCCGCGCCCGCCGAGGGAGCCGCGCCGGCGCAGCGCCAACCCGATGCGCATCCCGGGGCTCGGCTGCCTCAAGGGCTGTCTGTTCACCGTCGTGCTGCTGTTCGTCGCGGCCTGGCTGATCTGGGAGCTGACCCCGCTCCAGGAGTGGATCGGCACCACGAAGGGCTTCTTCGCGCAGCTCGGCGACTGGTGGGACAGCGCCGTGAAGTTCTTCAACGACCTCGGTGGCTCCACGCCCTGAGGGGCGGTGAGCAAGGAGACATGTCGACTTCCGGGGTGCGTTTCGTCCCCGGAAGTACGGAATGACGTCGTACAGGGGCCATCCTGTGCACTCAACGCCTCGTCGGCGGCGTACTTTGAGGACCGACGCCAGCCGCTGAGGGAGCAGTCTTGGCACGGAAAATCGGCAGCCGGTACACCGCCCACCAGATCCTCGGGCGAGGCAGCGCGGGCACGGTGTGGCTCGGCGAGGGACCCGAGGGGCCCGTCGCCATCAAGATGCTGCGCGAAGACCTCGCCTCCGACCAGGAGCTGGTCGGCCGCTTCGTCCAGGAGCGCACCGCCCTGCTCAAGCTGGACCACCCCCATGTGGTCTCGGTGCGCGACCTCGTCGTCGACGGCAACGACCTCGCCCTCGTCATGGACCTCGTACGGGGAACCGACCTGCGCACCCGCCTGGACCGCGAGCGCAGGCTCGCCCCCGAGGCGGCCGTCGCCATCGCCATCGACATCGCGGACGGCCTGGCCGCCGCGCACGCCGCCCAGATCGTGCACCGCGACGTCAAGCCCGAGAACGTGCTCCTGGACATGCAGGGACCGCTCGGCCCCGGCGGCGCGCACCCCGCCCTCCTCACGGACTTCGGCGTCGCCAAGCTCATCGACACCCCGCGCCGCACCAGGGCCACGAAGATCATCGGCACGCCGGACTACCTGGCCCCCGAGATTGTCGAGGGCCTGCCGCCGCGCGCCGCCGTCGACATCTACGCGCTCGCGACCGTCCTGTACGAGCTCCTCGCGGGCTTCACGCCCTTCGGCGGCGGCCACCCGGGCGCCGTGCTGCGCCGCCACGTCACGGAGACGGTGGTTCCCCTCCCGGGCATCCCGGAGGAGCTGTGGCAGCTCATAGTGCAGTGCCTCGCCAAGGCCCCGGCCTCCCGGCTGCGCGCCTCCGAGCTGGCGGCCGGCCTGCGTGAACAGCTCCCCTCGCTGGCCGGGATGCCGCCGCTGGACGTGGACGAGCCGGAGTCGGAGGCCTCCGTCCCGACCGTCTCGATGACGTACGAGGACGAGGCCCCCGCCCCGGAGCCGGTGCGCCGCAAGGGGGCCGTGCCGCTGGTCCCCGGCGGGTCCCTGGACTCCTCCAACCGCGACACCCACACCTCCATGCGCGTGCCCGCGCCGGACGAGCTGGCGGGCGGGCCGCTGGGCACCGCCCGGGTGCCCCGCGCCTCCGGCGACCGGCGCCCCGGCTCCGCGCGGCACCGCTCCGAGGTGCGCCGCCGCCGTCTCGTCATGACCACGGCGGGGGTCGCCCTCCTCGCGGCCCTCGGCGTGGGCGGCTGGCTCGCCGTCACCTCCTCCGACGAGGACCCCGCGCCGCCGCCCACGCACTCCTCCCCGGCCCAGCCCTGAGCCGCGCCCGGACCCTTCGCGGGGACCCGGGGCACGGCTGAGCCGGTACCCGTTAGGCTGGTGCACGTGGCAGTCGTCGATGTATCCGAAGAGCTGAAGTCCCTCTCCTCGACCATGGGGTCGATCGAGGCCGTCCTGGACCTCGAAAAGATGAGGGCCGACATCGCCGTGCTCGAAGAGCAGGCCGCGGCACCGTCCCTCTGGGACGACCCCGATGCCGCCCAGAAGATCACGAGCAAGCTCTCCCACCTCCAGGCCGAGCTCCGCAAGACCGAGGCCCTGCGCGGCCGCATCGACGACGTCGCGGTCATGTTCGAGCTCGCCGCCGACGAGGACGACGCGGACGCCCTCGCCGAGGCCGAGAACGAGCTGGTCTCCGTGCGCAAGGCGCTGGACGAGATGGAGGTCCGCACCCTCCTGTCCGGCGAGTACGACGAGCGCGAGGCGCTGGTCAACATCCGCGCCGAGGCCGGCGGCGTCGACGCGTCCGACTTCGCCGAGCGGCTCCAGCGCATGTACCTCCGCTGGGCCGAGCGGCACAACTACGCCACCGAGGTCTACGAGACCTCCTACGCGGAGGAGGCGGGCATCAAGTCCACCACCTTCGTGGTGAAGGCGCCGTACGCCTACGGCACGCTCTCCGTCGAGCAGGGCACGCACCGCCTGGTGCGCATCTCCCCGTTCGACAACCAGGGCCGCCGCCAGACCTCCTTCGCGGGCGTCGAGGTCCTGCCGGTGGTCGAGAAGACCGACCACATCGACATCGACGAGACCGAACTGCGCGTGGACGTCTACCGCGCGTCCGGCCCCGGCGGCCAGGGCGTCAACACCACCGACTCCGCGGTGCGCCTGACCCACATCCCCACCGGCATCGTCGTCTCCTGCCAGAACGAGCGCTCCCAGATCCAGAACAAGGCGAGCGCCATGAACGTCCTGCAGGCCAAGCTCCTCGAGCGCCGCCGCCAGGAGGAGCAGGCCGCCATGGACGCCCTCAAGGGCGACGGCGGCAACTCCTGGGGCAACCAGATGCGTTCGTACGTCCTGCACCCCTACCAGATGGTCAAGGACCTGCGCACGGAGTTCGAGGTCGGCAACCCGCAGGCGGTCCTCGACGGCGAGATCGACGGCTTCCTGGAGGCCGGCATCCGCTGGCGCAAGCAGCAGGAGAAGTAAGAGACGGCACAACGCCGACGAAGGCGCCGGGCCCGCACGGGTCCGGCGCCTTCGCGCCTTCGCGCGTTGCGCGGCGGGCGCCGTACATGTCACAGCCCGGTGTGCATCTCCCGGGCAAGTGCCCGTATAACCGGGCATCGCGCCCGGAACGTTCTTGACGCCCTTCTCGCGGCTGGGGGAGTGTGGCGGGCAGCATGCGTATGTCTGGGGCGGGTGTGAACGGGGGCCCGTGGACGGGCCCTTGAGGGGCGGTCCGGTGAAGTGGCGTCCCCGCCAAGGCCGTTGCCCCTGCATGGCTGCTCCAACGACTCGATTTCCAAGAGCTCGCCAGCTACTGGGGGTAGCAACCAGATGACCAACAAGATGCGGGTGCGTGTCGCGCGGATCGCCGCAGGCGCGGTGGTCGCCGCCGGAGCCTCGCTGACCGTCGCGGGCGTCGCCCAGGCCGCGGGATCCGGCGGTGCGCCCAAGGAGAAGGTCGGCGTCCAGCTCGACACCGGTGTGGTGCAGGCCGACGCCGGCGTCGACGCGGCCGACCCGGGCGGCAACGCCGCGGGCGACCCGGCCGCCGCCGGGGGGAACGCCGCGGGCGACCCGGCCACGGCCGGAGGCAACGCCGCGGGCGGCGCCGACCCGGGCGGCAACACGACCACGAACGGCGGCCCGACCACGACGGGCGGTCCCACCACCACGGGCGGCCCGACCACGACCGGCGGCCCCACCACCGGTGGTCCCACCACGACGGGCGGTCCCACGACCACCGGCGGCCCGACCACGACCGGCGGTCCCACCACCGGCGACCCGACCACCACGGGCGGCCCCACCACGACGGGCGGCCCCACCACGGGCGACCCGACCACGGCCGGCGGTCCCACCACGGGCGGTCCCACCACCGGCGGACCCACCACGACCGGTGGCAGCACCGCCGGCGGCCCGACCACGACCGGCGGCACCCCCACCACGGGCGGCACCACGGAAGGCAAGCCCACCGGCGGCAACACCACGGGCGAGACCCCCACCACCGGCGGTACCACCGGCGGCGAGGACCCCTCCACACCGCCCACCGACCCGACCACGGGCGGCAGCGGCACCGACGCGGGCACGGGCACCGGCACCAACGCGGGCACGGGCACCGGCACCAACGCCGGCACGGGCACCGGCACCGGTGACAACCTCGATGTCGACTCCGTCGCCAACCGGCCCGTCGAGCAGGCCACCCCGAAGGACGAGCTGGCCGCCACCGGCGCCGGTGACACCACGCTCCTCATGGTCGGCGCCGCGACGATGATCGCCGGCGGCGTCGCCTTCCGCTTCCTGCCCCGCCTGGGCGGACGCACCCCCGCGGCCTAGATCCGTCCCTCGGCCGTACGCGCGCGGAGCACCGCCCGTACGCACGGGGCGACAGCACGAAGGAGAGGGGCCCGGGACGCCGTCAAGCGCCCCGGGCCCCTCTCCCTCGTTCTCCCTCGTGTCTTCCCGTACCGTACGAACCCTTACGCGGCCTGGTGGGCCAGCAGGGCCATCGCCGCCACCAGCACCACCAGCAGCGCCAGCAGCGTCGCGGGATTGAGCTGAGCGAACGGGCCCTCGCGCTGCTCCAGGCGCTGCCTGCTCGCCCGGCAGGTCGCACAGCGGCCCTCGGCCACCGGCCCCGCGCAGTTCGCGCACACCAACCGGTCATAGGTCATGCGCTGTCCTCCTCCGGTCACCGGCCGCACACTCCGCGCCACCTGGATGCACATCCCGAATACTTCGCGTTCTCTCCCCCTAACGCACGGGGAAACGCATCCGTTCCCCTCCACTGTGCCAGCCGCCCGCCCGACGTGCGCGGCCCGGGTGCAAAGGGACGGCCCACGGGCACCCGCAGACACCCACGGGCACCACCGGACACCCCACGGTCACCCGCCGCCGCTCCGCAAACCGGAGCAAACCCCTCATCGCGGGGAAGCAGCCTGCACGGCCGGGGCCGGGTCGCGTATGGTCACGCACACCTACTCCCGGCGACCGTGGTGCACCTGTGATCCGATTCGACAACGTGTCCAAGTCCTACCCGAAGCAGAACCGCCCCGCCCTGCGGGACGTCTCCCTGGAAGTCGAGAAGGGCGAGTTCGTCTTCCTGGTCGGTTCCTCGGGTTCCGGCAAGTCCACCTTCCTGCGGCTGCTGCTGCGCGAGGAGCGCGCCAGCCAGGGGCAGGTGCACGTCCTGGGCAAGGACCTCGCGCGCCTGTCCAACTGGAAGGTGCCGCAGATGCGCCGCCAGCTCGGCACCGTCTTCCAGGACTTCCGCCTCCTGCCCAACAAGACGGTGGCCGAGAACGTCGCCTTCGCGCAAGAGGTCATCGGCAAGCCGCGCGGCGAGATCCGCAAGGCCGTCCCCCAGGTGCTCGACCTGGTCGGCCTCGGCGGCAAGGAGGACCGGATGCCCGGCGAGCTCTCCGGCGGTGAGCAGCAGCGCGTGGCCATCGCGCGGGCCTTCGTCAACCGTCCGATGCTGCTGATCGCGGACGAGCCGACCGGCAACCTCGACCCGCAGACCTCCGTCGGCATCATGAAGCTGCTGGACCGCATCAACCGCACCGGCACCACTGTGGTGATGGCGACCCACGACCAGCAGATCGTCGACCAGATGCGCAAGCGCGTCATCGAACTCGAGAAGGGCCGTCTCGTACGCGACCAGTCTCGCGGCGTCTACGGCTACCAGCACTGAAAGGACGCCGATGCGCGCCCAGTTCGTCCTGTCGGAGATCGGTGTCGGTCTCCGCCGGAACCTCACGATGACCTTCGCCGTCATCGTCTCCGTCGCTCTCTCCCTGGCACTCTTCGGCGGTGCCCTGCTGATGCGCAACCAGGTCAGCGAGATGAAGAGCTTCTGGTACGACAAGGTCAACATCTCCATCTACTTCTGCAACAAGAACGACGCCGAGACCGGCGTGCCGCAGTGCGCCAAGGGCGCCGTCACGGCGGAGCAGAAGCAGCAGGTCAAGGCCGACCTGGAGAAGATGGACGTCGTCGAGAGCGTCTTCTACGAGGACGCCGACCAGGCGTTCAAGCACTACAAGGAGCAGTTCGGCGACACCGCGATGGCGAACGTCATCACGCCGGACCAGATGCAGGAGTCCTACCGGGTCAAGCTCAAGGACCCGCAGAAGTACAAGGTGGTGGCCACCGCCTTCCAGGGCAGGGCGGGCGTGCAGTCCGTGGAGGACCAACGCTCCATCCTGGACCAGCTCTTCGAGCTGATGAACGGCATGAACGTCGCCGCGCTCTTCCTGATGGGGCTGATGCTCGTCATCGCGCTGATGCTGATCGTGAACACCGTGCGGGTCTCCGCGTTCAGCAGGCGGCGCGAGACCGGCATCATGCGGCTCGTCGGCGCGTCCAGTTTCTACATCCAGGCGCCGTTCATCATGGAGGCCGCCGTCGCCGGCCTCATCGGCGGCGTGCTCGCCTGCGTCCTGCTGGTGCTCGGCCGCTACTTCCTGATCGACCACGGCCTCGCGCTCGCCGACAAGATGGAGTTGGTGCAGTTCATCGGCTGGGACGCGGTGATCACCAAGCTGCCGCTGGTGCTGGCGATCAGCCTGTTGATGCCGGCGCTCGCCGCGTTCTTCGCGCTCCGGAAGTACTTGAAGGTGTAACCCGGGCACCTCCCGGCGCCCCCCGAACCACGTGCCCCGTACGGCATCCCGCCGTACGGGGCACGGCGTTTGTCCTAGACTTCTCGCCATGCCAGGCCCGGAATTCGGTATCCGGCCCCGCGGCCTGTGCCGCGGGGCAGCCCTGACCTTGGTCTTCGCGGGGGCGCTGGCCACCGTCTCGATGACCGGCCCATGGGTGTACGACGACGAGCCGCAGCCCGCCTCCGCGGTGCGGCCCGCCACCGCGCACGCGTCCCGCGGCGAAGCCGCCCGGGCGTCCGCGGACGCGGTGGCCCGCGCGGCGGCCGACGCGGTCGCCGACGGCAAGTCGGGCAAGAAGGCCGCCGAGGCGGCGGTCAGCCGCAGCGGCGACCGGTGGGGCGCGGTCTACGGCCCGGCGGAGTACGAGGACTTCGAGCAGTCCCTGGACGGCGAGTACACGGGCGTCGGCCTGGTCGCCAAGCGGTGCGCCGACGGCCGTGTCCAGGTCGAGCGGGTGCGCCCCGGCGGCCCCGCCGCGCGGGCGGGCCTGCGGCGCGGGGACGCGCTGCGCGGCATCGACGGCCGGGCGGTGGACCGCCGTCCGGTCACCGAGGTGGTCGCGCTGCTGCGCGGCGACGGCCTGGGCGCCGCGGCGGGCACCCCCGTACGCATCACGCTCCAGCGGGGCGCGAAGGTGTGGACGCAGGAGGTGCGGCGGGCGAACCTGCCCACCGACGCGGTCACCGTGGAGAACCTGGCCGACGGAGCGGTGCTGATCAAGGTGACGTCCTTCACCCGGGGCTCCGGGCAGCGGGTGCGCGAGGCCGTGCGCGGGGCCCCCGCGGGCAAGGGCGTCCTGCTGGACCTGCGCGGCAACGAGGGCGGGCTGGTCGACGAGGCCGTCACCGTGGCCGCCACCTTCCTGGACGGCGGGCTGGTGGCGACGTACGAGGACCACGGCAGGCAGCGGGCGCTGCACGCCGAGCGCGGCGGTGACCTGGCGCGACCGCTGGTCGTGCTCGTCGACGGCGGCACGATGAGCGCCGCCGAGCTGGTGACGGGCGCGCTGGCGGACCGGGGCCGGGTGCTGACCGTCGGCTCGCGGACCTTCGGCAAGGGTTCGGTGCAGAAGCCGCGCCGGCTCGCCGACGGCTCGGTCGCCGAACTGACCGTCGGCCACTACCGCACTCCCGCCGGGCGCGATCTGGACGGCCGGGGCATCACACCCGACCTGGTGGAGACCGAGCGGGCCCGGGAGCGGGCCGAGGCGGTATTGAGTGGCCTCCAGGGGGGCTCGTAGTGCGAAAATGACCGCACTATGGCAAAGGAAAAGGACCCCAAGCGCAAGATCATCGCGCAGAACAAGAAGGCCCGGCACGACTACACCGTCCTCGACACCTACGAGTGCGGGCTCGTGCTGATGGGCACCGAGGTGAAGTCCCTGCGGCTCGGCAGGGCGTCGCTGGTGGACGGCTTCGTGCAGATCGACGGCGGCGAGGCCTGGCTGCACAACATCCACGTCCCGCTGTACTCGCAGGGCACCTGGACCAACCACGCCGCACGGCGCAAGCGCAAGCTGCTGATGCACCGGGCGGAGATCGACAAGCTGGAGTCGAAGTCGAGCGAGAGCGGCCACACGATCGTTCCGCTCGCCCTGTACTTCAAGGACGGCCGGGTGAAGTGCGAGATCGCGCTCGCCAAGGGCAAGAAGGAGTACGACAAGCGGCAGACGCTGCGCGAGAAGCAGGACACGCGGGAGACGAACCGCGCGATCGCGGCGGTCAAGCGCAAGGAGCGCGGGTACCTGTAGCGGGCGTCCGGCGGGTACGGGCGCCGGTGGCCCGCGCCCGGCGGGAATTGACTGGCCTTGCCGGACGTCGGTCACGTACGATGGCTACTGCACCCCACTTGGTGAGGGGCGCACCTTGAAAAATCAACATGGGGATGATCGGTTTCGACAGCGGATGTCGAAGCAGGGGAAGCGTGTCGAGGAAGCGGCAATGATCTCGTAAACCATATGTCGCAACCAATAATCGCCAACACCAAGCGCGATTCCTTCGCCCTCGCTGCCTAAGTAGCGACTTGCGAAGTGTCAGCCCGGGGGTGATCCCGACCCGGATCCTGGCATCATCAAGGGATCTAAACTCACCGTCCCGGTCACGGGGACGGTGAGGAAACCAAACAGTGACTGAGCCCGTCGGAGACTTGTCTGCGTGATCTCCGGGGCCGAGAAAATCGCAGCAGACTGCACACGGAGAAGCCCTGATTCTGCACCGTTGGACGCGGGTTCGATTCCCGCCATCTCCACAGTTCCCATGTGAGGCGAAGGCCCGGCTGCTTGAGGCAGCCGGGCCTTCGTCGTGTCCGGACCGGTCCGCCCGGCGGGCGCGGAGCGGTGCGCGGGGTCGCGTGAGGCTCGCCATAGGGGGCGGCGCGAGGTCCTCGGGGGACGCCCTGTCGTATGCGTCACGTGATGTCTTATCTGCGCTAGAGATTGGGGGTAAATGGGTCTAATCGGACTCGGAACGATCCATTCCGGCTCGGGATATGTCATTGATGTGTGACAAGAGTGCACTCGCGAGAAGTGCTGTCACCCGCGTGCGCTACATTCGACGTCCGGGTGCAGTGTGATAGGGACGCTTGGACGGGTGGGGGCCCGGGCCGATGACGGATCCTGCTGGTCGCGCGCGCCCACCGATGAGCCAGTCAGTGGGGGATGTGCGAAGAGCCGTGAAGAACACTCCTGAGGGTGCCCAGACCGGGCAGACCCGCCAGATACGCCAGATACGCAACGCCGACGACCGGACGATGCAGCTCGACTCCGTCGGGCCGCACCTCGGCCAGCGTCGGCACGACCCTCCGCCGCTGCCCGAGCTGTCCACGGAGAGCCCCGACGGTCCCGTCTTCGTCGACGAGAGCGGCCGGCGCGGCAAGAAGCTCCGCAGGATCGGCTGGGTGCTCGGCGCGATATGCGCCTGTTACGCCGCGATGCTCATCGTCTCCCTCATCGGCGGCAACTCCCTCGCCCCGGGGCTGCCGATACCGGACTTCGCCTCCGACAAGACCGCGGAGAAGGTCAAGTCCGAGCCCGACCCCACCCCGTCCGTGCCCAAACCGGACGGCGTCCCGCCGGTCAGCGGCAACGAGGTCCCCGACGGCACCCAGCAGACCACCGGTGCCACCACCGGCAAGGTCCCCGCCGGCGGCACCAAGAAGGACGAGCCCAAGGACCCGAAGGACCCCACGAAGAAGCCCCCGGCCAAGGACCAGCCCGAGAAGCCGGGCGGCAACCAGCCCGGCGGCACTCCGGGCGGCACTCCCGGCGGCACTCCGGGCGGCAACCAGCCCGGTGGCACCCCGGGCGGCACTCCCGGCGGCACGCCGGGCGGCGACCCCGGCGGCACCCCGGGCGGCACTCCCGGCGGAACCCCCGGCGGCACTCCGGGCGGCACTCCCGGTGGAACCCCCGGCGGCACTCCGGGCGGCACTCCCGGTGGAACCCCCGGCGGCGACCCCGGCGGCACCCCGGGCGGCGCCGACGCCGGAGGCAACACCACCGACCCCAACGTTCCTGACCCGGTCGATCCGGCGAAGTAGAAGGCACGGCACGTAGATGTCCAACCCTCGCAGGCGTTCCTCCCAGGGCGCCCGCCGCTCCGCCGCGCGCGCACGCACGCCGCGCAACCGGCGGCGCTGGTTCCCCATGCGGTATCTGTTGCCGTCGCTGGTCCTCGTCGCCCTGATGGCGATGCTGCTGCTGCGCGGCTACGTACACAACGAGATCGACTCGGACCAGACCGGCGCCCGCCCGCCGGTCGACCAGGGCACGGTGCCGGAGGTCATCCGCAAGGGCGGCCCGGTGCTCGACACCCGGGACCCGAAGAAGCCCGAGGCGCGGCACGTCAAGGACAAGCACGTCGTCATCACCTTCGACGACGGCCCGGACCCGAAGTGGACGCCGAAGGTACTGGACAAGCTGAAGGAGTACGGCGCCCACGGCGTCTTCTTCGTCGTCGGCTCCAACGCCACCCGCTACCCCGAACTCGTCAAGCGCATCGTGGACGAGGGCCACGAGCTGGGTCTGCACACCTGGAACCACCCCGACCTCTCGTACAAGACGCGCGACGGCATCGACTCGCAGTTCTCGCGCAACCAGCTCGCGATAGCCGGCGCGGCCGGGGTGCACACCTCGCTGTTCCGGCCGCCGTACTCCTCCTTCGCCTACGCCTTCGACGACGCGAGCTGGCCGGTCGCCAAGTACGTCGGTGAGCTCGGCTACCTCACCGTCGTCAACGACACCGACTCCGAGGACTGGAAGCGGCCCGGCGTCGCGGAGATCATCAAGCGCGCCACGCCCAAGACCACCAAGGGCACCGTCGTGCTGATGCACGACTCCGGCGGCGACCGCACGCAGACCATCGACGCGCTGGACCAGTTCCTGCCGGACATGCAGAAGCGCGGCTTCAAGTTCACCAACCTCACCGAGGCGATGGGATACCCCTCCGCCCACTCCCCGGTGACCGGCGTCGAGCTGTGGAAGTCCAAGGCGTTCCTCGCCGCGATCACCGTCTCCGACGGCATCACCGACGTCCTGACCTACGGCCTGGCGCTCGTCGGCTCGCTCGTCATCGCGCGCTTCGGCCTGATGCTGATCCTCTCCTTCGTGCACGCCCGCAAGGTGCGCAAGCGAGGGTTCCGCTGGGGGCCCGAGATCACCAGACCGGTCACCGTGCTGGTTCCCGCGTACAACGAACGCGAGTGCATCGCGAACACCGTGCGCTCCCTGATGTCCAGCGACCATCCGATCGAGGTCATCGTCATCGACGACGGCTCCACGGACGGCACCGCCGACATCGTCGAGCAGATGCGCATCCCCAACGTCCGGGTGGTCCGCCAGCTGAACGCGGGCAAGCCCGCCGCGCTCAACAACGGCATCCGGCACGCGCGGTACGACATCATCGTGATGATGGACGGCGACACGGTCTTCGAGCCGTCCACCGTCCGCGAGCTGGTCCAGCCCTTCGGCGACCCGCGCGTCGGCGCGGTCGCGGGCAACGCCAAGGTCGGCAACCGCGACTCCCTCATCGGCGCCTGGCAGCACATCGAGTACGTGATGGGCTTCAACCTGGACCGCCGCCTGTACGACATGCTCGGCATCATGCCGACCATCCCGGGCGCGATCGGCGCGTTCCGCGCGGAGGCCCTGCACCGGGTCGGCGGCATGAGCGAGGACACCCTCGCCGAGGACACCGACATCACGATGGCCTTCCACCGCGAGGGCTGGAAGGTCGTGTACGCGGAGAACGCGCGCGCCTGGACCGAGGCTCCGGAGTCCGTGCAGCAGCTGTGGTCGCAGCGCTACCGCTGGTCGTACGGCACCATGCAGGCGATCTGGAAGCACCGCCGCGCGATCATCGAGAAGGGCCCCTCGGGCCGCTTCGGGCGCGTCGGCCTGCCGATCGTCTCGCTCTTCATGATCGTGTTCCCGCTGCTCGCGCCGCTGATCGACATCTTCCTGATCTACGGCCTGGTCTTCGGCCCGACCGGCAAGACCGTCATCGCGTGGTTCGGCGTGCTGATGCTCCAGGTGGTCTGCGCGGCCTACGCGTTCAGGCTGGACAAGGAGAAGATGACGCACCTGCTGTCCTTCCCGCTCCAGCAGATCCTGTACCGCCAGATCATGTACGTCGTCCTGCTCCAGTCCTGGATCACCGCGCTCACCGGCGGCCGGCTGCGCTGGCAGAAGCTGCGCCGCACCGGTGTGGTCGAGGCGCCGGGGGCCCTGCCGGGCCAGCGGCGCGAAGAGGAGAGGTGGCCGGTCGGATGAGCCACGGTTATCCGGGCCCGAACGGCAGCAACTACCCCGAGGAGCAGGGGTACGGCCCCGAGTACGACGCGGACGGCTTCCCGCTGTCGCAGCAGTCCGGCGGCCCCGCCCCCCAGCAGGGCGGCGGCTGGCCGACGGTCCGCAACAACCCGGGGCCCGCACTGCCCTCGTCCTCCTACGGCCAGGGCCAGACCTCGGGCTACCCGCAGGCCTACCCGCAGACCGGCGGCTACCAGCAGCAGCCCCAGCAGGGCGGCTGGCCGCAGCAGGGCGGTTACGCCCGGCAGGGCAACGCCGGGTACGCGGAACCCGGTCTCGCCGGGCCCGGCTCCGGGGACGCCACCACGGCGTACCCCTCGGCCGGTGACGGCTACGGCGTTCCCGGCGTCCCGGGCGTGTCCGGCGGGCGCCAGGAGGAGACTCCCGCGTTCGCCAGGTCCGCCGTGGGCGCGCCGACCCGCCAGCAGCCCGCCTGGGGCCGCGACGGGACGGCCGAGGACACGTACGGACCGGAGACGTCCGCCTGGCCGGAGACGGCGGGGGAGGACGGCCTGGACCTGAAGAAGTCCCCCGAAGGCCCCGAAGGGCCGCAGGGCCCGGAGGAGGCCCCGGAACCGGCGGCGCCCAAGAAGGGCGGCCGCGACCGCTACCTGGACCTGCTGCGCTCCGTCGCGCTGGTCCGCGTCGTGCTCTTCCACGTCTACAACCAGGCGTGGATGACGATCGTCTTCCCGTCCATGGGCGTGATGTTCGCGCTGGCCGGCTCGCTGATGGCGCGTTCGCTGGGCGCCAGGTCCGCGGGCCAGGTCATCAAGAGCCGCATCCGGCGACTGATGGTGCCGGTGTGGGTGTTCGCGATCGTCACCCTCGCGCTGATCTTCAACGGCGGGTGGAAGCCCACCGCCGGCGAGGACGGCGAGTCCATCATCTGGTGGTGGGTCAGGCTCGCCTGGTGGTTCGTGCCGGTGGGCGCGGCGAGCGGTCCCGCGGAGGTCGGCTCGCCGGGCGGTCTGCTGGACGTCAGCTGGGCGGCGCAGACCTCGGGTCCGCTCTGGTACATCCGGGCGTACCTGTGGTTCGTGGTCCTGTCGCCGCTGATGCTCAAGGCGTTCAAGAAGCTGCCCTGGGTGTCGATCCTGGCGCCGCTGGTGCTCTCGGTCGTCATCGGCATGGAGTGGTTCGCCATCCCCGGTGAGACCGGCAACGCCATCAAGGACTTCACGACGTTCGCCTCCTGCTGGATGCTGGGCTTCGCCCACCACGAGGGCACGCTCAAGAAGCTCAAGGCGTACATGATCCCGTCGTTCGCGGCGGTGCTGATGGGGCTCGGCCTGTGGTGGGCGGGGACGCATCCGGGCGAAGTCCCCTGGAACTTCGACGAGATCGCTCCCGCCAACGCCCTGTGGTCGCTGGGCTTCTGCGCGGTCCTGCTGCACTACTCGCCCTCGTGGCAGGAGCTGCCGGGCAAGCTCAAGGGCTTCGACACCCCGATCACCCTCGCCAACAACCGGGCCGTGACGATCTACCTCTGGCACGAGATGGCGATCATGCTGGCGATCCCGATCATCGACCAGATGTGGTCGCTGGGGTCGCTGCCGGTGGTGGGGGAGCTGATCAACTCCAACCTCGGCAAGCTGTACCAGGTGCTGATGTTCATCCTGGCGTGGCCGTTGATCGCGGCGGCGATCGCCGGGTTCGGCTGGGCGGAGGACGTCGCCGCCAAGCGGAAGCCGAGGCTGTGGCCGAACGGGGCCAAGAAGAAACCCCGGGCCTGATCCCCCCCCGCTGTGCGCGCAGTGCGCCCGCCCGTCCCCGTCGCCGGGGGCGGGCGGGCGCTGCTGCGTGCGGGGGCGGGGCGGTCGTTCCGTGCGGGTGCGCGGTGGCCGGTCGCGCGGTTCCCCGCGCCCCCGGGACGCCTCCCCCCGCCCGGTACGGGCGTCGCGGCCCGTGCGGCGGCCGAAGGGCGGTACCGGGGCTTCCGGTCGGGCGCGGGGGCGGGCACTCTGGAGGGATCGGGAAGCACCGGCCACCCCCGGGAGGGCATCGGCATGGGCGCGAACGGCACCGGCACAGGGTCCACCGGAACACGCCCCTCCTGGTGGTTCGACTCCGGACGGGTCTGCCTCGACCTCCTCGCCACCCGCGCCCGGGGCCGGGAACTGCTTCCCGGCGCGGAGGAGTTGGCCCGGTGGGCCGCGGGGGCCGGGCTGGTGCCCGCCGGGACCGCCCTGCCCGCCGACCCCGCCTGGGTGCCCCGCTTCCACCGCCTCCGCGCCCACGTCGCCGCCGTGCTCGACGGCGACCGCGGCCCCGCCCTCGACGCGGTCAACGCCCTCGCCGCCCTGCCCCCGCCCGCCCCCCGCGCCGTCCGCGCCCCCGACGGCACCCTCGCCTGCGTCCTGGCCGCCGAGCCCCGCTGCGAACAGCTCCTCGCGGTGCTGGCCCGGGACGCCGTCGTGCTGCTCACCGACCCCGCCGCCCGGGCCCGCCTGCGCCGCTGCGAGGGCGACACCTGCGACCGCGTGTACCTGGACACCTCCCGGGGCCGGCGGCGCCGCTGGTGCTCCAGCGAGACCTGCGGCAACCGCGAGCGCGTCGCCCGCCACCGCCGCCGGGCCGCGGTCCCGGCGGCGCCGGCCTGAGCGGTCGTACGAGAAGAATCTCGCGCCCCCGTTGAGTCGCGCGCACCCGCCCGTCCGTATGGACCGTCGAGGAAGGCGTGACAGGGCTCGACCGGGAGGTGGCAGGTGCGCGAGGATGCGGCCGTGGCCGATGACCGTCCGCGGCGCCGGGCGCGGCACCGCGGCACCGGACGGAGCGTCAGCACCCCTTCCCCGGAGGAGGAGTTGATGCGCTCGCTGTACCGCGAGCACGCCGGTCCGCTGCTCGGGTTCGTGCTGCGGCTGGTCGCCGGCGACCGCCAGCGCGCGGAGGACGTCGTGCAGGAGACGCTCATCCGCGCCTGGAAGAACGCCGGCTCGCTCAACCGGGCGACCGGCTCCGTCCGCCCCTGGCTGGTGACGGTCGCCCGTCGCATCGTCATCGACAACCACCGCAGCCGGCAGGCCCGGCCGCAGGAGGTCGATCCGTCGCCGCTGGAGGTCCTGCCCGCGGAGGACGAGATCGACAAGGCGCTGTGGTTGATGACGATCGGCGACGCCCTCGACGACCTGACGCCCGCCCACCGGGAGGCGCTCGTCGAGACCTACTTCAAGGGACGTACGGTCGGCGAGGCGGCCGAGATCCTCGGCGTGCCCAGCGGGACCGTGCGCTCCCGGGTCTTCTACGCGCTCCGCTCGATGAAGCTGGCCCTTGAGGAACGAGGTGTGACGGCATGAGCGCACAGGACGGCGGCGCACGCGGCGGCGACTCGGTCCACGACGCCGTCGGCGCGTACTCCCTCGGCGTTCTGGACGGGCCCGAGGCCACCGCCTTCGAAGCTCACCTCGCGGTCTGCGGCCACTGCGCCGCCCAGCTGGCGGACCTCGCGGGCATCGAGCCGGTGCTCGCCGCGCTCGCCGGACCCCCGGGCCCGCCACGGGAGCCGGCGCCGCCGGGCCCCGCCCTCCTGGCGAACCTCCTCGACGAGGTCGCCGGGCGGCGGGAGCGGCAGGCCCGCCGCAGGCGCCGCGGACTGCACCTGGCCGCGGCCGCCGCCGCGGTGGTGATCGGCGGCGCCGGCGTCGCGGTGCTCGCCGCGGACGGCGGCCCGCCCGCCGTGACGGCCCTGCCCGGCCCGCACCCCACCAGCCCCGCCGAGGACGCCTTCCACCACCGCATGACGGACAAGAAGCAGGCCACCGACCCCGTCACCCGGGTCACCGCCGTCGTCGGCACCGAGCGGAAGGGCTGGGGCACCCACGCCGTGCTGGAGCTCAAGAACGTCAAGGGGCCCCTGAAGTGCAGCCTGATCGCCGTCTCCACCAAGGGCGAGGAGCAGGTCGTGAGCAGTTGGTCCGTCCCGAAGTGGGGGTACGGCGTCCCCGACAGCCCGCACGAGGCCGCCCGCAGCCCGCTCTACGTGCACGGCGGCGCGGCCATGGACCCGGACGAGATCGACCGCTTCGAGGTGCGGACATTCGACGGCAGACCGCTGGTCAAAGTCGAGGCCTGACACAGCGGCCCCCTTCGCGTACGGTGGACGGCTGCCCAGTGCACGTCAGAAGGGGGCCTCGGTGGCCGCGCAGGATGCCGCTGTCGATTCGGTCCGCGACCGTGAAATCGGCGTGGAACAGGATCATCTGGATCAGGTGTACCGCCGTCTTGAGGAGAAGATCCACGAGGCCGAGTTCCTGATGAACGACGCCGCCCAGCGGGGTCAGGTCGGCACGCCCGGCGCGCTCGCCGAGCGCGACGCGCAGGTCTTCCGGGCGGGGGTGCACCTCAACCGGCTCAACAACGAGTTCGAGGACTTCCTCTTCGGCCGGATCGACCTGCTGCACGGCAAGGACGGCAAGAAGGGCCCCGACGGCGCGTTCACGTCCGTGGAGCCCGCCGACGACGCCGTACGCGAGGACCTGACCGCCGACATCGGCGAGACCCTGCACATCGGCCGCATCGGCGTGCTGGACTCCGACTACGCGCCGCTGGTGATCGACTGGCGCGCGCCCGCCGCCGCGCCGTTCTACCGCTCCACGCCCAAGGACCCGGGCCGGGTGGTGCGCCGCCGCGTCATCCGCTCCAAGGGGCGTCAGGTCCTCGGCGTCGAGGACGACCTGATGCGGCCCGAGCTGACCGCGCACCTGGACGGCGACAGGCTCGCCGTGATCGGCGACGGCGCGCTGATGGCCGCCCTCGGGCAGGCCCGCAGCCACACCATGCGCGACATCGTCTCCTCCATCCAGGCCGAGCAGGACCTCGTCATCCGGGCCCCCGCAGCCTCGGTCACCGAGGTCGCGGGCGGCCCGGGCACCGGCAAGACCGCCGTCGCCCTGCACCGCGCCGCCTACCTCCTCTACCAGGACCGCAGGCGCTACGCGGGCGGCATCCTGATCGTCTCGCCGACCCCGCTGCTCGTCTCGTACACCGAGGGCGTGCTGCCCTCGCTCGGCGAGGAGGGCCAGGTCGCGATCCGGGCGCTGGGCTCGCTCGTGGACGGGGCCGAGGCCACCACGTACGACGAACCGGGCGTCGCCCGCGTCAAGGGCTCCTCCCGGATGCTGAAGGTGCTGC
Source organism: Streptomyces sp. NPDC088745 (assembly GCF_044751045.1). Classification (NCBI taxonomy): domain Bacteria; kingdom Bacillati; phylum Actinomycetota; class Actinomycetes; order Kitasatosporales; family Streptomycetaceae; genus Streptomyces; species Streptomyces sp. NPDC088745. Next base: position 63,366 of record NZ_JBIVLB010000008.1, read on the forward strand.
GCAACGCCGCGCGCGGGGCGCTGGAGTCGCCCGGCGCGCCCCGGGCCGAGGAAGCGGGCCAGCTCTCCTTCGGCGACCCGGAGGAAGAGCTCCCGCAGGCGGTACGGACCGACCTGCTGCGCGTCGTGGCCTTCGGCGCGCGCCTGGAGCTGGAGGCGGGCGACCTCCAGCGCGTCCGCAACACCGTCCTGTCCGGCACCGCCCCGGTCAACCTGCTGCGCCCGCGCGCCCGCAAGCTCCTGCTGGACGCGCTGTGGGCCAAGTCCAACGGCCGCGCCCGCTACACCGACCCGGAGCTGGCCGCCGAGCTGCGCTCCACCTTCGACGACGACGTGTCCGACGAGGACTCCTTCCTGGCCTTCCTGGACGCCTGGTGGCCGGAGCTCACCCCGCGCGGGGTGCTCGCCGAGATGGCCGACGAGAAGCGCCTCGCCCGCTGGGCCCGCCGCGTCCTCAACCCGCGCGAGGTCCGCCAGCTCGCCCGCTCCCTGCGGCGCGAGGAGCTCTCCGTCCACGACGTGGCCCTCCTGGACGAGCTCCAGCTCCTGCTGGGCACGCCCGCGCGCCCGAGGAAGAAGCGCGAGTACGACCCGCTGGACGCGCTCACCGGCCTCGAGGAGCTGATGCCGCAGCGCGAGGAGACCCAATGGGAGCGCGCCGAGCGGCTGGCCGCCGAGCGCACCGAGTACGCGCACGTCATCGTCGACGAGGCGCAGGACCTCACCCCCATGCAGTGGCGCATGGTCGGCCGGCGCGGGCGCACCGCGACCTGGACGATCGTGGGGGACGCCGCCCAGTCCTCCTGGACCGACCCCGCCGAGGCCGCCGCCGCCCGCGACGAGGCGCTGGGCTCGCGCCCGCGCCGGAAGTTCGAGCTGACGGTCAACTACCGCAACCCGGCCGAGATCGCCGAGCTCGCGGCGAAGGTCCTGGCGCTGGCCGCGCCCGGCATGCGCTCGCCGCGCGCGGTGCGCTCGACGGGCGTGGTGCCGCGCTTCGTGGCCGTACGGGACGATCTCGAGTCGTCGGTGCGGGAGGAGGCCGGGCGGCTGCTGGAGCAGGTGGAGGGCACCGTCGGCGTCGTCGTCGCGATGAACCGGCGCGCCCAGGCCCGGCGCTGGCTCGCCGGTCTGGGGGAGCGGGTGGTCGCCCTGGGCAGCCTGGAGGCCAAGGGGCTGGAGTACGACGCGACGGTCGTGGTGTCGCCCGCGGAGATCGCCGAGGAGTCCCCGGCGGGGCTGCGGGTGCTGTACGTGGCGCTGACGCGCGCGACGCAGCAGCTCACGGTGGTCTCGGGGAAGCGGGACGCCCCCGACGGGAACGGGGTTCCGGCGCTGCTGCGGGACTGAATCACGGTCAACCGCTCCGTCGGGAATCACTTCCCGGGAGGGTTTGTTAGTCTCGAATGTGACACCGGCTCGATCCAAGCCCCCGGGCCCAACCTTAGTCGCTTCGAGCGACCACTTGCCGCGAGGCGAGCATGGCGGGCCGGTGTCGCCCTCGTGATGAAGAAGAGGTGCGGGGGGCGGCCGCCCGCGCGCCCCGCCACCTGTGTTTTTGTTGGTTTGGGGGGCCCGCCCGGGTGCCCGCCCGGGGGGCCGGTGGGGGTTAAG
>NZ_JBIVLB010000008.1:64988-439949 GCF_044751045.1 Streptomyces sp. NPDC088745
GTGTCGCGGCTCCGCGCGACCAGTGGCCGCGCGCGCCGGGGGGCGGCCCGTGGCCCCCCGGTTGTACACGCGGCGGGCGGGCGCGCCGCCCCGCGCGCGCCGCACCTCTTCTGTTTGGGTTCTGTTCGGGGCCCGGCCGGGTTCCCGTCCGGGGTGCCCTTGGAGGATTCCTCCAGGCCTTTCGGGGGTTCCGCCAGGGAAGTGTTTCTCGTATGGTGGAAAACAGTTTCCGAAACGGGAGCACCCATTAACCGGTACCCGCCGGTAGGTGCGACGATCGGACCACGCTGCCCGGTTTCGGAACCGGGCGGCGTAGCAATGAAGCTAGGGAAAGCAGAGGAAGTCGGCCATGGCAACGGCGCCCAGCGTCTCGTACTCGATGACGGTCCGGCTGGAGGTCCCCGCGAGCGGGACCTCGGTCAGCCAGCTCACCTCGGCCGTCGAAGCCTCCGGCGGCTCCGTGACCGGCCTCGACGTCACCGCGTCCGGCCACGAGAAGCTGCGGATCGACGTCACGATCGCAGCCTCCTCCACCTCGCACGCCGACGAGATCGTCGAGAAGCTGCGCGGCGTCGACGGGGTCGTGCTCGGGAAGGTCTCCGACCGTACGTTCCTGATGCACCTCGGCGGCAAGATCGAGATGGCGTCCAAGCACCCCATCCGCAACCGTGACGACCTCTCGATGATCTACACGCCCGGCGTCGCCCGGGTCTGCATGGCCATCGCCGAGAACCCCGAGGACGCGCGCCGCCTCACCATCAAGCGCAACACCGTCGCGGTCGTCACCGACGGCTCCGCCGTGCTCGGGCTGGGCAACATCGGCCCGATGGCGGCCATGCCCGTGATGGAGGGCAAGGCGGCCCTCTTCAAGCGCTTCGCCGACATCGACGCCTGGCCGATCTGCCTGGACACCCAGGACACCGACGCCATCGTCGAGATCGTCAAGGCCATCGCCCCCGGCTTCGCGGGCATCAACCTGGAGGACATCTCCGCGCCGCGCTGCTTCGAGATCGAGGCCCGGCTGCGCGAGGCCCTGGACATCCCGGTCTTCCACGACGACCAGCACGGCACCGCGATCGTGGTCCTCGCCTCCCTGACGAACGCGCTGCGGGTCGTCGGCAAGTCGATCGGCGACGTCCGCGTCGTCATGTCGGGCGCGGGCGCGGCGGGCACGGCCATCCTCAAGCTGCTCATCGCGGCGGGCGTCAAGCACGCCGTCGTCGCCGACATCCACGGCGTGGTGCACGCGGGCCGCGAGGACCTGGTCTCCGCGGACGCTCCCGGGGCCGGCGGTGCCGCGCTGCGCTGGATCGCCGACAACACCAACCCCGAAGGGGTGACGGGCACCCTCAAGGAGGCCGTCGTCGGCGCCGACGTCTTCATCGGCGTGTCGGCCCCCAACGTCCTCAACGGGGACGACGTGGCCGCCATGGCGGAGGGCTCCATCGTCTTCGCGCTGGCCAACCCCGACCCGGAGGTCGAGCCCGCGATCGCCCGTCAGACGGCGGCAGTCGTGGCCACCGGCCGCTCGGACTTCCCCAACCAGATCAACAACGTGCTGGTCTTCCCCGGCGTCTTCCGCGGCCTGCTGGACGCGCAGTCGCGGACCGTCAACACGGAGATGATGCTGGCCGCCGCGGCCGCCCTCGCCGACGTCGTCACCGAGGACGAGCTGAACCCGAACTACATCATCCCGTCCGTCTTCAACGACAAGGTCGCGGGGGCCGTCGCGGGCGCCGTCCGCACCGCCGCCAAGGCCGCGGGCGCCACTGTGACGGGTCCCACGTCCGCCTGACGTGCGGCGCGTCGCGGGTCGCGGCACATCCGGGGCACCTCTAGGGTGGCGGGCTATGAGCCTGCGGAACCCGGTCGCCCCGGGGGCCGCAGCCCGTAAGCAGTCCGCGACAGGGAAGTCGACGGAGCGTCACGACACGAGGCAGTGACGCTCTCCAGGTGGCCTTCGGGTGACTCCGCCGGGTGCCGGATTGGCTTTCCCGCCGCTGGTGGGGGCAGGATGCGTAACCGGGCGCGAGGGTCTGAGCACCAGACCCGGTCCGGGGACTGTCCTAGAGCCCTGGCAGCATCGGCTTCGCTGTGCCCCAACACGCGGCTCCGCCGCGTGGCACGCCTCACAGGCAAGAAGAACACGGGAGTAACAACATGAACCGCAGTGAGCTGGTGGCCGCCCTGGCCGACCGCGCCGAGGTGACCCGCAAGGACGCCGACGCCGTGCTGGCCGCGCTCGCCGAGACCGTCGGCGAGATCGTCGCCAAGGGCGACGAGAAGGTCACCATCCCCGGCTTTCTGACCTTCGAGCGCACCCACCGTGCCGCTCGTACCGCTCGTAACCCGCAGACCGGCGACCCGATCCAGATCCCGGCCGGCTACAGCGTGAAGGTCTCCGCGGGCTCCAAGCTCAAGGAAGCCGCCAAGGGCAAGTAACACCGCCAGGCGACAGAGGCTGAACCTTTCAGGGGGCGGCCGTCCGGAATACGACGGACGGGCGCCCCCTGTGGTGTGTCCGCGCGTCCTGCGGCGCCCCCGCGCTCCGTGGCGCCGCCCACGGGGTTCCCGCGCTCCGTGGCACCGCCTACGGGGTTCCCGCGATCCGTACGTCCTCCAGGGAGGCGTAGAGGTACGTCCTGGGGCCCGGCTCGATCCCGGGGACCGACGGGACCGCCAGCAGCCCGCAGCCGGCCGCCAGGGCCGCCTGCGCGCCCGTGGGGGTGTCCTCCACGGCCAGGCAGTCCGCCGGGTCCGCGCCGAGCGCCCGGGCGGCGGCCAGATACGGGTCCGGGTGGGGCTTGCCGCGCCCGGTCTCGCCCTGGGCCACCGACGCCGCGAAGCGCTCCGCGCCGAGCCCCTCCAGCACCAGGTCGGCGACCTTGCGCTCGGAGGCGGTGACCAGGGCGACGGGGACGCCCAGTTCCGCGGCCCGGTCCAGGAGCCGCAGCGCCCCCGGCTGGACGCTCACCCCGGCGGCCACCAGCGCGGTGAACTCCCGGTCCAGGCGCCCGGCCGTGCCGAGGACGCCGTGCCGGTCGGCGAGGAGGGCGGCCGCGGTGTCGATGGCGGCCCCGGCGAAGGGGGCCAGGGCGTCGGGCGTCGGCTCGACGCCGTGCTCCGTCAGCAGGGCGGCGACGACCGCCAGCCACTGGTGTTCGGTGTCGACGAGGGTGCCGTCCATGTCGCAGAGCAGGGCGGCGGGGCGGGCGAGCGCGGGCGGGTTCATGGGCGGCCTCGGTCTCTCGGGTTCGGTGATCGGTGATCGGTGCGCGCAGTGTGCCGGGCCCACGTGAACACCTGGTGGGCGCACGGGACGGGACAGACGGGACAAGGGGCCGGCCGCCCGGACCCCGCCGGCCCCGCCGACGTCTCGGGCCCGCCCGGAACGTGCGCTCTCGGACTCCGCCCGGTCCGCCCGGGGCGTGCGGCCCCGGACCCGCCCGGTCCGCGCGGGACACGTGCACCGGGTACTGACACGCCGACGGGGGCGCCCCCCGCGCGATGGCGGTGGGCGCCCCCGGTGACGTACGGGACGATCCGTCAGACGAGCGCGCCGCCCGGCAGTTCGACCTTCGCGCCGAGCTTCTCGAGCTTGTCCATGAAGTTCTCGTAACCGCGGTTGATCAGGTCGATGCCGTGCACGCGGCTCGTGCCCTGGGCGGCGAGCGCCGCGATCAGGTACGAGAAGCCGCCGCGCAGGTCGGGGATGACCAGATCGGCGCCCTGGAGCTTGGTCGGGCCCGAGACGACCGCCGAGTGCAGGAAGTTGCGCTGCCCGAAACGGCAGTCGGAGCCGCCCAGGCACTCGCGGTAGAGCTGGATCTGCGCGCCCATCTGGTTGAGCGCGGAGGTGAAGCCGAGGCGGGACTCGTAGACCGTCTCGTGGACGATGGACAGGCCGGTGGCCTGGGTGAGGGCGACGACCAGCGGCTGCTGCCAGTCGGTCTGGAAGCCCGGGTGGACGTCCGTCTCCAGGGCGATGGACTTCAGCGCGCCGCCGGGGTGCCAGAAGCGGATGCCCTCGTCGTCGATCTCGAAGGCGCCGCCGACCTTGCGGTAGGTGTTGAGGAAGGTCATCATCGAGCGCTGCTGGGCGCCGCGCACGTAGATGTTGCCCTCGGTGGCCAGCGCCGCCGACGCCCAGGAGGCCGCCTCCAGACGGTCCGGGAGGGCCCGGTGGGTGTAGCCGTCCAGCCGGTCGACGCCCGTGACGCGGATGGTCCGGTCGGTGTCCATCGAGATGATCGCGCCCATTTTCTGCAGGACGCAGATCAGGTCTTCGATCTCCGGCTCGACGGCCGCGTTGGAGAGCTCGGTGACGCCCTCGGCGAGGACGGCGGTGAGCAGCACCTGCTCGGTGGAGCCGACCGAGGGGTACGGGAGGCGGATCTTGCAGCCGCGCAGCCGCTGCGGGGCCTCCAGGTACTGGCCGTCGGCCCGCTTCTCGATGGTCGCGCCGAACTTGCGCAGCACCTCGAAGTGGAAGTCGATGGGGCGGCCGCCGATGTCGCAGCCGCCGAGACCGGGGATGAACGCGTGGCCCAGACGGTGCAGCAGCGGGCCGCAGAAGAGGATCGGGATGCGCGAGGAGCCCGCGTGCGCGTCGATGTCGGCGACGTTCGCGGACTCGACGTGGGAGGGGTCCAGGATCAGTTCGCCCGGCTCCTCGCCGGGGCGGACGGTGACGCCGTGCAGTTGGAGGAGCCCGCGTACGACGCGTACGTCGCGGATGTCGGGCACGTTGCGCAGTCTGCTCGGCCCGCTGCCGAGGAGGGCCGCGACCATCGCCTTGGGGACGAGGTTCTTGGCGCCGCGGACGCGGATCTCGCCCTCCAGCGGAGTGCCGCCGTGGACAAGCAGTACATCGTCAGTGCCGGTCATGTATCTCGCGTTCCGGAATCGTCGGGCAGGGGGCCAAGAGGAAAGGGTAATGGGCTGATGCCCCGGTTCAGCGTGTGCGAACGCGATGGACGTAGGTCATGAATTCGCCACAACACGTTCTGTTTTCCGTGCATCAGCGGAGGGTCACGGTTCAGTTGTGTGCGGTGGTGCGCGCTCCCGTTGCTGCCGTGCGCCCTGAGCTGGGGACCTGTCGGGCGCCGACGACTCCCCGCGCGGGACGAAACTGCGGGATCATGTGGCGCATGACGGAGGTGTCCTCGCTCACAGGGCGGCTGCTGGTGGCGACCCCGGCACTCGCGGACCCGAATTTCGACCGTGCCGTGGTGCTGGTCATCGACCACGACGACCAGGGCTCGCTCGGCGTGGTGCTGAACCGGCCCACCGCGGTGGGCGTCGAGGAGATCCTCGCGCCCTGGGCCGGGCTGGCGGGCGCGCCCGGGGTGGTCTTCCGGGGCGGCCCGGTCTCGCAGGACTCGGCGCTGGGGGTGGCGGTGGTGCCGGGGGCGGACCCGGCGGGGGCCCGGGCGGGGGCGTGGGCGGGGGGCGGCCCCATGGGGTGGCGGCGGGTGCACGGGGCGATCGGCCTGGTGGACCTGGACGCGCCGCCGGAGCTGCTGGGGGCGGCCCTGGGGTCGTTGCGGATCTTCGCCGGGTACGCGGGGTGGGGGCCGGGCCAGCTGGAGGAGGAGCTGGGCGAGGGGGCCTGGTACGTCGTCGAGTCGGAGCCGGGGGACGTGTCCTCGCCGCGGCCGGAGGGGCTGTGGCGGGAGGTGCTGCGGCGGCAGCGCAGCGGGCTGGCGATGATTGCGACGTATCCGGACGATCCTTCGCTGAACTGAACGCGGGTGCGTGGGTACCCTTGGGTGCCATGAGCACTCTTGAGCCCGAGCCCGAGCGCGGGGCAGGTACGGGGACACTTGTCGAGCCGGTTCCGCAGACGTCGCGCGGCGACGGGGACCACGAGCGGTTCGCCCACTACGTCCAGAAGGACAAGATCATGGCGAGCGCCCTGGAGGGCACTCCCGTGGTGGCGCTCTGCGGCAAGGTGTGGGTCCCGGGCCGCGACCCGAAGAAGTACCCGGTCTGCCCGATGTGCAAGGAGATCTTCGAATCCCTTGGCGACAAGGGTGGCAAGGGCGGCAAGGACGGCAAGGGCGACAAGAAGTAGCCCCGGAGTCCTGCCGGATTCTTTTGCCCGCGGGGCCCCCAGGTCCCGCGGTGCCGTTGTGGGAGGGCAGCCCCCTCGTGGTGCGTTGACGCGCGCCGCGAGGGGGCTGTTCTGCGTTCGGAGCCGTTCCTGAGCCGTTCCGGAGCCGTCCGGGGGTGCGCTTCGGGGCGTGCGGGGCCGTTCGGAGCCGTTCGGGGGTGCGTTTTCGCGGCGGCCGGGGCGTTCGGAGGTGCCTTCGGAGCCATTCGAGGGAGCCTGCCGAGCCCTTCGGATGTGTCTGGCGAGGTGATCGAAACCGTTCGGGGGTTGTTCACGGTCCGGGTGCCGCCTACTCTCCTGCCTGTTGTGTTGTGCAGTACGAAACGTGCGTTGCGGAGAATGCAACGGCGCTTACTCGACAGGGGTTTCCGTACATGAAGCGCATCGTCCGAACGTCCCTGCCCGCGGCGGCACTTGTCCTGAGCGGTGTGCTGGCGGCGAGCGCCTGCGCACCGCAGACCTCCGGCGGGGGCGGCGCCAAGAGCGACGAGAAGAGCGGCACGCTGAGGGTGTGGCTGTTCCAGGAGGTCGGCAACGACCCGAAGAAGAAGGTCGTCGACTCCGCCGTCGCCGCCTTCGAGAAGGCCCACGCGGGCACGGAGGTCGAGGTGGAGTACATCCCCGTCGACACCCGCGCCCAGCGCATCAAGGCCGCCTTCAACGACCCGAAGAGCGCCCCCGACGTGATCGAGTACGGCAACACCGACACCGCCGGGTACGTCCGCGACGGCGGACTCGCCGACGTGAGCGCCGAGTTCGGGGCGTGGAGCGAGGCCAAGGACACCGACCCGACGGCCAGGCAGTCCGTCACCGTCGACGGCAAGGTCTACGGGTCGCCGCTCTTCGTGGGCGTGCGGGCGCTGTACTACCGCACGGACGTCCTGAAGGAGGCCGAGGTGGACGTCCCGACGACGCAGGCCGAGTTGATCACCGCAGCGAAGGCCCTGCACAAGGCGAAGCCGGACATGTACGGGCTGGCCGTGGGCGGCGCGTACACCTACGGGGCGATGCCCTTCGTGTGGGCGAACGGCGGCGAACTCGCCACCGGCAGCGGCTCCTCGTACAAGGCGGCCATCAACAGCGAGGCCTCCCGCAAGGGCATCGCCGCGTACACCTCGCTCTTCGGCGACGACAACTGCCCGGCCGCCAAGTGCGCCAAGATGGGCGGCAACGACGTCATCACCGCCTTCGCCGCCGGCAAGGCCGCCATGGCCGTCGGCGGCGACTTCAGCCACGCGGCCGTGGAGGCGGGCCCGGCGAAGGGCAAGTACGCGGTCGTGCCGCTGCCCGGCGTCGAGAAGGGCTCCGTGGCGCCGGCGTTCGCGGGCGGCAACAACATCGGCGTCCTCAAGTCCAGCCCCCGCCGCACGCTGGCCGTCGACCTGATGAAGTCGCTGACCTCGAAGAAGACCCAGGGCGAACTCTTCGACGCGATGGGCTTCCTGCCGACCTTCAGCGACGTGCGGGCGGCGGCGGCGAAGAAGGAGCCGTTCGTCGAGCCGTTCGTGAAGACGCTGGACGCCGGAACCAAGTTCGTCCCCGCCTCGCCCGGCTGGGGCCAGGTCGACGCGTCCCTGGTCCTGCCGACGATGTTCCAGCAGATCGTCAGCGGCAAGAGCGACGTCGTGAAGGCGTCCGACGAGGCGGCGAAGAAGATGGACGAGGCGTTCGGAGCGGCCGCCAAGTGAGCGCCGCACCTGTGACCGCGCCCCCCGTGGAGAAGCACGGGGCGCCTTCGACGGGGCGTGGCGGGGGCGGGCCCGCGCGCGGGCGGCGCCCGTCGCCGCGCGGGCGCGCCGGGTGGACGCCGTGGCTCTACCTGGCCCCCGCCCTGGTCGTCCTGGCCGCCCTCCTGCTCTACCCGATCTACCAACTTGGCCTGATCTCGTTCCTCGAATACACCCAGGCTCAGGTCAGCGGTGGCGAACCGACCACCTTCCAGGGCTTCGGCAACTACTCCGCCCTCTTCGGCGACGGGCAGTTCTGGCAGGTGCTGGGCGCGACGGTGGGCTTCGCCGCCGCGTGCGTCGTGACGACCCTGGCGGTGGGGTGTGCGCTGGCCGTACTGCTGACGCGGGTGCGGGCGCTGCCCCGGCTGGCGCTGATGCTGGCGGCGCTGGGGGCGTGGGCGACGCCCGCGATCACCGGGTCCACGGTGTGGGTCTTCCTCTTCGACCCGGACTACGGGCCGGTCAACCGGCTGCTGGGCCTCGGCGACTTCTCCTGGACGTACGGCCGCTACAGCGCCTTCGCGCTCGTCCTCCTCGAAGTGGTCTGGTGCTCCTTCCCGTTCGTGATGGTCACCGTGTACGCGGGCATCCGGGCGATTCCGGGGGAGGTGCTGGAGGCGGCGGCGCTGGACGGGGCGTCCCAGTGGAAGATCTGGCGGTCCGTCATGGCGCCGATGCTGCGGCCGATCCTGGTCGTGGTCACCATTCAGTCGATCATCTGGGACTTCAAGGTCTTCACCCAGATCTACGTCATGACGGGCGGCGGCGGCATCGCCGGCCAGAACCTCGTGCTGAACGTGTACGCGTACCAGAAGGCCTTCGCCTCTTCCCAGTACAGCCTCGGCTCGGCGATCGGTGTCGTCATGCTGCTGATCCTGCTGGCGGTGACGCTTGTGTACTTGCGGTTGATGAGGCGTCAGGGAGAGGAACTGTGAACGCGGTGGACGGGGTTTCGCTGAGGGGGCGCCTGCGGGTGCGGCGGCCGTGGCGGCTCTTCGCCGAGGCGTCGGCGCTGCTGGTGGCCGTGGTGGTGGCGTTCCCGCTGTACTGGATGGTGCTGTCGGCGTTCAAACCGGCGGGGGAGGTGCAGTCGACGGAGGCGAAGCCCTGGACGCTGGCGCCGTCGCTGGACTCCTTCCGGAGGGTGTTCGCACAGGAGGACTTCGGGCGGTACTTCCTCAACAGCCTGCTGGTGGCGGGGTCGGTGGTGGTGCTGTCGGCGCTGATCGCGTTCCTGGCGGCGACGGCGGTGACCCGGTTCCGCTTCCGGTTCCGCACCACGCTGCTGATCATGTTCCTGGTGGCGCAGATGGTGCCGGTCGAGGCCCTGACGATTCCGCTCTTCTTCCTGATGCGGGACTTCGGGCAGCTCAACACCCTGGGCTCGCTGATCCTGCCGCATCTCGCCTTCTCCCTGCCCTTCGCGGTGTGGATGCTGCGGGGGTTCGTGAAGGCGGTGCCGGAGGCGCTGGAGGAGGCCGCCTACCTGGACGGGGCCTCCCGGACCCGCTTCCTGTGGCAGATCCTCTTCCCGCTGGTCTTCCCGGGCCTGGTGGCGACGAGCGTCTTCTCCTTCATCTCGACCTGGAACGACTTCCTCTTCGCGAAGACCTTCCTGATCAGCGACGTCTCGCAGTCGACGCTGCCGATGGCGCTGCTGGTCTTCTTCAAACCCGACGAGAACGACTGGGGAGGGATCATGGCGGCCTCGACGGTGATGACGGTCCCGGTCCTGGTCTTCTTCGTACTCGTACAACGCCGCCTGGTCTCGGGACTGGGCGGGGCGGTCAAGGACTGAACCGATGTCCCGGGCGGGACTGATGGGAGTGATGGGCGTGACGGACCAGATACCGGTGATTCCGGCCCCGGCGACGGTGGAGCGGTCTTCGCCGGAGGGCTTCGTACGGCTGGACGCGGCGGCCACCGTGCACGCGGCCCCCGGCACCGAGGGCACCGCCCGCTGGCTGCGCGGTGTGCTGGGCACGGCGTTCGGCCTGCCGCTGGACCCGGCCGGGCGTGCCGAGGACGCGGTCGTACGGCTGGCGCTCGACGCGTCGCTGGCGGCGGAGGCGTACCGGCTCGACATCGGCCCCGACGCGGCCGTGCACCTCACCGGCGGCGGCCCGGCCGGCGTCTTCTGGGGCGCCCAGACGCTCCGGCAGCTCCTGGGACCGGAGGCGTTCCGCAGCGCGCCGGTGACGGCGGGGCCGACGGGGCTCGCGGAGCCGGCGGGGCTGGCGTACCAGCGCATCGAGGACGCGCCCCGCTTCGGCTGGCGCGGCATGATGCTCGACGTGGCCCGGCACTTCATGCCGAAGAACGATGTCCTTCGCTACCTCGACCTGCTGGCCGCGCACAAGCTGAACGTCTTCCACTTCCACCTCACCGACGACCAGGGCTGGCGCATCGAGATCAAGCGCCACCCCCGCCTGACCGAGGTCGGGTCCTGGCGGCCGCGCTCCAAGTGGGGCCACCGGGCGTCCGAGTCGTGGAACGACACCCCGCACGGCGGCTTCTACACCCAGGACGACATCCGCGAGATCGTCGCCCACGCCCACGCCCGGCACATCACCGTCGTCCCCGAGATCGACATCCCGGGCCACTCGCAGGCCGCCATCGCCGCCTACCCGGAACTCGGCAACACCGACGTCGTCGACACCTCGGCGCTGGGCGTCTGGGACACCTGGGGCATCAACCCCAACATCCTCGCCCCGTCCGACCGTGTGCTGCGCTTCTACGAGGAGGTCTTCGAGGAGGTACTCGCCCTCTTCCCCTCGCAGTTCGTGCACATCGGCGGCGACGAGGCCCCCAAGGACCAGTGGAAGCGGTCCCCGGCCGCGCAGGCCCGGATCGAGGAACTCGGCCTGGCCGACGAGGACGAGCTCCAGTCCTGGTTCGTCCGGCACTTCGACACCTGGCTCACCGAACGCGGCCGCCGCCTGATCGGCTGGGACGAGATCCTGGAGGGCGGCCTCGCCCCGGGGGCGGCGGTCTCCTCCTGGCGCGGCTACCAGGGCGGCATCGCCGCCGCCAAGGCCGGCCACGACGTGGTGATGTGCCCCGAGCAGCAGGTCTACCTGGACCACCGTCAGCACGACGGCCCCGACGAGCCGATGCCCATCGGTTACGTCCGCACGCTGGAGGACGTCTACCGCTTCGAGCCCGTCCCGCCGGAGCTCTCGGCCGACGAGGCCCGGCACGTCCTGGGCACCCAGGCCAACGTGTGGACCGAGGTGATGGAGAACCGCGCCCGGGTCGACTACCAGGTCTTCCCCCGCCTCGCCGCCTTCGCCGAGGTGGCCTGGTCGTCCCTCCCGGCCCCCGCCGAACGGGACTTCTCCGCCTTCGCGTCCCGGATGACCGCGCACTACGCCCGCCTGGACGCCCTCGGCGTCGACTACCGGCCGCCCACCGGGCCCCGGCCCGAGCAGCGGCGCCCCGGAGTGATCGGACGCCCGATCGAGGGGTCGCCCCCGAACGTGTGAGCCGCACGGGCGGCGGCGCGTCCTGCGCGCCCGGCCCCGGGACCGTTCCCCGCGACCGTCCCGGGGCCTTCGCCGTGCCCCCGTCCCCGCGTTCCGCCACGCCGCGACCCGTGCCGGGGCCCGGCCCGGCCGGCCGTGCGACGGCACCTCGAACAGCACCCCGAACGCCGGCCCGAACCACGCCCTGAACAGTGCAATGTTGAACAACAGCCGTGAAGGCTGCGGTGCGGCCCGAACGATCCAAAACACCCCGTTCCGGTCAATCCGGCCCGGGCGGGAGGAGCGGGTCAAAGGGGCGGCGTGCCTGCGCACCGGGCGGGAAGTCCTCGGGCGGACCCTCGCGTCGGACCGATTCGAAGATGTGCCAGAGTTGCCACCTCCGGGCCGGGAGCACGTACCGTACGGCGCAACAAGGCGGGAGACCGGGAAGGGGCAGCTGGGTTGACCACGCACGCACCGCAGGCGGCACACTCGGTGACGCTGCCTGCCTCGCTCGACGAGGCGGTGGCGGCTCTCACCGCCATGCCCGCCGCCGTGCCCGTCGCGGGCGGCACCGACCTGATGGCCGCCGTGAACTCCGGGCACCTGCGCCCCTCCGGACTGGTCGGCCTCGGCCGGATCAGCGAGATCCGGGGCTGGCAGTACCAGGACGGGCACGCCCTCCTGGGCGCCGGTCTCACGCACGCCCGGATGGGCCGCCCCGACTTCGCCGCCCTCATCCCCGCCCTCGCGGCCGCCGCCCGCGCGGCGGGCCCGCCGCAGATCCGCAACGCCGGAACCCTCGGCGGCAACATCGTCACCGCCGCCCCGACCGGCGACTCCCTTCCGGTCCTGGCCGCCCTGGAGGCGACCCTGGTCGTCGCCGGTCCCGGCGGTCAGCGCGACGTCCCGGTCTCGCACCTGCTGGCCGGGCGCGCGATGCTGGAACCCGGCGAGCTCATCGCCTTCGTCCGCGCGCCCCTGCTGCACGCCCCGCAGGTCTTCTTCAAGGCCACCGGCCGCACCGGCCCCGGCCGCGCGACGGCCTCCGTCGCCCTCGTCCTGGACCCGGCCCGGCGCGGCGTGCGCTGCGCGGTGGGCGCGATCGCGCAGATGCCGCTGCGTCCGCTGGAGGCCGAGGCGTGGATCGCCTCGCTCATCGACTGGGACGGCGAGCGGCGCCTCGCCCCGGAGGCCTGCGAGGCGTTCGGCGAGTACGTCGCCGCCGCCTGCATCCCCGACCCGCCCCAGCCGACCGACGGGACGGAGGCGCCACCGCTGGCCCCCGCCGTACTGCACCTGCGGCGCACGGTCGCCGCGCTGGCCCGACGAGCACTGGGGAGGGCACTGTCGTGACGGACAACACCGAGCACACCGAGCGCGCGGAGCACACTGAGCACGCGGGCTACGCCGAACGCGCGGGGTACGCCGAACAGGCGGAGCACGCCGAGCAGGCGGGGGAGCCGGGGAACGCCGGCGGGCCCGACCACCGGACGCCGCACGCCCCGGCACTGGGCCTGGTCTCGCACGGCTGGCAGCCGACGCCGCAGAGCGGGGAGTACGACGCCGACGCCACGGCGTTCGTCCAGCTGCCCGAGGGCTTCGACCTCGGCCGCACCGGCACCCCGCTCGCCGCGCCCGGCCACGACTACGTGCCCCCGCACATCACGGCCCCCCTGGAGACCGGGACCTGGAACGTCCACCTCCATCAGGACCCGCCGCCCTACCAGGACCCGCTGCCCTACCAGGGGCCGCAGGACCGGGGCACGCAGTCCTACGGCACGCCGCCCCACGGCGTACCGGGGTACGAGGCTCATGGGGCTCACGGCGCGCAGGAGGCTCCTGGGGTTCAGCCCCACCAGGCACCGGCCGCTTCCGGCTGGCCCGAGGCGGGGCACGACGCCGGTGCGACCAGTCAGTGGAACTTCACCGAGACCCTCGGCCCGTCCTCCTCCCCGACCGCCGCGGGGGCCGCCGCTCCCGGCCGGGGCTCCGCGAACGACGGGATCGGCTCCGTCACCGACGGCACCGACGGCGTCGGCACCGCTGCCGGCGCACCCACGGGCCAGTGGGCCGTGCCGTTCACGGGCGAGGACTCCCGGGACGACTCGGGCGAGTACCCGGCGTTCGGGGCCGTCCCGCCGACCACGGAAGCCGAGGCCGAGACCGTAGCCGCAGCCGGGGCCGCGACTGCACCGCACGCGCCCGGTGAGCCCGGCGCACCGGCCGGCCCCTCGGACCACCCGGCGGGGCCGCACGCCCAGGCAGGCCCGGCCCCCACGGCCGCTCCCGTCCCCCCGGCGACGCCCTGGCAGATGCCCGGCACCCCCGCGACCCTCCCCGGCGGCGCCCCGGCGCCCTGGGCGATCCCGCCCGTCCAGCCGGCCGGTACGACCGAACCCTCCTCGAGCGACGGTGCGCACCCCGGCGACGGTGCCCGCGTCACCGATGCCGCACCCCTGGGCGACGGTGCGCATCCGGCCCAGGAGGCCCCCTTCGACGGCCCCCAGGAGCCCGCGTTCGGCACTCCCGCCGCAGGGACCCCCCTCCCCGCCCCGGACGCCTTCGCCCCCGACGCGGAGGCCGACGCCCCCGGTCCGGCCGAGACCCCCGACGCGCCTGCGACGGAGCCCGCCCCGGAGGCTCAGGACACCGCCACCGAGCTCGGGGGCGCCCCCGGCGACGGACTTCCCGCGGACGAACTCTCCGTGGAAGGACTTCCGGGGGACGGACTCCCCGGCGACGGCACCCCCGCCGACGTTGACCCCGCTGACGGTGACCCCGCCCCCTCCGCTTCCGAACCGGCCGCCGAGGCAGCAGCCCACGATGTCGAAGGAGCCGCCGCGCCCGAGGCGGCCCTCGCGTCCGAGGCGGCCCTGGCACCCGAAGGAGCCCTCGCACCCGAGGCCGCCCCGGCCCCGAATTCGGCGGACCTCCCAGACCTTTCGGACCTCCCGCGCTCGCCGGCCGCTCCGGCCGACGACCCGGAGGCGGCCCCCGCAGCCCTTCACGAGGCTCCGTCCGGTGACGCCCCGGCCGCGGCCCCGGAGCCCGAGACCGGTTATGGCACCGAGCACGCTCCGGACTCCGGCCTCGTGGCCTCCCCGGAGGCGGCCTTCGCCCCGTCCTACGCCGCCCCGCACGAGCCCCCGCCCTTCCACGACGCGCCCAGCGAACACCCCAGCGCCTCCTACGTCCTGCGGGTCAACGGCGCCGACCGGCCCGTCACCGACGCCTGGATCGGCGAGTCGCTCCTGTACGTACTGCGCGAGCGTCTCGGCCTGGCCGGTGCGAAGGACGGCTGTTCCCAGGGAGAGTGCGGCGCCTGCGCCGTCCAGGTCGACGGACGCCTCGTCGCCTCCTGCCTGGTGCCGGCCGCCACCACCGCCGGCTCCGAGGTCCGTACCGTCGAGGGGCTGGCCGCCGACGGCGAACCCTCCGACGTCCAGCGGGCCCTGGCCAACTGCGGTGCCGTCCAGTGCGGCTTCTGCATCCCCGGCATGGCGATGACCGTCCACGACCTCCTCGAAGGCAACCACGCGCCGACCGAGCTGGAGACCCGGCAGGCCCTGTGCGGCAACCTCTGCCGCTGTTCCGGCTACCGGGGCGTCCTGGAGGCCGTACGCGACGTCGTCGCCGAACGCGAAGCCGCCGCCGAGGCCGCCGCCACCGGTCACGCCTCCGACGAGGCCCGCATCCCGCACCAGGCGCCCCCCGGCGCGGGCAGCGCCCAGCACACCCTTCACCACCCGCACGACGGAGGCATGGCGTGAGCAACGACGCGGCCACCGCGACCGCAGCGCTCGGCGGCACGCAACAGGAACAGCCCGCCCACGGACTCGGCGCCTCGCTCCCCGCGGCCGATGCCCGCGCCAAGACCGAGGGCACCTTCCCGTACGCGGCCGACCTGTGGGCCGAGGGCCTGCTGTGGGCGGCGATCCTGCGCTCGCCGCACGCGCACGCCCGGATCCTCTCCGTCGACACGACCGCCGCGGCCGCCATGCCCGGCGTGCGCGCCGTCGTCACCCACAGCGACGTACCCGGGGACCCGCACTACGGCCGCAAGGTCATCGACCGTCCGGTCTTCGCCTACGACCTGGTCCGCCACCACGGCGAGCCGATCGCCGCCGTCGCCGCCGACCATCCCGACACCGCCCGGCTGGCCGCCGCCGCGATCGCCGTCGAGTACGAGGTCCTCGAACCGGTCACCGACCCCGAGCAGGCCTTCGCCGCCGAACCCCTGCACCCCGACGGCAACCTGATCCGGCACATCCCCCTCAGCTTCGGCGACCCCGAGGTCACCGGCGAGGTCGTCGTCGAGGGCCTGTACCGGATCGGCCGCCAGGACCCCGCCCCCGTCGGTGCCGAGGCCGGGCTCGCCGTGCCGCGACCCGACGGCGGCGTCGAGATCTACACCGCCTCCACCGACCCGCACACCGCCCGCGACCTGGCCGCCGCCAGCTTCGGCCTGGACCGCGAACGCGTGAAGATCGTCGTCACCGGTGTGCCCGGCGCCACCGGCGACCGCGAGGACGCGGGTTTCCAACTCCCGCTTGGCCTGCTGGCCCTGCGCACCGGCTGCCCGGTCAAGCTGGCCGCGACCCGCGAGGAGTCCTTCCTCGGCCACGCCCACCGCCACCCGACCCTGCTGCGCTACCGCCACCACGCGGACGCGGAGGGCCGCCTGGTCAAGGTGGAGGCCCAGATCCTGCTGGACGCGGGCGCGTACGCGGACGACTCGTCGGAGTCCCTGGCCGCCGCCGTGTCCTTCGCCTGCGGCCCCTATGTGGTCCCGCATGCCTTCGTCGAGGGCTGGGCCGTCCGCACCAACAACCCCCCGTCCGGCCACGTCCGCGGCGAAGGCGCCCTCCAGGTGTGCGCCGCCTACGAGGGGCAGATGGACAAGCTCGCCGCGAAGCTGGGCCTGGAGCCCGCCGAGCTGCGCATGCGCAACGTCCTGGCCACCGGCGACCTGCTGCCCACCGGGCAGACCGTCACCTGCCCCGCCCCCGTCGCCGAACTCCTGCGGGCGGTACGGGACTTCCCGCTGCCCACCCTCCCCAAGGACTCCCCGGAGGAGGGCTGGCTGCTGCCCGGCGGCCCGGAGGGCGCGGGCGAACCCAGCGCGGTGCGCAGAGGCGTCGGCTACGCCCTGGGCATGGTGCACATGCTGGGCGCCGAGGGCGCCGACGAGGTCTCCACCGCCACCGTGAAGGTCCATGACGGCATCGCCACCGTCATCTGCGCCGCCGTCGAGACCGGCCAGGGCTTCACCACGCTGGCCCGTCAGATCGTCCAGGAGACCCTGGGCATCGACGAGGTGCACGTGGCCTCCGTCGACACCGACCAGCCCCCGGCCGGGCCGGCCTCCCACGGCCGCCACACCTGGGTCTCCGGCGGTGCGGTCGAGCGGGCCGCCAAGATGGTCCGCACCCAGCTCCTCCAGCCGCTGGCCCACAAGTTCGGCATGTCCACCGAACTGCTCTCCATCGCCGACGGCAAGATCACCTCCTACGACGGCGTCCTGAGCACCACCGTCACCGAGGCCCTGGACGGCAAGGAACTGTGGGCCACCGCCCAGTGCCGCCCGCACCCCACCGAGCCCCTGGACGACACCGGGCAGGGCGACGCCTTCGTCGGACTCGCCTTCTGCGCGGTGCGCGCCGTCGTGGACGTCGACATCGAACTCGGCTCCATCCGGGTCGTGGAGATGGCCGTGGCCCAGGACGTCGGCCGGGTCCTCAACCCGGCGCAGCTCGCCGCCCGCATCGAGGCCGGGGTGACCCAGGGCGTCGGCGCCGCCCTGACGGAGAACCTGCGCACGCCGCGAGGTCTGGTGCGCCATCCCAACCTCACGCACTACGCCCTGCCGACCTCCCTGGACGCCCCGGACATCCGGATCGTCAAGCTGGTCGAGGAGCGTGACGTCGTCGCACCGTTCGGTGCGAAGGCTGCCAGCGCGGTGCCCGTCGTGACCTCGCCGGCCGCGGTCGCCTCGGCGGTGCGGGCCGCCACCGGCCGACCGGTCAACCGGCTGCCCATCAGGCCCCAGGCGGCCGTGAGCAACCCGTAGTCGTGGAGCCGCGCGGGTGACCGGACCAGGTACCGGTCACCCGCGTCCGGCCTGACCGCCGGTATTCGCTCCGGCCCGCCCGTCGGCCCCCTGTGCCAGGCCCGCCTGCCGGTCACACGCTTCCGGGCCGCCTGCCGGTCACACGCTTCCGGGCCGCCTGCCGGTCACACGCTTCCGGCCCGTCCGTCGGCAACCCGCGCCCGGCCCGCCTCGTGCGGGCCCGAGCCGCGTCGTAACTCATGAGACGCGTACGGCAGTTCTGGATACGGTCCTTTCATGGTCGATTCCACAATGGCAGAACTGGACTCCGCCGTCGTTCTCGTGACGGGTGCGATGGCCGCGGGGAAGTCGACCGTCGCCCAGGCGCTCGCCGAACGGCTGCCCCGCGCCGCCCACGTCCGCGGGGACGTCTTCCGGCGGATGGTGGTGACGGGGCGCGTCGAGATGACCCCCGACGCGGGCCAGGAGGCGCTGGCCCAACTCCGGCTCCGCTACCGGCTCTCCGTCGGCACCGCCGACGCGTACGCGGCGGAGGGGTACACCGCGGTCGTGCAGGACGTCGTCCTGGGGGAGGAACTGGAGAGGTACGTCGGTCTGGTGCGCACCAGGCCGCTGTACGTCGTTGTCCTCGCCCCGGACGCGGATGCCCTCGCCGCCCGGGAGGAGGGCCGGGCGAAGACCGGGTACGGCGAGGGCTGGACCCCGGCGCTCATGGACCGGGGTATGCGGGAGACCACCCCGAGGATCGGGCTGTGGCTGGACTCGTCGGGGCTGACCCCCGAGGGCACGGTGGACGAGATCCTGGCGCGGCTGGACGAGGCGCGGGTGAGCAGGGCGCGGCCGAGCGGGGCGCTGTCGAGCGGGGCGTAGAGCCTCGGGGGCTCTGCCCGTTTTCCCTATGCAGTTCACAAGGAACTGGTCGCCACAGCGACTCCGCACCGACATCCACGGCACCGACATCCGTGCGTGGAAAAGAGTGTTGCACCCGGGTCTGACAACCGGCCTCTCACCGGCTCGGCACCTGGTCCTGCACCGTTTTTGGCACGCGTCCGCTCTTCTCCGCCCTCCGGAGCACCGCCTGCGTGGCCCCTTGCCGCCGCCCAGTGGTCCACGCCACCATGCGGGGCGCGACACGACGTGCCGGCGGGACGGGAGAGGCGTGAGGGACTTCATGGGTGAGAAGCATGCGGTGGACGGGGTGGACGGGGTGGACGCGGCGGGCGGGGCGGGTGAAGTCCGTACCAGGAGGAGCCCAGAAGCGGCTCTGAGCCGACGGAAGCTGGGTTTCCTCGCAGGCGCGGGGCTCGCGAGCCTGGCCCTGCCGGGGTCCGCGCACGCGGAAGCACCCGCTCCGACCGGTCTCACCGCCGGTTTCGTCAGTTCCGCAGGTCCCGCAGGTTCCCCCCGCTCCTCCGACTCCGCTCGTCCCACCGACTCCGCTCGTTCCTCCGACTCCGCCGGCTCCGACGACCCCGCCCCCACCGCGCTGCGGGCCGCGTTCCTCGGCACGTACACCACACAACCCGGCGGCGGCACCGGCATCGGCCTGGCCACCTACCGGCCCGGCCGGGGCGAGCTGGCCTCGACGGGCGTGCTCCCCGGGATCGCCAACCCCTCCTACCTCGCCCTTTCGCCGGACCGGCGCACGTTGTACGCCGTCAATGAGCAGACGGAAGGAGCCGTCACCGCCGTCCGTGTCGGTCCCGGCCGCCCGACCGAGTTGCTCGGATCCAGGCCGGCGGGCGGAGCGGACCCGTGCCACCTGTCGGTGCACGGAAGGTTCCTGCTGAGCGCCCACTACACGAGCGGCAGCGTCTCCGTGCACCCCCTCGGACGCGACGGGGCGCCAGGGGCGGTCAGCGATGTCGTGCGGCACGAAGGCTCCGGACCCGACCCGGAACGGCAGGAAGGTCCCCACGCGCATCAGGTCGTCACCGACCCGGCGGGCCGGTACGTCCTGGCCGTCGATCTCGGCACGGACACCGTGCACACGTACCGGCTCGACGGCCGGAAGGGGACGCTCCGTGAGATGAGCCGCGCTTCGCTGCGGCCCGGTGCTGGACCGCGTCACCTGGTCTTTCATCCGTCGGGGAGGTACGTCTACCTCGTCAACGAGCTCGACAGCACTCTCGTGGTGTGCGCGTACGAACCACGAACCGGAACGCTCACCCCCGGAAAACGACAGCCGACCCTCCCGCGCGGAACAGTGCTCAACGAGCGCAATTACCCAGCCGGAGTGATCATTTCGGCGGACGGGCGCTTCGTGTACGTGTCCAACCGGGGCCACGACAGCATCGCCGCATTCGCGGTCCGGCGAGGCGGGGCCGAGCTGCGCCCCCTTTCCCTGACGCCTTCCGGCGGTTCGTACCCGAGGCACATCGTCCTCGACCCGACGGGTCGGCTGCTGTTCGCGTCCAACCAGAAGTCGGGAAAGGTGACGACTTTTCGCGTGGACCGGGAGACGGGGCGTCTGAGCTCTGCCGGCGCGGCTTTGGAATCACCTGTTCCGGTCTGTGTGCTGCCGCTCTGAGCAGGGGATTTGGGGTGCTCGCGGTCGATTGTCAGTGGCGGCGTCTAGTCTTTTTCGTACGCGGAGATCCTGCGCGGGAAAGTCAGTGATGGAGGTGCGGACAAGAGGCCGTGATCGGAATCGAACCGACGTAACTCGCTTTGCAGGCGAGCCCCTGAGCCACTCGGGCACACGGCCGTGTGCGGAACAGGCTCACGGAGGAATCGACGTGGCGCCGACTGCTCCCCGGAGAGCGTGTTCCTTGGCAACTCCAGAACGGTAGAACGGAAAGGGAAGCCCCCTCAAGGGGCGTCGGCAGTGTGCAATACGACTGCCACATCCCGTTCACAGAGCGCTGTACGCATCGCCGGGCGGCGGCGGTCGGGTCGGCCATGGGGTCAGCTGTGCTCCGCCCCGCCGGAGGGCGGCCGGTCCTACGACCAAGGGCGGACCCCGGTTACCTCCTGGGGACAGGGGTCCATGCCGGGATTGGCCCTTACCCTGAGGCCATGACCGTGCTGGGGCCCCGCGACGCCGATGTCGCACCGACCGACACTTCTGACACCCCCTACGAATCGCCTTCCGGCACGCCGACGACATCCAAAGCGACAGCCGCCGGGGCACGCACCGACGGGCTTGGCACTCCCGCGATGGCGGCCGAGGCGTCCCAGGAGCCGGGAGACGCCGCCGGGGCGATGCCGGGGGGCTCGCCTGCCGAGGGCGTTGGGGTCGGGCCGATCGGGCGGGCCGGGCCGAACGGGTCAGCCGGGACGGCCGGCTCGGCAGGTTCGGATGGCTCGGCAGGTTCTGCCGGTTCGGCCGGGGCGAGCGCGCCGGCCTCGCCGTCCGTGCCTGAGGGGGTGCTGGGCAAGACGCACCGGGCGCTGAGCATCGGCATCGTGTCGGTCGTCCTGCTCATCGCCTTCGAGGCGACGGCCGTCGGTACGGCGATGCCGGTCGCGGCGCGTGAGCTGCACGGCATTCCGCTCTATGCCTTCGCGTTCTCGGCGTACTTCACCACCAGCCTCTTCGCGATGGTGCTGTCCGGTCAGTGGGCCGACCGGCGGGGCCCTCTCGCACCCCTGACCACGGGCATCGTGGCGTTCGCCGCAGGGCTGCTGCTGTCCGGCACGGCGCAGTCCATGCTGCTGTTCATTCTGGGGCGGGCCGTCCAGGGGCTCGGCGGCGGACTGGTGATCGTCGCCCTGTACGTGGTGATCAGCCGTGCTTATCCGGAGCGGCTGCGACCCGCGATCCTGGCCGCGTTCGCCGCGAGCTGGGTGATCCCCTCGGTCGTCGGGCCGCTCGCCTCCGGGGCGATCACGGAGAACCTCGGCTGGCGCTGGGTGTTCGTCGGCATTCCGGCCCTGGTGGTGTTCCCGCTGGCGCTCGCCCTGCCGGCGATCCGGCGGATGGCCGCCGGGCCCGCCGACCCCGAGGCGCCGGTGCCGCCCTTCGACCGCAAGCAGATCCGGTTGGCGCTGGGTATCTCGACGGGTGCCGGACTGCTCCAGTACGCGGGCCAGGACCTGCAGTGGCTGTCGCTGCTGCCCGGTGCGGCGGGAGCCGCGCTGCTGGTGCCAGCGGTCCTCGGGCTGCTGCCCAGGGGCACCTATCGGGCGGCGCGCGGGCTGCCGTCGGTGGTGCTGCTGCGCGGGGTCGCTGCCGGCTCGTTCATCGCGGCGGAGTCGTTCGTGCCGCTGATGCTGGTGACCGAGCGGGGGCTGTCGCCGACGATGGCGGGGTTGTCCCTGGCGGTGGGCGGGGCGACCTGGGCCTTCGGATCGTTCGTCCAGTCGCGGCCGCGCATGGAGCCCTACCGGGAGCGTCTGGTCTCGTTGGGCATGGTGCTGGTCGCGGCGGCCATCGCGGCCGTGCCGACGGTTCTCCTTCCGGGGGTCCCGGTATGGGTCGTCGGGGTCGCGTGGGGCTTCGGGTGCTTCGGGATGGGCATGGTCATCGCCTCGACCAGCGTCCTGTTGCTGAAGCTCTCCGCCCCCGAGGAGGCGGGCAGCAACTCGGCCGCCCTCCAGATCTCCGACGGCCTGTCCAACGTGATGCTGCTGGCGGTCGGCGGTGCGGTCTTCGCCGGCCTCGGCGGTGGTTCGGTCGCGGCGCACTCCACGGTCGTGGGCGCGGCCGGGGGCTCCCACCCGACGGCGTTCGCCGCGGTGTTCCTGCCGATGGCGTGCGTGGCGCTGGTGGGGGCCTGGGTGGCGACGCGGCTGCGCGAACGGGACGCCGCGTAGGGCCCGGCGGGCCTGCGGCGTATCCCCTGCCAGGACGTTCTCGGCTCAGCCCGGATGTCTTGGCGGCGCGACACCGACCCGAACATTCTGGCGGCATGACACCGGCTCGCCCGGACCGGCGGGTGTAGGGGTCGGGGGCGGCTCCGGAGTGGGCCGGGAGGGGCAGTGGCGGGTCCCGGGCAGGGCTGGCAGGTCCGCAGGTCGGCGGCGGCCCCGGGACGGGCCGGTGGCGGGCCCGGGCCGGGCTGGTCGGGGCGGAGATCGGCGGCGGGTTCCGGCTGGCCGGGCTGGGCCGGCCAGCCGGCAGGTCGGCAGTGGGACCGGTCCTACCTGTCGGGCTGGGTTGTGAGCTGGGTCCCACAGAGGCCGCCCGGACGTGCTCGCCGCACGTTGCGGGTGGAGCGCCGGTAAGGTGGCCCGGTTGTCGTACGGGCCCCGGAAGTCATCCGGCCGGTTCTCCGCGGCAACCGCCACGTACCCGACGCTGCGACCGGAGACCGTGACTACTACCACCTCCCACCACCTCTCACCCGCCTTTCCCGGCCGTGCTCCCTGGGGCACCGCCAACAAGCTGCGAGCCTGGCAGCAGGGGGCGCTGGAGAAGTACATCCAGGACCAGCCGCGCGACTTCCTCGCGGTGGCGACGCCCGGCGCCGGCAAGACGACCTTCGCGCTGACGCTCGCCTCGTGGCTGCTGCACCACCACGTGGTGCAGCAGGTCACGGTGGTCGCCCCGACCGAGCACCTGAAGAAGCAGTGGGCGGAGGCCGCCGCCCGGGTAGGGATCAAGCTGGATCCCGAGTACAGCGCGGGACCGCTCAGCAAGGAGTACCAGGGCGTCGCGGTGACGTACGCCGGCGTCGGCGTACGCCCGATGCTGCACCGCAACCGGTGCGAGCAGCGCAAGACGCTGGTGATCCTCGACGAGATCCACCACGCCGGCGACTCCAAGTCGTGGGGCGAGGCGTGCCAGGAGGCCTTCGACCCCGCGACGCGCAGGCTGGCGCTGACCGGCACCCCCTTCCGGTCGGACACCAACCCGATCCCCTTCGTCCAGTACGAGGAGGGGAACGACGGAATCAGGAGGTCCTCGGCCGACTACACCTACGGCTACGGCAACGCGCTGGCCGACGGCGTCGTGCGGCCCGTGATCTTCCTCAGCTACAGCGGCAACATGCGGTGGCGCACCAAGGCGGGCGACGAGATCGCTGCGCGGCTCGGCGAGCCGATGACCAAGGACGCCATCGGGCAGGCCTGGCGGACGGCCCTCGCGCCGACCGGCGAGTGGATCCCGAACGTCCTGGCCGCCGCCGACAAGCGCCTGACCGAGGTCAGGAAGGGCATCCCGGACGCCGGCGGACTGGTGATCGCCACCGACCAGGACTCGGCCCGCGAGTACGCCAAGATCCTGAAGAGGGTCACCGGCGAGAAGCCCACCGTGGTCCTCTCCGACGAGAAGGCGGCGTCGAAGAAGATCGACCAGTTCAGCGCGGACGAGTCCCGCTGGATGGTCGCGGTGCGCATGGTGTCGGAGGGCGTCGACGTGCCGCGCCTCGCGGTCGGGGTGTACGCGACGACCATTTCCACACCGCTGTTCTTCGCGCAGGCCGTCGGGCGTTTCGTGCGGTCGAGACGACGCGGCGAGACGGCGTCGGTGTTCGTGCCGACGATCCCCATGCTGCTCGACTTCGCGAACGAGATGGAGGTCGAGCGCGACCACGTCCTCGACAAGCCCAAGAGCGGCAGCGAGGAGGAGAACCCCTTCTCGGAGGAGGACAAGCTCCTCGCCGACGCGGAGCGGCTGGAGGACGAGGAGACCGAGGACCAGTTGCCGTTCGAGGCGCTGGAGTCGGACGCGGTCTTCGACCGGGTGCTGTACGACGGGGCCGAGTTCGGGATGCAGGCGCACCCGGGGAGCGAGGAGGAGCAGGACTACCTCGGGATTCCCGGCCTGCTGGAGCCGGACCAGGTGCAGCTGCTGCTCCAGAAGCGGCAGACCCGGCAGATCGCGCACAGCCGGCAGAAGCCCGCCGCCGAGGCCGACCTGCTGGAGAAGGCCGCCGAGGCCAGGCCGGTCGTCACCCACAAGCAGCTGCTGGAGCTGCGCAAGTCGCTGAACACGATGGTCGGGGCGTACGTCCATCAGAGCGGCAAGCCGCACGGTGTCATCCACACCGAGCTGCGCCGGGTCTGCGGCGGCCCGCCGAGCGCGGAGGCGACGGCCGGACAGCTCAAGGAGCGGATCAAGAAGGTCCAGGAGTGGGCCACCCGGATGCGGTGAGACCCGCACCCGCACAAGTACAAGGGAGACAGGGAAGAGGGCGAGACCTCGGGAGCGACTGCGGGCGGGCTCCCGGGAACGGTCGAGGACGGGTCCCCGGGAATGGTCGAGGACGGGTCCCCGGGAATGGTCGGGGACGGGCCCCCGGGAATGGTCGAGGGCGGGACGCTGGGAACGGCTCCGAGCAGGCTTCCGGGGAACGGTGCAGGGCGGGTTCCCCGGAAGGACTGCGGGCAACGGCGCAGAGCGGGTTCTCCGGGAGGACTGCGGGCGGGATCCGGAACTGTGCGCGTTCCGGATCCCGCCCTGCCGTCCCGCAGGACGGGGTCACGCCCGAGGGGCGGCCCCCACGGTCGGCCCTCGGCGTGTTCGTCACACTATTGCGCTGGTCAGCCCGGGTATATGCCCGAAAGTCCTACCCGTCCATGACTTTGGACCCGAGCCGTTCCTCCGGTGCTCTCCGCTGCTCTCCGGTGGATCGCGGACGGATCTCGGCGGGTTCCCGAAGGGGCCTTGGAGTGTCCCGAGTGGGTCCGCACCGGCCCTCGGAGGGCCCCGGGTGGGGGATTGCGGTGGGTTTCGGCGGTTCGGGGCCGGAGGTCCGGAGGGGGCAACTCCCTTTCCGCGCCCGGATTCTGGACGAGGTCTTCCGCTGAGCGGAGTGGATCGCTACCTTTCCGGCAACGCATAACGCCCCGTGGCAGCGCCGCCTCGGAGCGCAGCCGGTGCCAGGGCCTGCCGGCGGCCTCTGCGCGCGTTGCCGACGGAACCGGTGACGAGCTCGATGCGCAGGAGGACCGCCCGCACTCACCACGGAGGAGTGGGCGTCGTGACCGCGGAGACTTCCCAGACGCTCGACAGAGGACTACGGGTCCTCAAGCTGCTCGCCGACACGGACCACGGTCTGACGGTCACCGAGTTGTCCAACAAACTCGGTGTCAACCGCACCGTGGTCTACCGGCTGCTCGCCACCCTGGAACAGCACGCCCTCGTACGCCGTGACCTGGGCGGTCGTGCCCGGGTGGGCCTCGGGGTGCTGCGACTGGGACGGCAGGTGCACCCCCTGGTGCGGGAGGCCGCGCTGCCCGCGCTGAGGTCCCTCGCCGAGGACATAGGGGCCACCGCCCACCTCACCCTCGTCGACGGCGCGGAGGCCCTCGCCGTCGCCGTGGTCGAGCCGACGTGGACGGACTACCACGTGGCCTACCGGGCGGGCTTCCGCCACCCGCTCGACCGGGGGGCGGCGGGGCGGGCGATCCTGGCCGCCCGCCAGAGCGTCCTGACCGAGCCCGGCTACACCCTGACCCACGGCGAGCTGGAGGCCGGGGCGAGCGGGGCCGCCGCACCGCTGATGGGCGTCACCGGGGTGGAGGGAAGCGTCGGGGTCGTCATGCTCTCCGATTCGGTGCCCGAGCGCGTGGGGCCCCGGGTGGTCGACGCGGCCCGCGAGGTCGCCGACGCGCTCAGGTAGGGGGCCCGGCTGGGGGCGGGCCCCGTAGGAGGTGGGCCGGCAGGAGACGGGCCCCGTAGGAGACGGCCCGGCAGGGGAGGGGCGTGCGGGGCGGCCGATAGATTAAGGGCGTGCTCCCTCTTCTCTCTCGGCTCTCCCGCAACAGCCGTCTCGCCCTCTGCGCCCTGCCCGTCGTCGCGCTGCTGGGGGTGGCGGCCCTGGCACCGCTGCCGTTCGCGGTGGCCCAGCCCGGGTCGGCCACCGATGTCCTGGGCAAGGACAGCAAGGGCCGCCCGGTCATCAACGTGACCGGGGTGCCGGCCCGGGAGACCGAAGGAAAGCTGCGGATGACGACCATCGTGGCGACCGGCCCCTCCATCGACCACCGCTTCGGCGACCTGGCCGACGCCTGGTTCCGGGACGACCGGGCGGTCATGCCGCACAGCGTGGTCTACCCGGTCGGCGGTGACGACAAGGAGATCTCCGAGTACAACCAGGGCGAGATGGTGAAGTCGCAGAACAGCGCCGTCTCCGCCGCCCTCGGCTACCTCGGGGACAAGGGGAGGGGCGCCAAGATCACCCTCAACCTCGCCGACATCGGCGGACCCAGCGCGGGGCTCCTGTTCACCCTCGGCATCATCGACAAGATCGACGGAAACGGTGCGGGCGGCGACCTCACCGGCGGCCTCGACGTCGCCGGTACGGGGACCATCGAGGCCGACGGCACGGTCGGCCAGGTCGGGGGCGTACCGCTGAAGATCAAGGGCGCGAAGGCGGACGGCGCGACGGTCTTCCTCGTACCGAAGGCGGAGTGCGAGCAGGCGGCGTCCGACCTGCCGGACGGCATGCGCCTGGTGCCCGTGAGCACCCTTGACGACGCGGTGTCCTCGCTCAGGGAGCTGGCGAAGAAGGACGGGGCGCGGAAGGTGCCGAGCTGCTGACCGGAGCCGTCGCCGGGCCTGCCTTCGCCGTTCCCGTCGGGCCCGCCCCCGGACTTGCTTCCGCCGTACTCGTCAGACCCGCCGCCGGACTCACCCCCGCCGTATTCGTCAGACCCGCCCCCGGACTTGCCTCCGCCGTTCTCGTCAGGTCCGTCCCCGGACTCGCCCCCGCCGGCCCCTCCGGGGTCGGTGTGTCGTCCATGGTGCGCCAGGACGGGAAGACCAGTGGGCTCAGCGTCGCCAGGAAGTAGAGCCCGCCGACCAGCAGCAGCGCCGTCCTCAGGCCCGCGCCCTCGACCAGGAAGCCCGCCGTCAGGCCGCCCAGCGGGATCGTCAGCTGGCAGCCCGCCATGATGATGCCCGAGACGCGAGTGCGCAGTTCCAGGGGTACGCGCTCGAAGATGACCGTGGACAGGATCGGGTTGAGCGTGCCGACCAGCAGCCCGCCGAGCGCCAGGGTGACCGCCAGCGGCAGCGTGCCGTCCGTCAGCGCGGCGACCAGGAAGCGCGGCACCTCGCCCACGACGAACGCCGCCGTGAAGACCGCCCGCCGCGAGAAGCGGTGCCCCACCGCCCCGTACGACAAGGCCCCCAGCAGCGCGGCGCCGCCGAACAGGGCGCTCAGCAGGCCGAGTTGAGCGGCCCCGCCCAGGTTCTCCCGGGCGTGCACGGGGAAGAGGACCGAACTCCAGGACTGGTTCAGCCCGTTGGTGAGCATCACCATCAGGACGACGGCCGTCAGCAGCCCGCCGGAGGCCACGTACGCGTACCCCTCCCGCAGGTTGCGGCGGTACGTACGGAAGGAGGGCCGGGCCGTCGACCGCATCGGCTCCGCCGCCCGCACCCCGCGCACTCCGGCCGCGACCAGCGCCGCCGAGACGGCGAACGTCGCCCCGTCCAGCAGCAGAACGGCCTCCGCGCCGAGCACCGCGATCAGCACCCCGGCCAGTGAGGCACCGGCCGTCCGGGCTCCGCTCGACGCGGCCTCGAAGAGGGAGGCGGCCCGCGCCAGGCTCGTCCCGGCGTGTTCGGCGAGGTCGGGAACGAGGACGGAACGCGAGGTCATCCCGGGCGTCGCGACCAGCCCGCCGAGCGCCATCAGGGCGCACAGCATCCAGAACTCCAGCACCCCCGCGTAGTGCAGCACGGGGATCGCGGAGACCGTGAGGCCGCAGATCAGATCCGTGACGACGCTGGTGCGCCGCCGTCCGAACCGGTCGATCAGCGGCCCGCCCACCAGCGCGGCCACCACCACCGGCAGCGTCGCGCAGAACGCCACCACGCCGGCCCGGCCCGCGCTGCCGGTGGTCTGGAGCACGAACCAGGGCACGCCGATCAGGGTCAGCGAGTTGCCGGCGGTGGAGACGGTGTGCGCGGCGAGGAGGGCGCCGAGGGGCCGCCGGTCGGGCCCGTCGCTCGCGCTCGGGGGAGCGCTCACGAGACGCGGGCCGTACGGAGCCGGGCGTCGTCGGCGGTACGGACGAGACGCAGCCCCAACTCGACCAGTGCCCAACCCAGTTGGGTGCGCACATCGCGGTGGCCCGGGAGGCCGGGGTGCTGGGCCTCGGCGGCCCGGCGGTGGGTGCCGGCCTCGCGCCGGAGGTCGGCGGAACGGGCGTGGTGCAGGCGGTGGAAGGTGTCGGGGTGCATGGCGGTGCTTCCTCTCGGTCGTGGTGGTGCCGGGGGAGGGGGAGGCCGTGCTGTGCGGGTCATGAGGGCGCGCCGGGTCGGCCGGTGGCGGCGGGCATGCCGAAGCGACCGGTGGCGAGTACGGAAGGTGTGGTGGGTGCGGTGGGTGCTGAGAGTGCCGGGTGCCGTCCCCGGGGAGTCTCAGGTCCTGGGCAGGGGGAATCCGTGCAGGTGGAACCGGTACTGACGGGTGCCTTCCGGCAGGTCCTCACCGTCGTCCGCAGGGCGGTAGCTCTCGATCAACTGGTTGAGACGGGCGTTCAGTTCGCGTGCCGACTCCGGGGTCATGGCCATGGTGAAGTCGCTCATCTCGGTGGACCGCCGCCATTCCTCCGGCCAGTCGCGCGAGGTGGCGATCCAGGTGCTGAGTTCCTGCGTGTGCTGGTTGGCGACCTCGTGCACGAAGAGATCCGCCGCGCCGCGCACCGCCGGGTCCGGGCTGTTGGCCAGCGAGGAGTCGAAGGTGGTCCCGTCGTGGCTGGCCCGCCACCAGCGCTCGCGGCCCTTGCCCCGCTCGGGGGCGTCCTCCACGAAGCCGTACGCCGCCAACTGGCGCAGGTGGTAGCTGGTCGCCCCGCTCGACTCGCCCAGTTTCTCCGCGAGTTGGGAAGCGGTGGCCGGTCCGGTCAGCCGCAGGGCGCGCAGGAGCTGGATGCGCAGCGGGTGGGCGAGGCCGCGCAGGGTGCGGGCGTCGAGGGCGTGAATCCTCCGCTCGGCGGTCGGCTCCGGCGAGGCAGATGCGGGCGCGGGAGCGGGGGTGTTCGCACCCTCAGGAGTGCCGGGGGAGTGGGGGGCGTCCGGAGCGTCGAGTTCGGGCATGCCTCCACCGTAAAGTTGCAAAGAACCCCTTGCAAGGGTTTTTCTGCAACTACTTCTTTGCAACTCGGCCTCTGTCCTCGAAGGGCCGGGTCAGGTCAGCCCGGACGCCTGCTCCACCAGCGGGATGATCCGCAGCGGA
This sequence comes from Streptomyces sp. NPDC088745, assembly GCF_044751045.1. Classification (NCBI taxonomy): domain Bacteria; kingdom Bacillati; phylum Actinomycetota; class Actinomycetes; order Kitasatosporales; family Streptomycetaceae; genus Streptomyces; species Streptomyces sp. NPDC088745. The sequence goes on from NZ_JBIVLB010000008.1 coordinate 94,448, forward strand.
ACGGGATTCTCCATGACGATCGCCGTGGAGGCCCGAACGATGCCGTCAAAACCCACCACCCGGTCGATCACCCGCTGAAGATCCGCGTTCGAGCGCGCGACCAGCCGGCACAGCATGTCCCCGTGCCCGGTCGTGGTGTGCAGTTCCAGCACCTCCGACACCGAGGTCAGGTGGGCCCGTACGTCCGCCCCCTGCCCCTGCTTGATCTCCAGCGTCGCGAACGCCGTCACCGGGTAGCCGAGCGCCGCCGGGTCCACGTCGGGGCCGAACCCCCGGATGACGCCGTTCGACTGAAGCCGGTCCATCCGCGCCTGTACGGTCCCGCGCGCCACCCCGAGCCGCCGCGACGCCTCCAGCACGCCGATCCTCGGCTCGCGCGCCAGCAGCACGATCAGCCGCCCGTCTAGTTCGTCCACTGCCATGCCCGCCCCCGGGGGGTTGTGGTCCTGTGCGAAGTGCCCGGCCATCCTGGCCTGCCGCCGGGCGGATTGGCCAGTCGGTACGGGTGCTGTGCGTGTTGACGATGGTCATCCTGTACAGATAGCCCGCCCTTACCCGCTCACTGCTGAGCACATTGTCCAGTGTTTGTGCGAACTATTGCGCACCTTGCGAAGTGGCGGGACGCTCCCCCCATGACTGAGACCACGACTGAGCCCACCGGGCACGCCACCCCCACCACCGCGCGCGAGGCCGACCCCTTCCCGGTCAAGGGAATGGACGCGGTCGTCTTTGCCGTCGGCAACGCCAAGCAGGCCGCGCACTACTACTCGACCGCCTTCGGCATGAAGCTCGTCGCCTACTCCGGACCGGAGAACGGCAGCCGCGAGACCGCCAGTTACGTCCTCACGAACGGTGCGGCCCGCTTCGTGTTCACCTCCGTCATCAAGGCGGCCACCGAGCACGGCCGCTTCATCGAGTCCCATGTGGCGGAGCACGGCGACGGCGTCATCGACCTCGCCATCGAGGTCCCGGACGCCCGCGCCGCGTACGCCTACGCCACCGAGCAGGGCGCCACCGGCCTCACCGAGCCGTACGAGGTCAAGGACGAGCACGGCGTGGTCGTGCTGGCCGCCATCGCCACGTACGGCAAGACCCGCCACACCCTGGTCGAGCGCAAGGGCTACGACGGCCCGTACCTGCCCGGCTTCGTCGCCGCCTCCCCGATCGTCGAGCCCCCGGCCAAGCGCACCTTCCAGGCCATCGACCACTGCGTCGGCAACGTCGAGCTCGGCAAGATGAACGACTGGGTCGGCTTCTACAACAAGGTCATGGGCTTCACCAACATGAAGGAGTTCGTGGGCGACGACATCGCCACCGAGTACTCCGCCCTGATGTCGAAGGTCGTCGCGGACGGCACCCTCAAGGTCAAGTTCCCGATCAACGAGCCCGCGATCGCGAAGAAGAAGTCGCAGATCGACGAGTACCTGGAGTTCTACGGGGGCGCGGGCGTCCAGCACATCGCCCTCGCCACCAACGACATCGTCTCGACGGTGCGCACCATGCGCGCGGCCGGTGTCGCCTTCCTCGACACCCCCGACTCGTACTACGACACGCTCGGCGAGTGGGCGGGCGAGACCCGGGTGCCGGTCGAGACGCTGCGCGAGCTGAAGATCCTGGTGGACCGGGACGAGGACGGCTACCTGCTGCAGATCTTCACCAAGCCGGTCCAGGACCGGCCGACCGTGTTCTTCGAGATGATCGAGCGGCACGGGTCAATGGGGTTCGGCAAGGGGAACTTCAAGGCGTTGTTCGAGGCGATCGAGCGTGAGCAGGAGAAGCGGGGCAACCTGTAATTCCCCTGCGGGGCCGGCGTCTTCCCCTCGCGGCCCCTCATTCCCGGTGGCCCCACGGACCTGCCCCGTGGGGCCACCGCCCGTCCCCTCGGACTTCCCCCTCAGCCCTCTTGGGCGACGGGGCCGCCCCAAGGGGGCGGGACGGGCGGGCAAGGGGGCGGCCCCTCCCGCTCCCGGCCCACCCGGGTGCCGCCCCCCCTACGTAAGCGCCTGCACCGGCTGTGCGACCCCGCCGAGGCCGAGAGCTCAGCCCCGGCACCGGGCCAGACAGCCCCCTCCTGCTCAGGCAGAGAGGCCCCGGACCCGCCCCTTTCCCTAAAGCGCTCGCCGCGCGGCTGCCTCCGGTTCCCGTGCAGGAGGGTCGTGGCTGGTCGCGCAGTTCCCCGCGCCCCTTGAAGGGGCACCGCCCCCCCCGAGCAGGGGAAATCAGCGCCGCCGAGGCCCGTTCGACGTCGCGCGTGAGCCGGAAGTGCCGGCCGACGGCGACTTCGCCCGGTACCCCCACACGTTCCGCGGCCCACCCTCTACCGGCTCCCCGAGCCGGTCCAGGGCGGTCCGGGCGCGCGGCGCCCACAGCGGGGAGAACGCCGGGTGCACCCGCAGCGCCTCCGTCACGTGCCTGCGGGCCGCCCCGTACTCGCCCAGCGCCCGCTCGATCTCCCCCCGGTGATAGAGGAACAGCGCGTTCCGCGCCCCCTCCTTCACCGCCCTGCGCGCGTACTCCAGCGCCGCCTCGTCATCCCCCGTACGGTGCAACGCCCACCCCAGCGCGTCCGCCACCTCCGCCCCCGGATGCCGCGAGAACTCCTCCCGCAGCAGCTCCACCGCCGTCTCCGCGTCCCCGTGATCGGCCTCCAGCCGCCCCAGGACCAGATTCCCGCGCACCCCCTGCCTGCGGTTCCACTCCACCTGCGCCCGCGCCACCCCGTACTGCGGGTCTCCGTCCCCCGTCGTCGCCTCCATCAACTCGCCGAGTTCCAACGCGTATTCGGGTCTCGGCAGGCGGGCGAGCGCCGACTTGTACGCCTTCACCGCCTCCGCCGTGCGCCCCAGCGCCGCCAGCGCCCTGGCCCGTCCCGCGACCGCCGCCCCCTGCCCCCGCTCGATGCCCAGCGAGGCGTCGTAGTACCCGAGCGACTCCGTCACATCGCCCCGCTCCCACGCCAACTCGCCCGCCCTGCGGAGCTGTTCCGCCTTCTGCGGTCCGCCGTCCGCCGCGGCCACCGCCTCCGTCGCCAGTACGGCCGCGTCCTCCCGCCAGCCCTTGTCGCGGTACGTCTGCGCCGTCCAGCCCAGCGCCGCGGCCCCGCCGCGCCTCTCCATCAGCTCCTCGGCCGTGCGCGCCGCCGCCTTCGTGTCACCGAGGCGGCCGTACGTGTCGATCAGCAGCGGATACGTCTCCCACGCGTCCGGCGTTCGTTTCCGCACCGCCTCCGCCGCCCGCCCGGCCGCCGCGAAGTTCCCCCGGGCGTGGTCGAGTTCCGCCATCGCCAGCAGCGCCCGGACGTTCCCCCGCTCCGCCGCCCGCACCTTCAGCGAGTGCCGCAGCGCACCCTCCGCCCTCGGGTAGTACACGGCGTCCGCCGTCCGCACCCCCCGCGCCACCAGCGCCGCCCCGAGCTCCGCCCAGGCCCCGTCGTCCCGGGGACGCGCCCGCGCCCGCGCCTGGAGCCCCGCCAGCGCCGCCGCCGACCCGGGCGCCCCGGCCGCCGGCCTCGGCGCGGGCTCCTCCTCGGGCTCCGCCCCCAGCACCACCACAGCCCCGGCCGCCAGCACGGCCACCCCCACCGCCGCCGCCCCGATCCGCCGCCCCCACCGCCCGCCCCGCCCGCGCCGCGGCGCGGACCCGCCGGTACCGCCCGACCCAACACCCTGCTCCGGCTCCCTGGCATCCATGCCGCCACCATGCGCCAGTACGACGAGCACACCCGCGTACCCCTCTCCGTTCCGCAGACGGGTTCACACCGATGGCCCCGAGTGCCAGGCTGGCCCCATGCCCCTGGACGATCTTCAGGCCCTGCTCCGCGCCGGCCTCCCCGACGACGCCCTGGTCACCGACCCCGACGTCGCCGCCTCGTACGCCCACGACATGGCCGGCTTCTGCGCGGCGGGCACCCCCGCCGCCGTCGTCCTGCCCCGCACCGTCGAACAGGTCCAGCACGTCATGCGCACCGCGACCGCGCTGCGCGTCCCCGTCGTCCCGCAGGGCGCCCGCACCGGTCTCTCCGGGGCCGCCAACGCCACCGACGGCTGCATCGTGGTCTCCCTCACCCGGATGGACCGCATCCTCGACATCAGTCCCGTCGACCGCGTCGCCGTCGTCGAACCCGGTGTCGTGAACGCCGTCCTCTCCCGCGCGGTCGCCGAGCACGGCCTCTTCTACCCGCCGGACCCCTCCAGTTGGGAGACCTGCACCATCGGCGGCAACATCGGCACCGCCTCCGGCGGCCTGTGCTGCGTGAAGTACGGAGTCACCGCCGAGTACGTCATCGGCCTGGACGTCGTCCTCGCCGACGGGCGGCTGCTGCGCACCGGCCGCCGCACCGCCAAGGGCGTCGCGGGCTACGACCTCACCCGGCTCTTCGTCGGCTCCGAGGGCAGCCTGGGCATCGTCGTCCGCGCCGTCCTCGCCCTGAAACCCGCCCCGCCCGTCCAGCTCGCCCTGGCCGCCGAGTTCCCCTCCACGGCGGCCGCCTGCGCCGCCGTCTGCGCGATCATGGAACGCGGACACGCGCCCTCGCTGCTGGAACTCATGGACCGCACCACCCTGCGCGCCGTCAACGCCATGGCCCGCATGGGCCTCCCCGAAACCACCGAAGCCCTCCTCCTCGCCGCCTTCGACACCCCCGACCCGGCCGCCGACCTGGCCGCGCTCGGCGCGGTCTGCACCGAGTTCGGGGCCACCGAGGTCGTGCCCGCCGACGACCCGGCCGAGTCCGAACTCCTGCTGAAGGCGCGGCGGTTGTCCCTCACCGCCCTCGAAGCCGTCAAGTCCGCCACGATGATCGACGACGTCTGCGTGCCCCGCTCGAAACTCGCCGCGATGATCGACGGCACCGCCGCCATCGCCGAGAAGCACGACCTCACCATCGGCGTCTGCGCGCACGCGGGCGACGGCAACACGCACCCCGTCGTCTGCTTCGACGCCGCCGACGCGGACGAGTCCCGCCGGGCCCGCGAGTCCTTCGACGAGATCATGGCGCTCGGCCTGGAACTGGGCGGCACCATCACCGGCGAACACGGCGTCGGCGTCCTCAAGAAGGAGTGGCTGGCCCGCGAACTCGGCCCGGTCGGACTGGAGATGCAGCGTGGCGTCAAGGCCGCCTTCGACCCGCTGGGCATCCTCAACCCCGGAAAACTGTTCTGATCCGCACGGACCGGACCCGATGACCACCGGGCGCGACACGGACCGGACCCGGTGGCCGCCGGGCGCGACCCCGACGGCCACTCCCGCCACCTCGTCACCCACCCCGACGTGACCGATCAGCCCTCCCCCTCCTGCTGCGCGGTCGCCAACAGCTCGGCCAGCGCGTCGTCCAGGCCGAGCTGCCCCCGCTCGCTGCCCAGCGGCACGACGTCGAGCGTCCGCTCCACCCAGGCCGACACGGCCGGCGACGACGCCTCGAGCAGCGCGTCGCCGTCCGGCGAGGCCAGCGCCAGACACACGACCGAACGCCCGTCGACCTTGGTCGGCCAGATCCGGACATCTCCGTGTCCGCAGGGCCGAAAGACCCCGTCGACCAGCAGTTCACGGGCGAACGTCCAGTTGACGGGGTAGTCCGAACCGATGTGGAACGTCACATGCGCGGCGTACGGGTCACTCGTCCGGTAGACCAGCCGTGCCGGTACGGGGATGGTGCGTTCGGGGGACAGAACGAGGTTCAGCTCCAGCTCTCGTTCCACGACGGTGTGCTGCACGGGGTTCCGCATGGGGACGCGCTTCCTTTCCGGTACGGGGCCCAGGGGCGGGCCGTACAAGGTGAGAGCGCGCACTCCGCTTCCCATTACGCGACTTCGGCGAAAGTTTTTCCCGACGACCGGCAATGACCGGAAAGTGGTGCATCCGGGCGGAGCGGCCCGGTGGCGGGCGGCCGTCTGGTAGATGTGGACCCCGGAAATCAAGACAACGAGGCCACTCACAGATACGGGACACGGTGATGAGCGCCCCCACACCGGCCAACGGCGAGAACGCACCCGGCCACGGCTTCTATCCCGACCCGTCCATCCCCGGCTACGTCCGTTACTGGAACGGCAGTTCCTGGGTGCCCGGCACCAGCCGCCCGGCCCCCGCGCCCGGCGAGCCGATGCCCGTCCCGCCCCCGGGCGCCGTCCCCGTCGCCTCGCCCGCGGCCTCCGCCGGCCTCCCCGACCTGGCCCAGGTCCCGGCCCCCGCCCCCCGGATGGAGGAAACGGGCCCCTTCCCTTCGGCGACCGAGGCGCCGGGCCCTTACCGTTCCGCCGTGGACGAGCCGGGCCCTTTCCGTTCGGCCGTGGACCGGCGGGGCCCCTTCCCCTCCGCGGCCGAGGAGACGGGCCCCTTCCCCTCCACGGCCGAGGAGACCTTCCGTTCCCCCGCGAACCGGAGAGGCCCCTTCCGGTCCGCCCCGGACGAGACCGGCCCCTTCCCGCCCGCGGTCGAGGAAACCGGCCCCTTCTTCTTCGACGAGGACGAGCAGCCCGCCGCCCAGCACCCGGTCCGCCCCGCGTCCTCCTCCCCTTCCCCGTCCACCCGGCCCGCCGCCACCGGTCCGGCCCGTGAGGCCCCGTCCGGCGCCGGCCACGAGGTCCAGGTCCGCCGCGCCCCCGAGTCCCCGGTCGCCTGGCAGGCCGACACCTCCCGCCAGTCCGGCTTCGGCGGCGACCACGACCGCCGGGTCTCCTGGGGCTCCCCGTCCGACGCGGCCCCGGCGGCCGCCGCTCCCGCCTCCTCCGGTACGCCCCCTACGCGCCCCGCGTCCGGCGCCTCCCGCCCCGCCGCGCCCCTCACTCCCGCCCAGGACCGCGCCCCCGGCCCCCGCGACCCCCGCACCCCGGCCGACGCGCTTCCCGCCCGCGCGGAACGCCCCGCCCTGGAGCCCACCCCCGCCGCCGAACCCGACGGGCGGCGGGGCCGCCCCCAGGGGGCGGGCGGGGCATCCCCCGCACAGGCTGAACCGGGTCCTCGGGGAGGAGGGGCCGAGGGAGCGTCCCTCGCCTCCCCCCGCCCCGCCCCGGAGAACGCCGCACCCCGGACCCCGGCCCCCGCGCCCGCCCCCACCCAGGCCGCCCCCTCCCGCGACGGCACGATGACCATCCGTTCCGTCACCCCCGACACCCGCCCGCCCGCGCAGACCGCCCCCGCCCCCCGGGGCCCCGCCGCAGGACAGGCCCCGGCCGGGTCGCAGGCCCCGGCCCAGTCGCAGGCCCAGACCCGCGTCGCCCCCTGGAAACCCCCGGTCGAGGACCCTTTCACCCGCGCCGCCCGCGAGCAGGGCAACGCCCGTCCGGCCGGCCTCGGCCGCCGTCTCGCCGCCCGCCTCCTCGACACCCTCGTCCTCGGCGCCGCCGTGGCCGCCGTCGCCGTGCCGCTGGTCACCCGGGCCGTCGACCACATCGAGGAGAAGATCCGCGCCGCCAAGCTGTCCGGCACGACGGTCACCGTCTACCTCCTCGACAGCACCACCCTCGGCATCCTGGGCGCCGTCCTCGGCGCCTTCCTCCTCCTGGGGCTGCTCTACGAAGCGGTCCCGACCGCCAAGTGGGGCCGCACGCTGGGCAAGAAGGTCTTCGGCCTCCAGGTCCGCGACATCGAGGAGCACGAGCCGCCCCGCTTCGGCGGTGCCCTGCGCCGCTGGCTGGTGTACGGGGTGCTGGGCGTGCTCGGCATCGGCGTCCTCAACGTGCTGTGGTGCCTCTTCGACCGCCCCTGGCGGCAGTGCTGGCACGACAAGGCGGCCCGCACCTTCGTCGCGGGCAGGCCGGGCAGGCCGGGCGGCCGCTGAGGAAGTCCCCCCGCCGGCCCCGCCCGTCCCCCGAACGGCGTCCGACCCGTTGCGGGCCCCGGACGCCGGGGGTCGACTGCCGGTATGAGCACCGACCAGCCGCCGCCCGGCGTGCCGCCTGAGAACGACCCGTTCCGGAAGTACCCGCCACCCCCTCCGCAGGGCGGCGCCGGCAGCCCGTACGACCAGGGAAACGCCGGCAGCCCGTACGACCAGGGCGGCGCCGGCAGCCCGTACGACCGGGGTGGGAACCTGCCCCCGTACAGCGGCGGCCCCTATGACGGCGGGGCCGGCGGTTTCGGCGGCGCCGGCGGCTACGGCGGTGCCGACCCGCTCGCCGGGATGCCCCCGCTGGCCTCCCTCGGCAAGCGCTTCGTGGCCCGCCTCATCGACATGCTGATCGTCGGCATCCCGATGGGCCTGCTGGGCATCCCGTTCGGCTCCTACGAGCGGGTCACCGAGACCACGGACGACTTCGGCGACACCTTCACCCAGGTGACCTCCGGCAAGAGCCTGCTCTGGTCGGTCGTCGTCATCGCCGTCTACCTGGCGTACGACACGATCCTCACCGCGAAGAACGGCCAGACGATCGGCAAGCGCGTGATGGGCCTGCGGGTCGCCGTGCTGAACGACGGCCGCACCCCGACGACCGGTGTGGCGCTGCTGCGCGCCGCGGTGCTGCTGGTGCCCGCGCTGGTCTGCTGCTACTGCCTGTGGTGGCTGGTCAACCTGGTGATGGTCGCCGTCGACAAGCCCTACCGGCAGGGCCTGCACGACAAGGCGGCGAAGACCGTCGTGGTCACCACCGCCTAGTACGAGGCGCGGAGGGCGTCCCCTCCGGGCAGCCTCCCGCGTCTAACCGCGCAGCGAGTGCTCGCCCACCGGGGCCGCCGAGGGGCGTGCGCGCGGACCGGGGACCCGGACCTCGCCGTACGCCTCGGTGGCGGCGGGCGCGGCGGCGGCCGCGGGACCGGCGACGGTCGTGCGCGCCGCCGCCGCGGTTTTCCGGGCCCCCCGCGCCCCCGGCATCGGCACCGTCATCGCCACCAGCACCCCCAGCCCCAGCGCGGCACACGCGATGACCGCGACCCAGGCCCCCGACGTGGTCTGCGAGAGCAGCAGCATGGCGAGGGTGGAGAGCACGGTCGTGAGGGCGCCGTACGCGCACTGGGCGACGGTCGGCGTCGTGAGCTGGATCCGGTGCGGAGTCTGGCGCGTGAGCTGCATGGCAGTTCCGTCCTCGGAGCACGGGGGGCGGGGTCGCGGGGTCCGGGCTGACCCTACGACCATGAGGTTCCCTCGTGGAACGTCAAGTAAGCGTGACCTCACACACGGTGCCGGTGCATGGGGGGCGCACGGTGTCATGCGCCCGTCCGCCCTGTGAGACGCGAGCGCCGGTACGGCCCGGGCCGCCCGGCCGCCTCCCCAACTGCCTAGCGCTTACATCCATTTGATGTCAAGGACTGTCTTTTCTTCGCCAACTCCGGTCGAATGGCGTCACTTGTGACGCGCGCCGCGAACGGTACCCCTCCTACCCCATCGGGATCGGCCGGCGGCCGCGGGGGAGGAACCACCAAGTGAGCAGCAAGAGACAGGTCTTCCGCGGCACCGCGATACTCGCGGCCGTCGCCGCAACGGCGGCCACCGCCTCGGTCCACGCCACCGCGCGGGCCGACGAACGGACACCGGCGCCCATCGAGCGCCAGGACCCGGCGCACACGGAGACCGGCAAGGGCCAGGGCAGCGACCACGGTCACGGCGGCAAGGGCCACCTGATCGACGGCCCCTTCACCGCCCAGCAGGCCCAGCAGCGGCAGACCGCGCTGGAGCAGGTGCTCAGCGGCAGGGCCAGGACCGAGAAGCGCGGCAGCTCGCAGGTCGTCAAGCTCGGCGACAAGAAGTACGTGGAGCTCGGCCGCGAGCGCACCGACCAGATCTTCACCATCCTGGTCGAGTTCGGCGACAAGGTCGACAACACGACGATGTACGACCCGGACGGCGACGGCCCCAAGCCCCCCGTCCCCAAGTACGGCGGGACGCCCGGCCCCCTGCACAACCGGATCCCGGAGCCGGACCGCACGAAGGACAACTCCACCGCCTGGAAGAAGGACTACAACCAGGCGCACTTCCAGAACCTGTACTTCGGTTCCGGCAAGGGTCCCGACGGCAAGCCCGTCGACTCCCTGAAGACCTACTACGAGAAGGCCTCGTCGGGCCGCTACTCGGTCGAGGGCAAGGTCACCGACTGGGTCAAGGTCGAGTACAACGAGGCCCGTTACGGCTCCAACTACTGCGGCAGCGACAACTGCCCCAACGTCGAGGACCTGGTCCGCGACGGCGTCAACGCCTGGGTCGCCAAGGAGAAGGCGGCCGGGAAGACGGACGCGCAGATCAAGGCCGACCTCGCCAAGTACGACCAGTGGGACCGCACCGACCACGACAACGACGGCAACTTCAACGAGCCGGACGGCTACATCGACCACTTCCAGGTCGTGCACGCCGGTGAGGACGGCTCGGCCGGCGGCGGCGCGCAGGGCGGCGACTCCATCTGGGCGCACCGCGGCTACGCGTACAGCCGCGACGACGGCGAGACCGGCCCCGGCGGCTTCAAGGCGGGCGGCGTGCCCGTCGGCGACACCGGCATCTGGGTCGGCGACTACACCGCGCAGCCCGAGAACGGCGGCCTCGGCGTCTTCGCCCACGAGTACGGCCACGACCTGGGCCTGCCCGACCTCTACGACACCACCAACCAGGCCGAGAACTCGGTCGGCTTCTGGTCCCTGATGTCGGCGGGCTCCTGGCTCGGCACCGCCAAGAACGAGATCGGCGACCTCCCCGGCGACATGACCGCCTGGGACAAGCTCCAGCTCGGCTGGCTGAAGTACGACAAGGCGAAGGCCGCCACGACCTCCCTGCACAAGCTGGGCGTCTCGGCGTACAACACCAAGAACCCGCAGGCCGTCGTCGTCGAACTCCCCAAGAAGAACGTCACCACCGAGGTCGTCGCGCCCGCCGAGGGCAGCAAGCAGTGGTGGTCCGACTACGGCGACAACCTCTCCAACACCCTCTCCCGCGACGTGGACCTGACCGGCAAGAAGTCGGCGTCCCTGGAGCTCAAGGGCTGGTGGAACATCGAGAAGGACTACGACTACCTCTACACCCAGGTCTCCACCGACAACGGCGCGAGCTGGAAGACCATCGACGGCAAGGCCGACGGCCAGACCATCCCGCGCGACGGCGGCGACAAGCCGGCCCTGACCGGTGACTCGACCACGTACAAGAACCTGGTCTACCCCCTGGACGCCTACGCCGGCCAGAAGATCGGCATCCGCTTCCGCTACAAGACCGACGGCGGCGCGGGCGGCAAGGGCTTCGCGGCCGACGCGATCACGGTCAAGGCCGACGGCGCGGCCGTGTTCACCGACAACGCCGAGACCGAGGGCGACAACGGCTGGACCGTCCGCGGCTTCTCCAAGGTCGGCGCCTCGATCAACGGCGACTACCCGCAGTTCTACCTGGCCGAGAACCGCCAGTACGTCTCGTACGACAGGACCCTGAAGTCCGGCCCGTACAACTTCGGCTGGCGCAAGGCCGGCGACCCGAAGTACAACTGGGTCGAGCACTACGCCTACCGTCCCGGCCTGATGATCTGGCAGTGGGACACCTCGCAGCGCAACAACAACGTCTCCGAGCACCACGGCAAGGGTCTGCTGCTGCCCGTCGACGCCAACGCCAAGCCCCTGAAGTGGGCCGACGGCAAGCTGCTCAGCAACAAGATCCAGCCCTACGACGCCGCCTTCTCCTGGTGGCCCTCGGCCGGCTTCACCCTCCACAAGCAGGGCGTCCCCACCAAGATCCCCGGCCACCTGGGCACCCCGGTCTTCGACGACCGTAAGGGCACCTACTGGTACAAGGAGAACCCCACCGGGAGCGTCCAGACAACTGACACCAACACCCGGATCTCCATCGTCAGCCAGCCCCTGGACGGCCGGACGATGACCATCCTGGTCGGCAAGAGTGGTCGCTGACGACGACTTTTAGGCCATTCCCCCAGGTCAGAGCATGATCGGCCGTCGCCCCTCTAGCGGGCGGCGGCCGATCACGTTTAGATGCCTCTTACGTACTCGCTATTGACGCGACGTCTTACGGACTTCCTCTCCGGGGTCCTGCGGCGTCGCACGGGGGAGTGATCGGCATGTCCGCAGGAGGTTTCAACAGACTTCCGAACGGGAGCGTGGTGGTGGCCCTGACCCTGCCGCGCCCCGGTCCCTCCGGCACCAAGGTCCGCATCCTGGTCCTCGCCGCGAACCGCGCGAGGGCGCTGACGAGGCTGCGCAACCTCGGCCTCCGCGCCGTCTACCTCCGCGGCAACACGGAACCCCCCACCCCCGACGAGATCACCGCCGTCCTCCACCACCCCGACGGCCTCCTCTGGCGCACGGCCCCCCAGTCCCGCCAGGAACTCTGGCACCCGATACGCAGCCTGATGCGCCCGGCGACCTGAGCCCCGGGCAGCGGACTCAGACCACCGGCTTGCCCGTGAGGGTCACGCCCGCGTCCCGCAGCTCCGTCAGGGCCTGCTCCGTGGTCGTCGCGGAGACGCCCGCCGTCAGGTCCAGCAGGACGCGGGCCGTGAAGCCCTCACGGGCCGCGTCCAGGGCCGTGGCGCGGACGCAGTGGTCGGTGGCGATGCCGACCACGTCGACCTCCGTCACGTCGTGGGAGCGCAGCCAGTCGGCCAGGCCGGCGCCGTTCTCGTCCGTGCCCTCGAAGCCGCTGTACGCCGCCGAGTACGCCCCCTTGTCGAAGACGGCGGCGATCGACCCCGAGGCCACCGCCGGGGCGAAGTTCGGGTGGAAGCCCACGCCCTCCGTGCCCGCGACGCAGTGCACCGGCCAGGAGTCCACGTAGTCCGGGGTGGGGGAGAAGTGGGCGCCCGGGTCGATGTGGTGGTCACGGGTGGCGACCACGTACCGGTAGCCCGCCTGGGACTCGCCGACCAGGTCGGTGATCGCGGCGGCCACGTCCGCGCCGCCCGCGACCGCGAGGCTGCCGCCCTCGCAGAAGTCGTTCTGCACGTCGACGACGATCAAGGCGCGGTGCATGTGTCTTCCTCACGTGGTGGGGCGGCGGAGTGGCGTACTCCCGCTACCGAGGGTAGGGATCGCGGCCCGCCCGCGGGAGGGGGCGTCCGCGGGCGGCCCGGGTCAGACGTACTCGGTCGGGATCACCGGCTCGCCCCGGGAGAGCTGCACCGAGGACATGGGGAGGGCTCCGCGCGCCGCCGTGTGGCGGGCGCGGGCCGCGTCCAGGGGCTCGCGGGCGACGACCTCGCCGGAGCGGACCAGTTCGACCTGGAGCCGGTGGTCGGCCAGCTCCGCCGGGACCGTCCCCGTGCCGATGACCTCGGCCTCCGCGATGCCGTACGCGTCCGGGCGGCGCGCCGCCCACTTGCGGCCGCCGCGCGAGGACTTCGCGCCCATCGACTTCTTCGCGACGGGGATCAGGGGGTCCTGGGGGTCGGCGGACCGGGCGCGGGCGACCAGTTTGTAGACCATCGAGCAGGTGGGGTGGCCGCTGCCGGTGACCAACTGCGTTCCGACGCCGTACGCGTCCACCGGCGCCGCCGCGAGCGAGGCGATGGCGTACTCGTCCAGGTCGGAGGTGACGACGATCCTGGTCTTGGTCGCGCCCAGCTCGTCGAGCTGCTGGCGGACGCGGTGGGCGACCAGGAGGAGGTCGCCGGAGTCGATGCGTACCGCGCCGAGGTCGGGGCCGGCGATCTCGACGGCCGTACGGACGGCCTCGGCCACGTCGTACGTGTCGACCAGCAGCGTCGTGCCGCTGCCGAGCGAGTCCACCTGGGCCCGGAAGGCGTCGCGCTCGGTGTCGTGGAGCAGGGTGAAGGCGTGCGCGGAGGTGCCGACCGTGGGGATGCCGTAGCGGAAGCCCGCCGCCAGGTCCGAGGTCGAGGCGAAGCCGCCGACGTAGGCGGCGCGCGCGGAGGCGACGGCGGAGAGCTCGTGGGTGCGGCGGGCGCCCATCTCGATCAGCGGGCGGCCGCCGGCGGAGGCGGACATCCGGGAGGCCGCGGCCGCGATCGCCGAGTCGTGGTTGAGGATCGAGAGGATGACCGTCTCCAGGAGCACGCACTCGGCGAAGCTGCCCTCGACGCGCAGGATCGGCGAGCCCGGGAAGTAGACCTCGCCCTCCGGATAGCCCCAGATGTCCCCGTTGAAGCGGTACGAGGCCAGCCACTCCAGGGTCGGCTCGTCGACGATGCCCTGCTCGCGCAGGAAGGCGAGCAGGTCCGCGTCGAAGCGGAAGTTCTCCACGGCGTCCAGCACCCGGCCCGTACCGGCGACCACGCCGTAGCGGCGGCCGGAGGGGAGCCTGCGGGTGAAGACCTCGAAGACGGAGCGCCGGTCGGCGGTGCCCGCGCGCAGGGCCGCCTGGAGCATGGTCAGCTCGTACTGGTCGGTGAAGAGCGCTGTCGACGGGACGTCCACCGGCAGGCCGAGATCCGCTGTGTTCATACGACGGATGCTACCCCTGATCTCGTCAGAGTGACGAAATCTAAGGACGGAAGTGGGGCCGTTTGTGCGACGGGCCCGGTGCGGTGGCAGCATGGGAAGGGTGAGTGTCGCCCCCGTAGAGATCGAACGCCCCGAGTCGGCCGAGGAGACCTTCCTGGTCCCCGAGCCGGACACCCCCTGGGTGACCCTGGTCCACAACGACCCGGTCAACCTGATGAGTTACGTGTCGTACGTCTTCCAGACGTACTTCGGGTATTCCAAGGAGAAGGCGAAGAAGCTGATGCTCGACGTCCACCACAAGGGGCGCGCGGTCGTCTCGGCGGGCAGCCGCGAGGAGATGGAACGCGACGTGCAGGCGATGCACGGGTACGGACTGTGGGCGACCCTCTCCCAGGACCGCGGCTGATGGCCGGTTACTTCGAGGCGGTCCCCGGCGGCGGCGCGGCCATCGCCCTGGACACCGTCGAGACCTCCATCCTGCGCTCGCTCGCCGTGCAGCTCCTGGAGATGATCGGCCCCGGCGACGAGCCCGTCGAGGGCGCCGACCCGCTCGCCGCGCTCTTCGCGGAGGGCCCCAGCGAAGCCCCGGCCGACCCGGCGCTGGCCCGGCTCTTCCCCGACGCGTACGCCGATCCGCGCGGCGAGCCCGACGAGGAGGCGCGGGCCGCCTCCGCCGAGTTCCGCCGCTTCACCGAGAACGACCTGCGCACCCGCAAGCGCGAGGACGCCCTGTCCGTCGTGCGGAACCTGGACGCGCTGGCCCCGGCGGCGGGCGAGCCCGCGCTCGTGCTGAAGCTGGCCCCCGAGGAGTCCCGGCGCTGGCTCGGGACGCTGAACGACCTCCGCCTCACCATCGCCTCCCGCCTCGACATCACCGACGAGGACGAGAGCGAGGAGCTGTACCGGCTGCCCGACGAGGACCCGCGCAAGCCGATGGTGATGGCCTACCTGTGGCTGGGCGGGATGCAGGAGACGCTCGTCGAGACGCTGATGCCGTAGCCGCACATCGAGGCCATATCAAGGGCTGGACAGTACGTGTTCGCTCAGCGGACGCTCAAATCCGAATAACGGTTAGGTCAAACTCCCCTGCACGCTTTGCCGTCGCAGGGGAGTTTTGTCCGCTTTTCCCTGTGCAATAGGGCACAAAGCGACGAACGATCACCCCCGCGTCCGTGATAAATCTGCACGACCACCCACGGACGCCACCCCTGTCCCGTGGGGGCGCTCACGCCGGCCGAACCCGGCGATGCACTCCATCCAACATCCGGGGGCACCCGCCCTGACTCAAGGATCGTCACAGTCGGTCCGAGCCGCGCACCGCGTGCGAGAACGGCCGGATCGCATGGAGAAAGGCGCACGATCATGACCTCAGTGCAGGTCGACAAGAAGCACGGCGACGGCAGTGGGGCCGAGGGCACGGGCGCGACCGAGGACGGCTCGGGCGAGGGTTACCAGCGAGGACTCGGCGCCCGCCAGATCCAGATGATCGCCATCGGCGGCGCCATCGGAACGGGCCTCTTCCTCGGCGCGGGCAAGGGCATCTCCAAGGCCGGCCCCAGCCTGATCCTCGCGTACGCCATCGCGGGCCTGGTCATCTTCTTCATCATGCGGGCGCTCGGCGAGCTGCTCATGTACCGCCCGGTGTCGGGCTCCTTCTCGGAGTACGCCCGCGAGTTCCTCGGTCCCTTCTTCGGGTTCGTGACCGGCTGGACGTACTGGCTCTTCTGGGTCGTGACCGGCATCACCGAGGTCACCGCCGCCTCCGAGTACATGCAGTACTGGACCAAGGACGCCACCGGCTGGATCAACCAGCCGCAGTGGGTCTTCGCCCTGATCTTCACCGTGATCCTCTTCGGCGCGAACCTGATCTCGGTCAAGCTCTTCGGCGAACTGGAGTTCTGGTTCTCGATGGTCAAGGTCACGGCCATCATCGGCATGATCCTGATCTGCGCCGGCATCCTGACGATCGGCTTCTCCGACGCGGGCGACACCGCCTCCGTCTCCCTCCTGTGGTCCGAGGGCGGGTTCTTCCCCAAGGGCATCGGCTCGACGCTGATGACGCTCCAGATGGTGATGTTCGCCTTCCTGGCCGTCGAACTGGTCGGGGTGACCGCGGGCGAGTCCAAGGACCCCAAGACCGTCCTGCCGAAGGCCATCAACACCGTCCCGTGGCGCATCGCCGTCTTCTACGTCGGCGCGCTGATCATGATCCTCTCGGTCGTCCCGTGGACGCACTTCCAGCCCGGCATCTCCCCGTTCGTCGCGGCCTTCGAGAAGATGGGCCTCGGCGTCGGCGCGGCGATCGTCAACTTCGTCGTCCTGACGGCGGCCCTGTCCTCCTGCAACTCGGGCATGTACTCCACCGGCCGCATGCTGCGCGACCTCGCGCTCAACGGCCAGGCCCCGAAGTTCTTCACCAAGCTGACCAAGCGCGGGCTGCCGCTGGCCGGCACGTCCTTCTCGGCCGCGCTGATGCTGGTCGGCGTGTGGATCAACTACCAGTGGCCGGGCGAGGCGTTCGACTACGTCGTCTCCTTCGCCACCATCTCCGGCATGTGGGCCTGGATCATGATCCTCTGCTCGCAGATCAAGTACCGCCGGATGTCCGACGCGGGCCTGCTGCCGAAGTCGTCCTTCCGGGCGCCGGGCGCCCCGTGGACGAGCTGGTTCGCGCTGGGCTTCATCGGCCTGGTGATCGTGCTGATGGGCATCGACGAGGACGCCCGGATCTCGCTGGTCTGCGCGCCGTTCTGGGCGCTGCTGCTGGGCGTCTCGTACCTGGTCATGAAGGCCCGGAACCCGGAGAAGTTCGCCGCCAAGAAGTAACCCCGTCCAGCATGCGGTCCCGCTCGTACCATCCCTCGGTACGGGCGGGACCCTTTGCTTATCCTGGCCGCATGCTGACCATTTCCCGGACCGTCTACGACCAGATCGTGGCCCACGCGCGCGCCGACCACCCCGACGAGGCGTGCGGCGTGGTCGCCGGTCCCGAGGGCACCGGCCGCCCCGAACGCTTCGTCCCGATGCTGAACGCGGCCCGCTCGCCCACCTTCTACGAGTTCGACTCGGGCGACCTGCTGAAGCTGTACCGGGAGATGGACGACCGGGACGAGGAACCGGTGATCGTCTACCACTCCCACACGGCGACCGAGGCGTACCCCTCCCGCACGGACATCACGTACGCGAACGAGCCCGGCGCGCACTACGTCCTGGTGTCGACGGCCGACGCGGACGGCCTCGGCGACTTCCAGTTCCGCTCGTACCGGATCGTGGACGGGGTCGTCACGGAGGAAGAGGTCGAGGTGGTGGGGTAGCGGAGCGCCCGTCAGTAGTGGTGCCGGGCCTTGAGGATTCTGACTTCCTTCTCGTCGGCCCGGTACACCAGCCTGTGCTCGTCGTCGATCCTGCGTGACCAGTAGCCGGAAAGGTCGGCCTTCAGCGGCTCCGGCTTGCCGATGCCGCTGAAGGGGTCACGCTGAATTTCGTTGATGAGGCGAGCAATCCTCCGGGCGGCCTTGAGGTCCGCCCCGAGCCAGTACTGCAGGTCTTCCCAGGCGCCGGGTGAGAAGTGGACGCTCCTCACTCCTCTCCGCCGGTCATGGCGCGGAGCTCGTCCATATTCCGGATGACGCCGGGCTCCCCGGACCGATCCCAGGCGACGGCCTCCATGAGGCGACGCGCGTTCTCCGGGGAGCGCAGCAGGTAGACCGTCTCCTGCCAGGAGTCGTAGTCGTCGGCCGACATCAGGACGGCGTCCCCGGCCTTGGACGTGATGCGCACCGGGTCATGGTCGGTGTTGACACGCTCTATCAACGGAAACAGGGTCTTCCGGGCCTCGCTGGCGCTGATGGACATGGCGCATCCCATCCTTTCAGGGTGAACTACCAAGGTACCAGTCTGGTACGAGGTTCCGGTACCGGAGCCGGATGGGCGGCCCGTCCCGCCCGGGTGAGACACTGTGCCCGACTTGGGCGGCAGGACCCAGGAAGCCGGTGCGAATCCGGCGCGGTCCCGCCACTGTGACCGGACGCCACCCGCGTCCGGGAGCCAGGAACTGACCTGCCGCCTCACCATCCGCACCAGGGGACGAGGAAATCCCCGGAGGAGGCCTTCCGCATGCCCGTCCGCCGTGCCCGCACCGCCCTCGTCATAGCCGCGGTCCTGCTGCCGCTCACCGCCTGCGGAAGCGGGCAGCAGGGCCGCGGCCAGGACGAGCCGCAGGCCGCGTCCGCCGAGGGCTTCCCGTACACCGTCGAGAACTGCGGGGTGAAGACCACCTTCACCAAGGCCCCCGAGCGCGCCCTGCCCATGAACCAGCACGCGACGGAGGTCCTGCTGGAGCTGGGACTGGCGAAGTCCGTCACCGGCACCGCCTACCTGGACGACAAGGTTCTTCCGAAGTACGCCGCCGACTACGCGAAGATCCCGGTCATCGCCGAGGAGTACCCCTCCAAGGAGAAGCTCCTCGCCGCCGACCCCGACTTCGTCTACGGCGGTTACGCCTCCGCCTTCGACGCCAAGCAGGGCCGCAGCCGCGAGGACCTCGCGAAGTCCGGCATCCGGACCCGCCTGAACATCGAGTACTGCACGAAGGGCTCCAGCGCGGTCGACGACATCTACCGCGAGGTCGCCGAGACCGGCCGCACCTTCGGGGTCGGCGAGCGCGCCGACACCTGGGTCGCCGCCGCCAAGAAGACCGTCGCCGACACCGAGGCCCGGCTCAAGGGCGTGCGGCCGGTCAGCGTCTTCGCGTACGACAGCGGCGACAAGACCGCCTCCACCACCGGCGGCAAGGGCATCGCCAACGAGATGATCACCCGTGCCGGCGGCAGGAACGTCATGGCCGACGTCCCCAAGTCCTTCACCGACGCCTCCTGGGAGCAGGTCGTCACCCGCAAGCCGGACGTGATCATGATCATCGACTACGGCTCGACGACCGTCGAACAGAAGAAGAAGCGGCTGCTGGAGGACCCCGCGCTCCAGGACGTCCCGGCGGTCAGGAACAAGAAGTTCGCGGTCATGCCGCTGTCCGAACTGGTCGTCGGCGTCCGGGCCCCCGCAGCCATCGAACGGCTCGCCCGCCAGCTCCACCCCGAGCTCGCGAAGTAGCGCAAGCCGTGAGCTGCAAGACCCCGCCCGCCCGCGGGCCGCTGCGCTACACCCTCGTCCTCGCGGTCCTCGCCGCCGCCCTCGCGGCGGCGATGACCGCGGGGCTCGCCCTCGGGCAGGTCCGCATCCCGGCGTCCCAGGTCCTCGACATCGTCACCGGGAACGCCGGCCCCAGCCCCTTCCGCACGATCGTCCTGGACGTGCGCATGCCGCGCGTCCTGCTCGGCGCGATCGTCGGGGCCGGGCTCGCCGTGGTCGGCACGGTCCTCCAGGCCCTCGTCCGCAACCCGCTCGCCGACCCGTACCTGCTCGGGATCTCCTCCGGGGCCTCGGCGGGCGTCGTGCTGGTCATCGTCTTCGGGCTCGGCAGCGGGCTCGGACTCGCGACCACCGTGACCATGCCCGCCGGCGCCTTCGCGGGGTCGCTGCTCGCGCTTGTCCTCGTCTACGCGCTGGCCCGGCGGGGCGGGCAGATGACCGGGACCCGGCTGGTGCTGGCCGGGGTCGCCGTCGCGTACATCCTGTCGGCGCTGACCAGCCTGATCATGGTGACCTCCGCGAAGCGCGAGCACTTCCAGGAGGCCATGTACTGGACGCTGGGCGGGCTCGGGAGCGCGCGGTGGGACGCGCTGCCGCTGCCCGCCGTGGTGCTCGTGGCCGGGACGGCGCTGCTCGTCGCGCTGGCGCGCCCGCTCGACCTGATGCTGGTGGGGGAGGAGGGGGCCACCGTCCTCGGACTCGACACCTCGCGCTTCAGGGCGGGCGTCTTCGTGCTGACCTCGCTGGTCACCGGGGTGCTGGTGTCGGTGTCCGGGGCGATCGGGTTCATCGGGCTGCTGGTGCCGCACGCGGCGCGGATGCTGGTGGGGGCCTCGCACCGGACGCTGCTGCCGGTCGTCGCGCTCGCCGGGGCCGCCTTCCTGGTCCTCGCCGACCTGGGAGCGCGGGTCGTCGCCGAACCGCAGGACATCCCGGTCGGCATCCTCACCGCCCTGATCGGCGGGCCGTTCTTCCTGTGGCTGCTGCGGCGGAGGCCGGAGGGGGCGCCCTCGTGAGGGCGGGGGCGGGGCGCCGTTCCGGCCGCCGCCCGGGGCAGTTCTCCCCGTCTCCCGCCCCTTGACTGACGCGCCTGCCGCGCGGCGGTGAGCGGTTCCCCGCGGGGGAGCGGGCGGCCGGTCGCGCGGTTCCCCGCGCCCCGAGAGCACTCCCCGCGCCCCGGGGAGCCGCCGAAGCCGTACCCCCCCGACGACTCCGAAGGAGCCCCCATGAGCCACCTCCGTACCGAAGGACTCTCCTACGGCGTCGACGGCCGGCACCTCGTCGACGCCGTCGACATCGAGGCCCGTCCCGGCGAGACCGTCGGCCTCGTCGGGCCCAACGGCAGCGGCAAGACCACCCTGCTGCGCTGCGTGTACGGCACCCTCGCCCCCACCCACGGCCGCGCCCTGCTCGACGGCGAGGACCTGCGCGCCATGGGCGCCAAGAAGCGCGCCCAGCGGCTCGCGACCGTGCCGCAGGACGGGCAGGCGGTGTTCGAGCTGACCGTCCGCGAGGTCGTCGCCATGGGCCGCTCCCCGCACAAGAAGTTCTGGGAGGCCGACACCGCCGCCGACCAGGAGCACGTCCGCCGGGCCCTCGACCGGGTCGGCATCGGCGCGCTCGCCGACCGCGCCTTCCCCTCCCTCTCCGGCGGTGAGCGCCAACGCGCCCTCGTGGCACGGGCGTTGGTGCAGGAGCCCGCTCTCGTCGTGCTCGACGAGCCGACCAACCACCTCGACATCCGCTACCAGCTCGAAGTCCTCGGCCTCGTACGCGCCATGGGCACCACCAACCTCCTCGCCCTCCACGACCTCAACCTCGCGGCCTACTACTGCGACCGCCTCTACGTCCTCGACGCCGGCCGCGTCGTCGCCGACGGCACCCCCGCGGAAGTCCTCACCCCCGACCTTCTCAAGCGGGTCTACGGGGTGAACGCCGAGGTCAGCACGCATCCCACCACCGGCGCGCCCACGGTCGTCTACCTCCCGCCATCGCGCTGAAGTCCGCCTGGCGGACGCATTCGTCTCGGCAGGCGAGATCACATGCCGGGATCCGGGCCGGGAATCTATACGATGACCGCATGGTTGCCCACGACGTGACAGCGAAGACGACGCCGAGCACAGTGCTGCTCGTGGCGCGCCTGCACGTCGACCTGTGCCGGCTCGACAGCGCCATCTGTACCGCCGCCTGACCCGCACCGACGCCACACCGAGACGTACGCCCCCCCCGCGCGGGGGACGAGAATGCCGCGCGCCCTTCCCGCCGACGTACCCGCGTCCACGTACGCACGCACTCCCGAACAGGAGCCCACGCCATGGCCATCGAGGTCCGCATCCCCACCATCCTCCGCACCCACACCGACGGCGCGAAGGCCGTCGAGGGCAACGGGGCCACCCTCGCCGACCTCTTCGCCGACCTGGAGACCCGCCACACCGGCATCCAGGAGCGCATCGTGGAGAAGGACAAGGGCGAGCTGCGCCGCTTCGTCAACGTCTACCTCAACGACGAGGACGTCCGCTTCCTCGACGGCATCTCCACCAAGCTCGCCGACGGCGACAGCGTGACGATCCTGCCCGCCGTCGCGGGCGGCTCCCGCTGACATGCGGTACGACTCCCCGCTCGCCGCCGTCGGCAACACCCCCCTGGTCCGCCTGCCGCGCCTCTCGCCCTCCGACGACGTCCGCATCTGGGCCAAGCTGGAGGACCGCAACCCGACCGGCTCGATCAAGGACCGCCCCGCGCTCCACATGGTCGAACAGGCGGAGAAGGACGGGCGGCTGACCCCCGGCTGCACGATCCTGGAGCCCACCAGCGGCAACACCGGCATCTCGCTGGCCATGGCCGCGAAGCTCAAGGGCTACCGCATCGTCTGCGTGCTGCCCGAGAACACCTCCCAGGAGCGCCGCGACCTGCTGGCCATGTGGGGTGCGGAGATCATCTCCTCCCCGGCGGCGGGCGGCTCCAACACGGCCGTCCGCGTCGCCAAGGAGCTGGCCGCCGAGCACCCGGACTGGGTCATGCTCTACCAGTACGGCAACCCCGACAACGCGGGCGCCCACTACGCCACCACCGGACCGGAGATCCTCACCGACCTCCCCTCGGTCACCCACTTCGTCGCGGGGCTCGGCACCACCGGCACCCTCATGGGCGTCGGCCGCTACCTGCGCGAACACAAGTCGGACGTGAAGATCGTCGCCGCCGAGCCGCGCTACGACGACCTCGTGTACGGCCTGCGCAACCTGGACGAGGGCTTCGTCCCCGAGCTGTACGACGCCTCCGTCCTCACCACCCGCTTCTCCGTGGGCTCCGCCGACGCGGTCACCCGCACCCGGGAACTCCTGGCGCAGGAAGGCATCTTCGCGGGCGTCTCCACGGGCGCGGCCCTGCACGCCGCGATCGGCGTCGGGAACAAGGCCCGCAAGGCGGGGGAGAGCGCCGACATCGTCTTCGTCGTCGCCGACGGCGGCTGGAAGTACCTCTCCACCGGCGTCTACACGGCCTCCACCACCGAGGCCGCCATCGAGACCCTGCACGGCCAGCTCTGGGCCTAGGGGTCTTCGTACGGTACGAGGAGGGGCCCGCGCCGAATTCCACGGCGTGGGCCCCTCCTCGTGCTCCCACGGCGGTCAGCGCACCGGTGCCGACCCCGCCCGCGCACCCTCCGCGGCCACCGTGGGCGGCACGTCCGGTGCGGGACCGCCGACCCTGCGGCGCAGGCGCTGCGGCATCCTCCGGTTCAGCCACTGCGCGGCGGGCTCCTCCACGTACCGGAACAGCGCCCACGACAGCGCGATCACCACGACCGCGCAACCGATCATGTCCAGCAGCACGCTGTTGTCGTCCCCGGCCCGGCCCCACGCGTAGGTGGCCAGGCGCGAGATGGAGTGGTGGATGAGGTAGAAGCCGTACGACCAGGCGCCCAGCAGGATCAGCGAGGGCTTGTTCAGCACCCCGCGGTGGCCGTTCACCTCCCGCTGCACGAACGCCAGGATGATCAGCATCGACAGCACGGCGATGACCGGCCGGATCGTGTAGTCGAGCTGCGCGACGACCGGCGCCGGCAGGTTGGCGCGACCCGTGTAGTACCCCCACACGTACAGCGCGAGCAGCACCACGGGGACGAACGGGCGCATCGGCAGCCGCCAGCCGCGCCGCACGGCCAGCGCGACGGTCATGCCCAGCAGGAACTGCGGCAGGTAGACGAGCGGGTTGCGCATGATCCAGCCCTCGAAGGAGGGCTCGAAGGTGGCCGCCGCCCACCAGTTCACCGCCCACATCCCGACCAGGCCGGCCGCCGTCGCGAGCGCCAGGGTGCGGGTGCGGTGGCGCACCGCGATGCGGGCGGCCAGCGGGAACAGGGCGTAGAAGAGCAGCTCGACGCTGAGCGTCCAGGTCACCTCGTTGCCGGGCAGGGTGGGCGTCACGCCCGGGAACCAGGTCTGCACCAGGAACAGCGAGGCGATCACGCTCGGCCAGTCGACGTGCTCGTGCGCGGCGACGTAGTACGCGTAGAAGCCCAGAACCGCCGCGGCCAGCGAGGCCGGCCAGATCCGGGCCATGCGCCGCCAGTAGAACGCGACCGGATGCTCCTGCGGCTTGAACACCCAGGTCAGCAGGAAGCCGGAGAGCACGAAGAAGAAGGTGACCCCGTGCCCGCCGATCATCGAGTACGGGAAGATCGCGGGCGCCGTGCCGTAACCGGTCTTGTTGCCGAGACCCGTGAAGTGGTGGGCGAACACGGCGAACGCGGCGAAGAATCTCAGGCTGGTGAGGGAGTCCAGCCGGTTCGGCAGCGCCGAGGAACGGACGGCCGACCGGAACGGGGCGGGGACGAGGCCGGGGCGTGGAGCGGTGAGCGTCGCAGTCACAGGCTTCTCATGGCGTCGGGGGCGGGGGGCGGGCGCCGTGCGGAGCGGCAGCGGTCGAGGCGGTCGGGGAGGGCCGGTCGGCCGACCGGGCTCTTGTCCGCCTGTCCGGACCTGTCCGTACCTGTCAGGCCTGGCCAGGTGGGACACCTGTCATGACGTCTGCCGCACGTGCACAACGCCACGGTTGGGGACGAGGCTACCGGGGCGGCAGAGGTGTTCACTCACGCGAGTGAACTACGGGAACGTGCGTGCGCTTCGGCCTTCCGGCGGCGGTGTGCCGGGGACGCGCGCACCCGCCGCCGATCCGGCACGGACCCCGTGCGCTGCCCCGGGACGCCCGGGTGGCGGACCCGGTGTGCGCCCTGCCCTGGGACGCCGGGCGGCGGACCCCGCGTGTGCTCCGTTCTGCGAAGCCGGGTGGTGGACCCGCTGCGCCCTCCTAGGACGCCAGGTGACGGACCTGGTCCCACACCGTCGGGTCCGCGACGCCGACCCGGCGGCGGAAGTCCTCCAGCGCGACGTCCCGCAGCTCGTCCGTCTCCAGGAAACTGGGGCGGCCCTGGGCGTCGCCCACCGAACCCGGCGGCAGCGGGATGACGCCCTGCCGCTCGTGGTGCCACTTGCTGGTGATCTTCGCGACGAGGACGTCGTCGCCGCGCACGCCCAGCACCAGGCACGGGCGGTCCTTCGACCCCGGCCCGTCCTCGTACGGCACGTCCGCCCACCAGATCTCACCGGGCTGCGGCAGCCGCTCGGGCCGTCTGCCGGGCCTGCGCCGGGGGCCCTCCGGCCTGCCCGGCGGGCGGGTCCGGCCGCCGGGCCGCCTGCCGGGCCTTCGGCCCCGGCCCCAGCCGTCGGACAGCGCGGCCATCAGTGCCAGCACGACCACGCCGAGCAGCGCCAGCCACCACGAGGTATCCATACCCCGACGCTACCGGCCCCCTCCGGCCCCGGCACGCCTCCACCCCCCTGTCGCCTCCGCCCCCTGCCCGCCCCCCGTCTCCTCGAACGCCCCGGCTCCCCTCCTCTTCCTCCCGGCCCCCCGGGCAGCGACCCGCCCTCCCCTCCGCGCCCCCGCTCCCCGGCGATCCGCGTGCCCACCGCCCCAACACCGCCCTCCGCGCCCCCAGTTCACGCCCCCCGAACCGGTGACGCCCCAGGTGAGTTGCCCCACAACGGCACACGGCCGAGGAGCGAGCACCCTTCCCGCGCCTTACGCTCGAACCCATCCCGCACCTCCCGCCCGCACCCACGGAGGCCCCGCTCAATGAAGCTCACCGTCGTCGGCTGCTCGGGGTCGTTCCCCTCCACGGAATCGGCCTGCTCGAGCTACCTCGTCGAGGCCGACGGCTTCCGGCTGCTGCTCGACATGGGCAACGGCGCCCTCGGCGAGCTCCAGCGCCACATCGGTCTGTACGACCTGGACGCGGTCTTCCTCAGCCACCTCCACGCCGACCACTGCATCGACATGACGGCGTACTTCGTCACCCGGTACTACCGCCACGACGGCGGCATGGCCCCCGCCCTCCCGGTGTACGCCCCCGAAGGCGCCGAGGAACGCCTCACCACGGCGCACGGCGCGACCCCCACCCCCGACTCCATGAGCCGGGTCTTCGACTTCCGCGCCCTCAAGTCCGGCAGCTTCGACATCGGCCCCTTCACCGTCCGCACGGAACAGGTGCGCCACCCCGTCGAGACGTACGGCATCCGGCTGGAGCACGGCGGCCGCACCCTCACGTACTCCGGCGACACCGGCCCCTGCGAGGCCCTGCACGAGCTGGCCGTCGGCGCCGACCTGCTGCTGTGCGAGGCGTCCTTCCTGGACGGCAAGGAGGACATCCCCGACCTGCACCTCAACGGCCGCGAGGCCGGCGAGCACGCCGCCCGCGCGGACGTCGGCCGGCTGGTCCTCACCCACATCCCGCCGTGGACCGACGAGGAGCAGAACCTCGCCGACGCCCGCGCCGCCTACCCCGGTCCCGCCGAGGTGGCCCGCCGGGGCGCGGTCTACGAGGTCTAGCGCCGGGAACGACACGAAGAAAGGGCCCCGGAACCGATCCCTCGGTTCCGGGGCCCTTCGTCAGGCGTGGTGCGGGCTACTTGGCCTCCGCCTTCTGCAGCTCCGCCAGCTCCTCGTCGGACTCGCGGCCCGGCGTCGGAATGTTGAACTTCGTGATCGCGAAGCGGAACAGGAAGTAGTAGACCACCGCGAAGCAGAGGCCGACCAGGACCAGCATCCAGGGCTTGGTCGCGATGCCCAGGTTGAGCAGGAAGTCGATCGCGCCGGCCGAGAAGCCGAAGCCGTCCTTCATGCCGAGCGCCCAGGTCAGGGCCATCGACACACCGGTCAGCACCGCGTGGACCGCGTACAGCGCCGGGGCCAGGAACATGAAGGTGAACTCGATGGGCTCGGTCACACCGGTCACGAAGGCGGTCAGCGCCAGCGAGAACATCATGCCGCCGACGATCTTGCGGCGCTCGGGGCGGGCGCAGTGGACGATCGCCAGGCAGGCCGCCGGGAGGGCGAACATCATGATCGGGAAGAAGCCGGTCATGAACTGACCCGCGTTCGGGTCACCCGCCAGGAAGCGGGCGATGTCGCCGTGCTTGCCGTCGAACTCGCCGGCCTGGAACCACGGGAAGGAGTTCAGCAGGTGGTGCATGCCGACCGGGATCAGCGCACGGTTGGCGACACCGAAGATGCCCGCGCCGACCGCGCCGGAGCCGACCAGCCACTCGCCGAAGTTGTGCAGCGCCGAGCCGAGGACCGGCCAGATGTAGCCGAAGACGATACCGACGACCAGGCCCGCGAAGGACGAGAGGATCGGGACCAGCCGGCGGCCGCCGAAGAAGCCCGCCCAGTCGGGCAGCTTGGTCCGGTAGAACTTCTGGTACAGCAGGGCCACGATCAGGCCCATCACGACGCCGCCGAGCACACCGGCGTTGACCGGGGCCTCGTTCATGACGATCTTGCCTTCGACGACCGCGGCGACCTTCGGCAGGTTGCTGTCGGTGAAGGTGGCGAGCACCTTCTGGAAGACCAGGTAACCGGCGACGGCGGCCAGCGCGGTCGAGCCGTCCGACTTCTTCGCGAAGCCGATCGCGATGCCGACGGCGAACAGGATCGCCATGTTGCCGATGATCGCGTCGCCGCCCGCGGCCATGAAGGTCGCGATCTTGTTGACGAACGCCCCGAAGGACTCACGGCCGAGCATGTCGGGCTGGCCGAGGCGGATGAGCAGCGCGCCGGCGGGCAGCACCGCGACCGGCAGCATGAGGCTGCGGCCGATGCGCTGCATGACCGACATCACGCCCGCGCCCTTCTTCTTCTCGGCCGCGGGGGCGGCGGCGCTGGCCTTGGGCATCTGATCCTCCAGGGGGGCAAGGCGCCGCCAGGGGACAGGAAAGAAGAGGGGACGGCGGCGTCTCCGGGGGTACGCGGCCCGAGGACTTCGGGGTCGCGTGGTCTAAACCACTCAGTGGTTTAGACCAGTTGTAACACGATGAGGGCGAGATAAGGAACCGCCGATTCCGGGGAGCCCTCCATAGCGCAAGAAAGCAGACAAAAGCCCCCGGACCGCAAGGGTCCGAGGGCCTGGGGGAGGAGGGGAGGAAGCCCCTAACCCGTTGCCATGTGCAGTTACTTGGCCGGTGTCCGCGGCGGGTGCGCCGCCGTGGTCACTTCGTGTTCTCCTTCTCCAGTTCCTCCTCCAGCTCCTCGGGCTCGCGGCCCGGGGTCGGCAGGTTGAACCTGGTGATCGCGAACCGGAAGAGCACGTAGTACACGACCGCGAAGCACAGTCCGATCGGGATGATCAGCCAGGGGTTCGTCGCCAGCTTCCAGTTGAGCAGGTAGTCGATCAGCCCCGCCGAGAAGGTGAACCCGTCCTTCACTCCGAGCGCCCACGAGACCGCCATCGACACACCCGTCAGCACGGCGTGGATCGCGTACAGCACCGGGGCGATGAACAGGAACGAGTACTCCAGCGGCTCCGTGATGCCGGTGACGAACGACGTCAGGCCCACCGACAGCATCAGACCGCCGACGGCCTTGCGCCGGTGCGGCTTGGCGCAGTGCGCGATGGCCAGCGCCGCCGCCGGGAGGGCGAACATCATGATCGGGAAGAAGCCCGTGGTGAACTGGCCCGCCGTCGGGTCGCCCGCCAGGAACCGTCCGATGTCCCCGTGCGCCTCGGTGCCGTCCGGCTTCTCGTAGCTGCCGAACTGGAACCAGATCGGCACGTTCAGGAACTGGTGCAGGCCGATCACCAGCAGGGCGCGGTTGGTGACGCCGAAGATCCCCGCGCCGATCGAGCCGAGCCCGATCATCCAGTCGCTGAAGCTCTCCAGCGCGTTGCCCACCGGCGGCCACACCCACAGGCACACCACGGCGAACAGGACCGCGACGAACGACATGATGATCGGCACCAGCCGCCGCCCGTTGAAGAAGCCCAGCCAGTCGACGAGCTTCGTGCGGTGGTACTTCTGCCAGAAGTACGCGGCCAGCAGCCCCATGACGATGCCGCCGAACACCCCCGGATTCTGGTACGTGAAGGCGCTCACCGTGCCGTCCGCCGCCTGGCACCCGGTGGCCGCGGCCTTCGCGCCGTCCACGCAGTCCTTCGGGAACTGGCGCAGCACGTTGTAGTACACGAGGAAGCCCGCCACCGCGGCCAGCGCGGTCGAGCCGTCCGCCTTCTTGGCCATGCCGATCGCGACA
Source organism: Streptomyces sp. NPDC088745 (assembly GCF_044751045.1). Lineage (NCBI taxonomy): Bacteria > Bacillati > Actinomycetota > Actinomycetes > Kitasatosporales > Streptomycetaceae > Streptomyces > Streptomyces sp. NPDC088745. The sequence goes on from NZ_JBIVLB010000008.1 coordinate 123,494, forward strand.
CCGATGCAGAACAGCAGGGGCAGCCCGATGTTGGCGTCCAGCAGGGCGCCGCCCGCTCCGGCCATCACCTTGGCGACGTTGGTCCACCCGAGCCCGTCGTCGCCGAAGACGTCCGGCTGGCCCAGCCGGAGCAGGATTCCCGCCGCGGGCAGGACCGCGATCGGCAACTGGAGGCTGCGGCCCATCTTCTGGAGCCCCTGGAAGAGGCCGTTCCACCACTTCGGCGACGATGCCGTCGTGCTCTGCACACTCATGGGCGTCCTCCCGGAACAAGCCGACCTGCACGGGTGTTGCACACTGGTGTAGACCAGTTGCGATACGGTCCCCGGAGTACGACCGACCACGCACCACCGGTGATCGTCATCTTTCGTCACCGCCCGCACGTGCGCCCGAGAAGTTGGGCCAACCGTGGGTTAACGTGACAAAGCGGCCAACGCTGGGCCGACGCAGCGTGACGCAGCGACCTGTGACCACTCAAGGAGAAACACCATGGCCACCAAGGCTGAGAAGATCGTCGCCGGGCTCGGCGGGCTCGACAACATCGAAGAGGTCGAGGGCTGCATCACGCGCCTGCGCACCGAGGTCGTCGACCCCGAGCTCGTCGACGAGGCCGCGCTGAAGGCCGCCGGCGCCCACGGCGTCGTCAAGATGGGCACCGCCATCCAGGTCGTCATCGGCACCGACGCCGACCCGATCGCCGGCGAGATCGAAGACATGATGTGAGCCGCTGAGCTCCTCGCCGTGAGGGCCCGTTTCCAGCCACGGAAACGGGCCCTCACGCATGCGCGGAACAGCCCCCTCACCCGCACCCACTAGGCTCGGCCCCATGTCTCGAATCGACGGCCGCACCCCCGAACAGCTCCGCCCGGTCACCATCGAACGCGGATGGAGCAAGCACGCCGAGGGCTCCGTCCTCGTCTCCTTCGGCGACACCAAGGTCTTCTGCACCGCCTCCTTCACCGAGGGCGTCCCCCGCTGGCGCAAGGGCAGCGGCGAGGGCTGGGTCACCGGCGAGTACTCCATGCTGCCGCGCGCCACCAACACCCGCGGCGACCGCGAGTCCGTCCGGGGCAAGATCGGCGGCCGCACCCACGAGATCAGCCGCCTGATCGGCCGCTCCCTGCGCGCCGTCGTCGACTACAAGGCCCTCGGCGAGAACACCATTGTCCTGGACTGCGACGTCCTGCAGGCCGACGGCGGCACCCGCACCGCCGCCATCACCGGCGCCTACGTCGCCCTCGCCGACGCCATCGCCTGGGGCAAGTCCAAGAAGCTCGTCAAGCACAACCGCCAGCCCCTCACCGGCACCGTCGCCGCCGTCTCCGTCGGCATCGTCGACGGCGTCCCCCTCCTCGACCTCTGCTACGAGGAGGACGTGCGCGCCGACACCGACATGAACGTCGTCTGCACCGGCGACGGCCGCTTCGTCGAGGTCCAGGGCACCGCCGAGGCCGAGCCCTTCGACCGCAAGGAGCTCAACGCCCTCCTCGACCTCGCCGCCGGCGGCTGCGCCGACCTCTCCGCGCTCCAGGCACGCGCGCTGGCAACCGTGGACACCCCCGACGCGTCCTGACGGGTACGGGCGTACGGCCTCAACCCCGTACGCCCGTCCAGCCGCCGCAGTCCCTCGGGGGAGGAACCGCTTCCATGCAGTCGTACGCACGCCGCACCGCCCTGGCCCTGGCCGCCACCACGCTCACCCTCGGCGCGCTCACCGGCTGCGAAGCCGTGAACAAGGTCCTGGACTGCGCCGGCACGGCCGCCACCATCGCCGCGAGCGTGGACCGCCTCCAGACGGCCGTCTCCAACGCCGCGAACGACCCCCTCGCCTCCCAGCAGGCCCTCAACGACATCGACCGCGAGCTGAAGTCCCTCGGCGACAGGACCGACAACGCGGACCTCGCCAAGGCGGTCAAGGACCTCGGCACCGGCGTCGACAACGTCCGCAAGGCCGTCGACGGCGGCGACCCGACCCCCGACCTCACCCCCGTCACCAGCGCCGCGGGCGAGATCGGCAAGATCTGCACCCCGTAACTTGGGACGCATGACGACCCGCCTCATCCTCGCCACCCGCAACGCGGGCAAGATCACCGAACTCCGCACGATCCTCGCGGACGCGCAGCTCGGGTACGACTTGGTCGGCACGGACGCCTACCCCGACATCCCCGACGTCAAGGAGACCGGCGTCACCTTCGCCGAGAACGCCCTCCTGAAGGCCCACGCCATGGCTCGCGCGACGGGCCTGCCCGCCGTCGCCGACGACTCGGGCCTCGCGGTCGACGTCCTGCACGGCGCCCCCGGCATCTTCTCCGCCCGCTGGTCCGGCACCCACGGCGACGACCGCGCCAACCTGGACCTCCTGCTGGCCCAGCTCGCGGACATCGGCCCCGACCACCGCGCCGCCCACTTCGCCTGCGCGGCCGCCCTCGCCCTCCCCGACGGCACGGAACGCGTGGTCTCCGGCACGATGCCGGGCACCCTGCGCTACGCCCCGGCGGGCACGAACGGCTTCGGCTACGACCCGATCCTCCAGCCGGACGGCTACGACATCACCTGCGCCGAACTGACCCCCGCCGAGAAGAACGCCATCTCCCACCGCGGCAAGGCGTTCCGGGGACTGGTCCCGGTGCTGCGGGAACTGCTGGGCTGACGCCCGGCACCGTGCAGACGCCGAAGGGCCGCCCGTACCCGACGGGCGGCCCTTCGTGCTGTGTGCGGCCGGGGGGACTCGAACCCCCACGGGTTTTACCCCACTGGGACCTAAACCCAGCGTGACTGCCAATTCCACCACGGCCGCCTGCGCGCCCCCATCGTAAGGTGCGCGCACCGCCGGGCGGTGCGGGCCGTCAGAACTTCGGCTCGCGGGCCTGGGCCTCGACCAGTTCCGCCGCCTCCTCCTTGGTCCCGACCGAAGGGGGCGAGCCCTCCAGGGGCTGCTGGGCGGTCTCCTTCATGCAGGCCACCGCGATGATGCCGACCAGGGCCGCCGCCATCGAGTAGTAGGCCGGCATCAGGTTGTCGCCGGTCCAGGCGATCAGGCCGGTGACCACCAGCGGCGTCGTGCCGCCGAAGATCGAGGCGGAGAGGTTGTAGCCGACCGACAGGGAGCCGTACCGGACCGGGGTCGGGAAGAGGGCCGGGAGGGCGGCGGACATCGTGCCCAGGAGGCAGACCAGGGAGAGGCCCAGCATCAGCAGGCCCCCGACGACCGCCGGGATGCTGCCCTGGCCCAGCAGGAGGAAGGCCGGCAGGGAGAGGACGAAGAAGCCCACCATGCCGGTCATCAGGAGCGGCTTGCGGCCGAAGCGGTCGCTCAGCCTGCCGACCTGGCTGATGATCACCATGAGGAAGGCCATGACGGCCAGGAGGATCAGGAGGCCGTGGGTCTCCGAGTAGCCTAGCTCCTTGGAGAGGTAGGTGGGCATGTAGGAGAGCAGCATGTAGTCGGTGATGTTGTACGCGCCGACCAGGCAGATGCAGAGGATGAGGGTGGGCCAGTAGTCGCGGAAGATGCGGCCGAGGTCGCCCTTGGTGGACTTCTCGACGGCGTCGGCGGCCTCCGAGGCGCGGGCGTTCTCGGCTTCGAGCTTCTGGAAGGCCGGGGTCTCGTCCAGCCTCATCCGCAGGTAGAGCCCGATGAGGCCCATCGGCGCGGCGACGAGGAACGGGACGCGCCAGCCCCACTCGCGCATGACGTCGTTGCCCAGGAGCGCGGTCAGCGCCGTGACCAGGCCGGCCGCGCCGACGTAACCGGCGAGCGTGCCGAACTCCAGGAAGCTGCCGAAGAAGCCGCGGCGCTTGTCGGGCGCGTACTCGGCGATGAAGGTGGACGCTCCGCCGTACTCGCCGCCGGTCGAGAAGCCCTGGAGCATGCGGAAGAAGATCAGCAGGATCGGCGCCCAGACGCCGATGGAGTCCCAGGACGGGATGAGGCCGATGGCGAGCGTGCCGACCGACATCAGGATCATCGTGAGGGCGAGGACCTTCTTGCGGCCGATCTTGTCGCCCATCGGGCCGAAGAACATGCCGCCGAGCGGCCGCACCAGGAAGGCCACCGCGAAGGTCGCGAAGGAGGAGAGGAGCTGGGCCGTGTCGTTCCCGGACGGGAAGAAGACCTGACCGAGGGTGACCGCCAGATAGGAGTAGATGCCGAAGTCGAACCACTCCATGGCATTGCCGAGGGAGGCGGCCTTCACGGCTCTCTTCACGGCCGCTTCGTCGGTGACGGTGATGTCGGAGCGGCGCAGCGGCGGGTTCCTGCGGCGGTTCAGGGCGCGGAAGAGGACGCGGTGACGCTTGACCGCCTCGGGGTCCTCGGCCCGGCGGGGGGCGGTGGGCGTCATGGTCGGGTCCTCCTGGGGCAGGTGATGCGGGTGTTCCAGGAGGTACGTCTGCACGATTGCGCCGGGGGCAAACAAAAATCCCACCGCCCGGCGGTGGGATTTCCATCACGCGGTTCTTACACAGGGTGATAAGGGTCAGATCTTCAGGTCCTTCATGATCTTCGCGACATGGCCCGTGGCCTTGACGTTGTAGAAGGCGTGCTCGACCTTGCCGTCCTCGTCGACGACGACGGTGGAGCGGATGACGCCGGTCACCGTCTTGCCGTACAGCTTCTTCTCGCCGTACGCGCCGTACGCCTCCAGCACCGTCTTGTCCGGGTCGCCGACCAGGGTGACCTTCAGGGACTCCTTCTCGCGGAACTTCGCGAGCTTCTCCGGCTTGTCGGGGGAGACGCCGATGACGTCGTACCCGGCGGCGGCCAGCACGTCGAGGTTGTCGGTGAAGTCGCAGGCCTGCTTGGTGCAGCCGGGGGTCAGGGCGGCCGGGTAGAAGTAGACGACGACCTTGCGGCCCCGGTGGGAGGCGAGGGAGACGTCCTTGCCGTCGGCGTCGGGCAGGGTGAAGTCGGGGGCGGTGTCGCCGGGCGCGAGGCGCTCGCTCATGAGGACTCCCGGGAGGGGGTAGGGGGCGGGTGATGGCTTGAGCGTAATGGGGGTGCCGATGGGTGCGAGCGCCCGGGAGCTGACAGACTGTCGTGACGGATTACCGGACCGGACCACGGAGGCGGCGCAGTGTCGGAAGCCAGGACCCCTGCGCAGATCGAGGCGGACATCGTCCGCAGGCGCGACCAGCTCGCTGTGACGCTGGACGAGATCGGTGTACGGCTGCACCCCAGGACCATCGTGGGGGACGCCAAGGCGAAGGCGAGGTCGGCTGTCGACGAGACCGCCGGGCGGGCGTTCGTGGCCGTGAACCGCAAGGTCACGGAGGTGCGGTCGCAGTTCGTGGACGCCGACGGCGCGCCCCGCGTCGACCGGCTGGTGCCGGTGGCGGTGGTCGCGGTGGCGGTCGTGGGGCTGCTGCTGGTGTCCTCGCGCCGTCGTAAGGGCTGACCCGCTCTCGGCCGGCGCCGGTCCGCAGAGGTAGGTTCGTGGTGTGAGCGAGAAGAACCAGCACGACGACAAACTGCCCATCCGGATGCTGCACGACCGTGTGCTGGTCTCCTCGGACACCCCCGAGGGCGAGCGCCGTTCGGGCGGCGGCATCCTGATTCCGGCCACGGCGGCCGTCGGCAAGCGCCTGGCGTGGGCCGAGGTGGTCGCCGTCGGGCAGAACGTGCGGAGTGTGGTGCCCGGCGACCGGGTGCTGTACGACCCGGAGGACCGGGCCGAGGTCGAGGTGCGCGGCACGGCGTACGTGCTGATGCGCGAGCGCGACCTGCACGCGGTGGCGTCGGAGCGGGTCTCCGAGGACGCGACAGGGTTGTACCTGTAGAGCCATACCGCTGGATTCGTACTTCCGGAGCCATACCTCCAGAACCGTGCGCCGAGGGCCTGGTGACCGTTGTCACCAGGCCCTTTCGCATGCCCTTTGCTACCGTGGAGGGACCCCGACGAGACGCGCCGTACCGGGACGGGCCCTGGGCTCATCGCAAAGACGACGCACCCGTGAGTTGTTCCGCGTTCTCGTTCTCGGAGGTGCCGTCATGGCATGGGTCCTGTTGGTCGTCGCCGGTCTGCTCGAAGTCGCCTGGTCGATCGGGATGAAGTTCACCGACGGGTTCACCCGGCTGTGGCCGAGCGTGTTCACCGGCGCCGGGATCGTCGTCAGCATGCTGCTGCTCTCGCAGGCCGCCAAGACGCTGCCCATCGGCACGGCGTACGGCGTGTGGGTCGGGATCGGTGCGGCCGGTGCGGCGGTGGTCGGGATGATCGTGCTGAACGAGCCCGTCACCGCCGCCCGGATCTTCTTCGTCTGTCTGCTGCTGGTGGCCGTGGTCGGCCTGAAGGCGACCTCGGGGCACTGACGTCAGCGCGGCGGCGCGTTCCCGTCGGCCGCCGGGCGGCGGCCCTGTTCGCCGCCGCCGATCAGGCCGCCGACCGGGTCGGGGACGCCGCCGTCGCCGCCCCCGTTGTCGCCGCCGCCCTGGTCGCCGCCTCCGTCGGCGGCGGCGGCGCCGTCGTTGCCGCCGGTCGGACCGCCGCCGGTGTCGTTGCCTCCGTCGGCGGCCGCACCGCCGTTGTCGCCGCCGCCCTGGTCGCCGCCGGTGGCCGCCGCGCCGCCGGTCCGGCCGCCCTGCTGGCCGCCGTCCGCCGCCGCGCCGCCGTTGTCGGTGCCGGGCCGCTGTCCGCCCGTGTCCTCGCTCGGCGGGGGCGCGACGGGCGGTGCGACCGGCGGCGGGACGACCGGGGCCTCGGAGCCCGCCTCGACCTCCAGGTCGAACTCCTTGGCCTCCTTGTCCTTGAGAGCGGCGGCCGTGTACTGCGCCCAGGTCTCGGCGGGCGCGCCGCCGCCGTTGATCCGGTCCTGGCCGAGCGCTCCGTACAGCGGCTTCTGGACGGCCGTGTCGGGGTCGGCCCCCATGACCGCCACGACGGTCGCCAGGTCCGGGGTGTAGCCCGCGAACCAGGCGGCCTTGTCCTCCTCGGCGGTGCCGGTCTTGCCCGCCGCCGGGCGTCCCGCGGCCTTCGCCGCGGCGCCCGTGCCGCCGTCGACGACGCTCCGCAGGATCGAGGTGGTGGTGTCGGCGGCGGTCCGCGAGACGACCTGCTTGGTCTCCTGTTGGGGCAGGGGCAGGTCCTCGCCGTTCTTGGAGATCTTTTCGACGAGTGAGTACGTGCCGCGCTTGCCGTGGTTGGCCAGGGTGGCGTACGCCTCGGTCATGTCGAGCACGCTCGCGGTGGCGACGCCGAGCGCGATGGAGGGGTAGGCGTTGAGCTCGGGCGTCTCCTCCGGCAGGCCCAGCGCGACCGCGGTCTCCTTGACCTTCGTGGGGCCGACGTCCACGGCCAGCTGCGCGTACACGGCGTTCACGGACTTGTCGGTGGCGGTGCGCACGGAGATGTTCCCGTACGACACGTCGTCCTCGTTCTCGGGCGCGAAGGGGATGGCGCTGCCGACCACGGGCCGCCTGTTGGTGCCGTCGTACACGGTGTTGGGGGTGATGGGCGTCCCGGCCTGGGTGGTGGAGCCGTTCTCGACGGCCGCGGTGAAGACGAAGGGCTTGAAGGTGGAGCCGACCTGGAAGTCGCGCCGGGTGGCGTTGGAGACGTACTGCTTGGTGTAGTCGATGCCGCCGTACAGGGCGACGACCTTGCCGGTGACCGGGTCGATGGAGGCGCCGCCGACGCGCACGTTGCGGTCGGCCCTGCGCTTCGCGGCGTCGGCCTTCTTCATGACGTTGTCCTCGACCGCCTGCACGAAGGCGTCCTGGCGGGGCTTGTCCAGGGTGGTGGTGATGCGGTAGCCGCCGGAGTTGAGGGTCTCGTCGTCGATGACCTTGTGGGCGGTCAGGTAGTCCTCGACGGCCTGCACGATGTAGCCGCGCTGCCCGGAGAGCCCGGCGGCGGGCCTGGCCTGCTGGGGCTGCGGGAACGTGATCTTCGTCCGGGCGGCCTGCTTGAGCCAGCCCTCCTTGACCATGCCGTCCAGGACGTAGTTCCAGCGGCCGAGCGCCTTGCCCCGGTTCTCGGGGTGGGTGGCGACGTCGTAGGCGTTGGGGGCGTTGAGCAGGGAGGCGAGGTAGGCGCCCTCGGGGGCGCCGAGCTGCTCGATGTCCTTGCCGTAGTAGGCCTGGGCGGCGGCCTGGATGCCGTAGGCGTTGCGGCCGAAGTAGCTGGTGTTGAGGTAGCCCTCCAGGATGTAGTCCTTGGACTTCTCCCGGTTGAGCTTGATCGCGATGAAGAACTCCTTCACCTTGCGGGTGACGGTCTGTTCCTGGGCCAGGTAGTAGTTCTTCACGTACTGCTGGGTGATGGTGGAGCCGGACTGCTTGCCCTTGCCGGTGGCGGTGTTCCAGGCGGCGCGGATCATGGCCTGCGGGTCGACGGCGGGCTCGCCGTAGAAGCCGCGGTCCTCGGCGGCCAGGACGGCGTGCTGGATCGCCTTGGGGACCTGGGAGAGCTGGACGTTCTCCCGGTTGACCTCGCCGTCGCGGGCCAGCGGGGTGCCGTCGGCGTATAGGTAGACGTTGGACTGGGCGGTCGCGGTGTCGTTGGCCGCGGGGATCTTGACCATGGTGTAGCCGGCGACGAACGCGCCGCAGAGCAGCACCGCGACGAGCAGGAACGCGGCGAGCAGCATCCGCCAGGTGGGGAGGAGGCGCCGCCAGCCGGTGCGCCGGGGGCGCTTCTTCTTGCCCGGGGCGTCCTCGGGAGCGTCGGGGCCCGGCCCCCGATCCGGGTCCGGGTCCGGGACGGAGGGGTCCCGGGGGGCCCAGCCCGGCTGCTGCTGCGGCTCGTCGCTCATGCCTGTGGAGACTCCTCGGACGCGGCCAGAGGTTCACACTCCGGCATAACGGTGTCGTGTCGGGCGATTCGCATGTTCTCCCATGAAACACCGTGTTCCACCGCGAATCCCACTCGTCCTCACGGGGGGCGAGTAATCGCTCGCGGGCGGTGACCCCGTTGGGCTAGGGTCGTGCGCTTCGGTGCCGGGCGGCCTGCGGTGAGCCAAGTGGCACAACGAGCGAGGGGGTGGGGAGGTGCGGGTGCGCTCGCGGCTGTACGCACTGGTGGCCGCCGGCGGGTTCCGCCGGTACGCCACCTACCGCGCGGCGACCTGGGCGGGGGTCTTCACCAACACCGTCTTCGGCTTCATCCTCGCGTACACGTATACGGCCCTGTGGACCCAGCGTCCGCACCTGGGCGGCTACGAGCTCCCCCAGGCCCTCGCGTACGTGTGGATCGGCCAAGCCCTGCTGGCCGCGGCCTCGTTGATGGGCGGCGGCTTCGAGAACGACCTGATGGAACGCATCCGCACCGGCGAGATCGTCACCGACCTCTACCGGCCCGCCGACCTCCAACTCTGGTGGCTGGCAGCCGACTTGGGCCGCAGCGCCTTCCAGCTCCTGGGACGCGGCGTGGTGCCGATGGCGGTCGGCTCGCTCGCCTTCGAGGTGGCCGTGCCGTCGCCGTGGTGGCGCTGGCCCGCCTTCCTGGTCTCCGTCTTCCTGGGGTTCGTGGTGAGTTTCGCGCTGCGCTACCTGGTGGCGCTGAGCGCGTTCTGGCTGCTGGACGGGGCCGGGGTCAGCCAGCTCTCGTGGCTGGCGGGGATGTTCTTCTCCGGGATGCTGCTGCCGCTCAACCTCTTCCCCGGCACGCTGGGCGAGGTGGCGCGGGCGCTGCCGTGGTCCGCGCTGCTCCAGGTCCCGGCGGACGTGTACCTGGGGGTGCGCTCCGGATGGGACCTGCTGGTCGCGTACGCCTTCCAGGCGGGCTGGGCGGTCGCGCTGTTGACGGTGGGGCGGCTGCTGCAGGCGGCGGCGACCCGTCGGGTGGTGGTGCAGGGTGGCTGAGGAACGGCTGGTGCCCGCGCGCGGGCGGGCGGCGCTCGCGCGCGACGGGTTCCGTGCGTACGGGCTCATCGCGATGATGTGGATCCGCTCCACGATGGCCTACCGGACCTCCTTCGCGCTGACGACCGTCGCGCACTTCGCGGGGACCGGGCTCGACTTCGTGGCCGTGCTGCTGATGTTCGGGCACGTGGAGCGGCTCGGCGGCTTCTCGCTGGGCGAGGTGGCCTTCCTGTACGGGGTGGCGGGGGCGGCCCTGGGGATCGGCGACCTGGCGATGGGCACCATGGGCCGGGTGGGCCAGCGGGTCCGCGACGGCACGCTGGACACGCTGCTGGTACGGCCGGCGCCGGTGCTGGCGCAGCTCGCGGCGGACCACTTCGCGCTGCGCAGGATCGGCCGGATCACCCAGGGGCTGGCCGTGCTGGCGTACGCGATCACACAGTTGGACGAGGTGGAGTGGACGCCGCTGAAGGCGTTGCTGGTGCCGGTGATGATGCTGAGCGGCGGGGCGATCTTCGCGGCGCTGTTCACGATGGGCGGCGCGTTCCAGTTCCTGGCGCAGGACGCGGCGGAGGTGCAGTCCGCGTTCACCTTCGGGGGCAACACGCTGCTCCAGTACCCGCCGACGGTCTTCGCGAAGGACCTGGTGCGCGGGGTGACCTTCCTGCTGCCGCTGGCGTTCGTGAACTGGATTCCGGTGATGTACGTGCTGGGGCGGCCGTATCCGCTGGAGGTGCCCGGGTGGTTCGCCTTCCTGTCGCCGGTGGTGGCGGTGGGGTTCTGGGTGGCGGCGGGGCTGTTGTGGCGGCTGGGCCTGCGGTCGTACCGCAGTACGGGGAGCTGACTTCGGGTGGAGGCGGGATGGATCTCATCGAACTGGACAACGTCGAGAAGGTCTTCGACGTACGCCGCAAGAAGGGCTTGCTGCGCAGGGAGAAACGGCAGGTCAGGGCGGTCGACGGGATCAGCTTCACGATTCCGCGCGGTGAGGTGGTCGGTTGCATCGGCCCCAACGGGGCGGGCAAGTCCACCACCATCAAGATGCTCACCGGCATCCTCACCCCCAGCGGCGGCCGGCTGCGGGTCGCGGGCATCGACCCGGCGCGGGAGCGCACCCGGCTCGCCTCCCGGATCGGGGTGGTCTTCGGACAGCGCACGACGCTGTGGTGGGACCTGCCGCTGAAGGACTCCTACCGGCTGATGCACCGCATGTACCGCATCCCGGACGCCCGGTTCGCGGCGAACCTGGCGCGGTGCGTGGAGCTGCTGGACCTCGCCGAGCTGCTCGACGTTCCGGTACGGCAGCTCTCGCTCGGGCAGCGGATGCGGGGCGACATCGCGGCGGCGCTGCTGCACGACCCCGAGGTGCTGTACCTGGACGAGCCGACGATCGGACTCGATGTCGTCTCCAAGTCCAAGGTCCGCCAGTTCCTGCGGGACCTGAACGCGGAGCTGGGCACGACGGTGCTGCTGACCACCCACGACCTGACCGACATCGAGCAGCTCTGCAAGCGGGTGATGGTCATCGACCACGGGCGGCTGATGTACGACGGGGCGCTCGCCGGGCTGCACGAGGTGGGGGAGAGCGAGCGGACGCTGGTGGTGGACCTGGAGCGGGAACTCCCGCCCCTGGTCACGCGGTTGGCGCGGGTGGTGAAGGTGGAGGGCCCGCGGCAGTGGCTCGCCTTCCCGGCGTCCGTTTCGGCGGCCCCGCTGGTGGCCGAACTGGCCGCCGCGTACCCCTTGTTGGACCTGTCGGTGCGCGAGCCGGACATCGAGGCGGTGATCGCGAAGATGTACGCGGGCGGGGCGGACGGGGCGCGGGGAGCACGGCTAACCTGACCGGTATGACGAGTGCTGGGGACCACCACCTGCCCGAACTGCGTTCCGAACTGCGGGCTTCCGACGCCGACCGCGAGCGGGTGGCCGAGGTGCTGCGCGAGGCCGTCGCCGAGGGGCGGCTCGACATGGAGGAGTTCGACGAGCGTCTCGGCGCGGCGTACACGTCCCGTACGCAGGGGGAGCTGCAGGTGCTCGTACGGGACCTGCCGGCCGCCGCCGGGACGGCGCCGATGGTGCTTCCCGGGGAGCGGGGGGACGCCTCCCCGGCGTCCTGGGCCTCGCGGATCGGGGTTCCGGCGACCTCGAAGGGGGCGTTCGCCTTCTGGGGCGGCTTCAAGCGGTGGGGGCAGTGGAGCGTGCCGCGGGTCTTCACCTCCTTCGCGATGTGGGGCGGCGGGGAGATCGACCTGCGCGAGGCGCGGTTCGCGGAGCGCGAGGTGACGATCCGGTGCGTCACGATCATGGGCGGCATCGTGGTGAAGGTCCCCAACGACCTGCACGTGGAGGTGCGGGGCGTCGGCATCATGGGCGGCTTCGACGACAAGGCCACGGGCGAGGGCACACCGGGCTCCCCGCGCGTGACGGTGACGGGCTTCGCCCTGATGGGCGGCGTGGGCGTCGAACGCAAGCTCCGCCGCGCGGAGAAGGAGAGGCTGCGGGGGGAGCGCCGCAAGGAACTCTGACGGGGGTTCGCTGCCGCGGAGGCCGGGAGGGCTGCCGACGGCACCCCCCTCCCGGCCTCGGGCTCCCCACCCCGCCCCTCCTGGGCCAACGCAGCCGCCCTCGCCCCGTCCCCTTGGCCCCCTTGGCCTCCTTGGGCGACGGGCCGCCCCAAGGGGGCGAGGGGGGTCCCCTGCTCAAGCGAAGCCGAGAGCTTGGGGGAGGGCGGGCAAGGGGGCGGCCCCTCCCGCTCCCCGCTCACCGGGTGCCGCCCCCGCCCCAGCGCCTGTGCCGGGTACGCTCCTCCGCCAAGGCCCGGACCCCCGCTCCGATACCGGACGCGTCAGCCCCGCCCGGCTCGGACAGAGAGGCCCCGGACCCTTCCCCAAGCTCTCGACTCCGTCCGAGCAGGGGAGACCCCGTCCTTTCCCTGAAGCGCTCGCCGCACGGCCGCCTCCGGTTCCCGTGCAGGAGCGTCGTGGCTGGGCGCGCAGTTCCCCGCGCCCCCGGCGGGGCGCATCGCCGGACAGGAGCCGTGCAGGAGCGTCGTGGCTCAGCGCGCAGTTCTCCGCGCCCCTGAACGGGGCTCCGCCCCCGGGCGGCCCCGGGCCGGGAGGTCAGGAACGTAGCGGCGAAGCCTCCGGGCGGCCCGCCCGCAGGGTCCGCCAGTCCAGCGTCAGCCCCATCCGCCGATACCCCGCGTCGCTCGGATGCAGATGGTCCCCCGAGTCGTACACCGCCGCCATCCGCACCCCCTCGGCCCCCTCCCCCCGCACCGCCCGGTCGAAGTCGACCACCGCGTCGAAGACCCGCCCCGCGCGGATCTCCGCGTTCACCGCGCCCCGTACCGCCTCCCGCTCCCAGGTCCACGCCGGATGCCCGCCGAAGGGCAGCAGCGTTCCGCCGATCACCCGCTGCCCCCGCGCGTGCCCCTGCCGCACCAGTTCCCGCAGCCCGGCCACGATCCGTCCCGCGTCCCGCTCGTGCGGCGGCGCGATGATGTCGTTGATCCCCAGCAGCACCACCACCGCCTTCACTCCCGGCCGGCCCGCCGCGTCCGCCTCGAAGCGGGACAGGCCCCGCGGGCCCCGGCCGTCCGTCAGGAGCCGGTTGCCGCTGATGCCCTGGTTGAGGACGCCGTAACGCGGCGCCCCCGGCTCCGCCCGCAGCCGGTCCGCGAAGACGTCCGGCCAGCGGCGGTTCGCGTCCACCGTCGACGTCATGCCGTCCGTGATCGAGTCGCCGAACATCACCACCGCCCCTTCGGCGTCCGCGTTCAGCACGTCCACGCCGGTCAGGTAGCGCCAGTTGTTCGTCCGCGTCCGGTACCCGGCGCCGGACACGTCCTCGGTGTGGTCGCCCAGCGCGCTGTACCCGGTCTGCTGGGCGTGCGGGTGGTACGTCACCGAGCCGCTCGGCTGCGGCGAGTAGGTCGTCACCAGCAGGTCCCCGTCGTACGGCACCCGGAGCGCCGTCCGGTCGCCGACCACGCTCCCGCCCGCCGGGACGGTCACGGACGGCTTCCCCCCGAAGGTGACCTGCCGCATGGTCCCCGGCGCGGCCGCCGGAGCGCCCTGCTGGGCGGCCACGGCCACCGAGGCGTGCGATATGAGGAGCGGCCGGTCCCCGAAGCGGTTCGAGAGGGTGATGCGGGCACTGGTGCCCCCGATGCTGGTGTGCACCACATTGCGTACGGAATGACCGGCCAGCCCTCCCGCGGTCCGCGGTTCGGGGCCCACCGGGGAGGCCGCCCACGTCCCGATCCACCGCTCGGAGCCGGCGGGCACCGACCCGGCCCCGCCGTGCTGCCCGGCGCGCGCGGAGCCGTCGCCGACGAGACCGGTGAGGGCGAAGATGCCGCAGGAGATGAGCACGACCACTGCCGCCAGAGCGGCCAGCAGGGTGTAACCGTGGCGCCGGGTCATGCTGGTGGGCACTCCTCGTATCGCTGTCCGTACGTTCGTGATCTCCGCACGGTTCGTGCGGTTCGTGCGGGATCGTCCGAGCACCATGATGCGGTACGCCGACGAGGACCGGGAGGTCGGGAACTCGGCGCGCGTTCCGGGAGTAGGACAGGTAAGGACGGTACGGGGGAGTCTTCGGGTACGGAGGTCTCCCTCCGCCCCGCGGGGCCGCGCCCCGCGCGTACGCGGGCCGGGACACGGGAACCGGAAGCAGGACGGCAACGGGCCGGGACGGCGAAGGGCGACGGACGAAGCGCATGGACGAACGCAACGACAACGGGCGGACGGAGCCCGCACGGGCACCGGGGAGCGGCGCTTCCCGGACCGACGGGCCTGCCCACGCCACCCCGCCCGCCGCTCCGCCCCCCACTCCCCGCCAACCCTTCGCGTTCAGCGAGGCGGACGCGGAGAAGCAGCGGGGCGTACGCCGCATGAAGGCGACGGCGACGGGTCTGCTGCTCTTCGTCGCCCTGGTCTACGTCCTGGCCAAATGGGCGCAGCACAGCGGGCTCGGCGGCTGGGCGGGCTACGTCGCGGCGGCGGCGGAGGCGGGGATGGTGGGCGCGATGGCGGACTGGTTCGCCGTCACGGCGCTCTTCAAGCACCCGCTCGGCATCCCCATCCCGCACACCGCGATCATCCCCACCAAGAAGGACCAGTTGGGGGTGTCCCTCGCGGACTTCGTCGGCGAGAACTTCCTCTCCGAGGACGTCATCCGCGCCCGCCTCGCCCCCCTCGACCTGGGCGGCCGGCTGGGCGCCTGGCTGGCCGACCCGGCGCACGCCGACCGGGTCACCGAGGAACTCGCCACGGCGCTGCGCGGGGCCCTCACCGTCCTGCGCGACTCCGACGTGCAGGCGGTCGTGGGCGAGGCCATCACCCGCCGCGCGGAATCGGCCGAGATCGCCCCGGGCCTGGGCAAGGCCCTGGACAAGGTCGTCGCCGACGGCGCCCACCACCGCGCCGTGGACCTGATCTGCACCCGCGCCCACGACTGGCTCGTCGAGCACGGCGACTCGGTCATGGACGCGGTCCAGGGCGGCGCCCCCGGCTGGACCCCGCGCTTCGTGGACCGCAAGATCGGCGACCGCGTCTACCGCGAACTGCTGCGTTTCGTCACCGAGATCCGCGACATGCCCACCCACCCGGCCCGCGGCGCCATCGACCGCTTCCTCGCCGACTTCGCCACGGACCTGCAGTCGGACTCCGAGACCCGCGCCCGCACCGAACGCCTGAAGTCCGACATCCTCAACCGCCCCGAAGTCCAGGACGTGATCGCGTCCGCCTGGTCCGCCGTCCGCGCGATGATCATCGCCGCCGCCGACGACGACCGCTCGGAACTGCGCCTGCGCGTCCGCGCCTCCCTCATCTCGCTGGGCACCCGCCTGGCCACGGACGACCGCCTGCAACGCAAACTCGAAGGCTGGGTCGAAGGCGCGGCGGTCTACGTCATCACCACCTACCGCTCCGAGATCACGTCCCTCATCACCGACACCGTCGCGGGCTGGGACGCGACCCACACCTCCCGCAAGATCGAGGCGCACATCGGCCGCGACCTGCAGTTCATCCGTATCAACGGAACGGTGGTCGGCGCGCTGGTGGGGCTGGTGATCTACACGGTCTCCAAGGCCTTCGGAGCCTGACCCCGCCGCCGGCGGGGCCGGGCCGGGCGCCCCTTGCTCACAACCGGGCGCCCCTTACTCACAGCACCGACGGCCCCGGGTCGCGGCCCACGAAGCGACGGCGACCCCGCCCGCCACCGCGAACACGGAGGGCCACGCCCCGACCTTCTTCGCCAGCGGATGCGACCCGGCGAACCCGGCGACGTACAGCCCCGTCAGCCCGGCCGCGACCTTCCCCCCGGCCTCCTGCTGCCACTGCCGCGCGGCCACGGCCCCCGCCGCCGCCAGGGCCACACCCCCGAGCGGCCGCTTCTTCGTCCACCGGGCCACCCCGTACCCACCGACGAGCCCGGTGGCGGCGACGAGGGATGCGGGCACCTTGACCATGACTTCTGCCTCCAGCTGTGACGCGAATGTGTACTGCGAGGCTATCGACCACTCTCCTGGCTCGGTTCGGCACATGCACCGCCGCGTCATCCGCTGCGGAGCGCGACGAGCGGACGCGGAATTGGTTACGCACAGTCACTCTTAGTGGTGGTTGGAGCGGGTGCGACGAACCGGGGACCGGCCGTTCGGAGTCATGTCGGGCCAGTGATCCAAACGAGCTGGGGAGTCTCATGCAGATCTTCAATGCCGCCCGATTCAACGCCACCCGATTCAAGACCGTCGCGGTGCTCACCGCCGCCCTCAGCTTCACCGCACCCGCCGTGCCGGCCGAAGCCTCAGCGGCCGGGTCAACCGCGGTGAACACCTTCACGTACACGGTCGGGGGAGCGGCTGTGAAGGTGCCGACGGGGTGTTTCTTCACGCACATCATCAAGGGGAGCGGCAAGCGGATCGAGTACCAGAATGCAGGCGTGGACTGCGGTTTCGTGGCTGCGCTCGGACCCGGTTTCTGCAACTGGCGTATTGATTTCACGTACGTGGACACCAACAACAGGACCTACAAGACGTCCAGGGGCAAGACGCACCCCGAGTGCAAGATTGACCCCATGAGGAACAACTCGCCCCAGACGCTCCCGCGTTACGGCAAGTCGTGCACGCACCTCTACGTCAATGGAGTTCGCCGCTCCAGCCAGTGCCACTACATCAAGAAGTAGGCGACGCATCGTGAAGCTGAAGCAATCGCAAGAGCGCCGTCACCTGCTCATGGGTGTCGGCTTCGGAGTCGGCCTGTTGGCCTCACTCGCCTTCTTCGCTTTCGCTCCCGGACTTCCCCACGTGATCGACGGTGGTGCACTGTTGGTGTCCGCCGGGGTGGGGGCATTGTCCGCGTGGGCGTGCGGGCGGCGGTTCGGAGCAGGGGACTGACCCGTACGTGCGCGAGACGGGACGGCGTTGCAAGCGGGTGCGCCACCCGGCGCACCCGCACAGAACGTCGACTTCACTCGAGTTCTACCGCTCGCAGGCGACCCCGTCGCCGTCGCGGTCGAGGTGGGCGCCGAAGCCCGGCTGGCCCGTGCGGATCGGGGCGGCGCCGGCGGCGCGTACGGCGGCGCAGTTCTTGTAGGTGAAGCCGGTGCCGGTGCCGCCGGAAGTCTTCTTGGGCGTACCGGCCGCGCCGGACCCGTCCGTCGTCCGGGCGGGCTTCCTGAGGGGCTTCTTGGTGGGCTTCTGGGCGGGCTTCTTCGCGGAGGAGGGCGCGGGGGTGTTCATGGTGACGCGTACGACGGCCGTGCCCTCGACGGGCTTGGCGCCGACGGGCTTGCCCTTGAACTCCTTGACCTTCACCTCGTACATGAAGTCGTCCTCGCCCACATAGGCGGCGGACGGCGTGTACGTGACGCGGGTGCCGTCGACGACGGCGGACCCGTGCCGGGGCTTGCTGTGCAGGGTGAGCTCGTACCCGGACTCGTCCACAGCGCCGAGGAAGGGCGCGGCGGGCGTGCCGGCCGGGGAGAGGGTGTCGTTCTTGAGCACGTCGACGACGACCTTCTTGCCGCCCTCGGTGTCGTCGGCGTCGTCGACGAGCTGCATCCAGGGCGGCCCGGCCTTCGCCGCCTGCGCGACGACACCGTCACTGGTGCCCGCGGTGGGCTTCGCGGCGCCCGCGTCCTTCTCGCAGGCGACCAGGGCTGAGGCCATGCCCATGACAGCTCCACCGACGACCACGGACCGCCGAAGGGCGGCACCTCTCACCCACTGCATGTGCCCCCCAGGGCATTCGATCCGGAACGCGGTATTCGTCCGGAGGTTCGAAAGCGAATCAAGAGGCTGATGATGACAGTGTGACGGGGGCGCGGGCAGGGCCGGGGCGGCTCAATGACCGAAAGTCGCCGCTCGAAACCCTCAAAAAGGACACTCAGCCTCTTCGCTCTCCCCTCCCGACCGCGCTCCCGCGGCCCCGGCGGCACGATTTCTCGCCACCGGGGCCGCGAGACCGACGGGCCACCGGGACGTGCGGGACCTTCAGGGCCTGCACACGGCCCACGGGGGCCATGAAACCTACGTGGCCCGCGTCGGGCCGACCCCGCCGGTACTACTACTCGCAGCCGACCCCGTCCCCGTCGCGGTCGAGGTGACGCCCGTACCCGGGGTCGCCGCGCCGGATGGGCGCGGCGCCGGCGGCCCGCACGGCGGAGCAGTTCTTGTACGAGACACTCCCGCCGCCCCCGGACCCGCTGCCGCCGGAAGCCGACCCGCCGCCGGAAGCGGACCCGCTTCCGCCACCGGACCCACTCCCGCCACCGGACCCGGTCCTCCCCTCATTGGCCTCACAGCCGACCCCGTCCCCGTCCCGGTCGAGGTGCGGCCCGTACCCGGCCTGCCCCTCCCGGATCGGCGCGGCACCGGCCGCCCGTACGGCGGAACAGTTCTTGTAGGACGCCTTCACCGGCGGCTTCTTGGGCTTGGCGGGAGTCTTGACCGGTGCGGGTTTGGCCGCGGCCACCTGCAACCGCACGACCGCCGTCCCGCTCACGTCCTCGGCGCCGCCCGCACCGTCGACGGTGACCTTGTACGTGAACTCGTCCTCGCCGCCGAACCCCGCCTGCGGCGTGTACGTGAAGCTGCTCCCGCCGGCCCCGACCACGGCGGTCCCGACCTTGGGCGCGACCTCCACCGCCAGCGTGAACTTCCCCTTCCCCACCGCTTCCTTGAAGGCCTCGGCGGCACCGCCCGCCGCCTTGAAGGTGTCGTTCACCAGCACATCCACGACCACCGGCCGGACACTCTTCACGCTCGCGGTGTCGTCCACGGCCCCGACCACCCCGGCAGCGGCCGCGGACGCGGTCTTGCTGGGCGACGGCGTCGCCGTCACGCTCCCCGTCGCCGTCGGCGTGGACACACCCCCCACCGGCTTCGCGTCGACCGCACTGCCACCCCCGCACCCGGCCAGGGTCACCGCCGCCACGACGGCGACGGCACCCCCCACCGCTCCACGCTGCCGCACCCCACCTGCGCGTATCCCGAACAACATGAGCCCCCCAAGGCATCAGAAACAACCGAGACGCCGATGATGACAGTGGTGTGGAGGCCATGTGCCCACACTGTGAACACTTGGCTTGAAGCAGCCGTTTATGGCGGCCTCTGCGCGGAAGCCCGCTGTCTCAACATCCTCAGGAAGAAGGCCCATTGCCTCGGAGTGCTGCGGTGAACTGAAGTCAGGGGCCATCGGTGCAGCTAACCGGAGCCCTCAGCCGCTCTGCCAACCAGCTCGCTGTTCCTAGCTCCTGCGGCTTCTGGGCATTCAGTGCCCGCGCCTACGCTGCACGAGAGATCTGAACCAGCCAAGAATCGCGCAAGTCCCGGCCACCGCCAGGACCCGGTGTCAAGAGCCGGACCATCGGCCGCGGGTCCGGTTCGGCCGGCAGTTCCTGCCTGCTCACACGCATGATGATGAGTCCACTGCACCTACGAGGCGCTGGACCTGGCGCACACGTACTTGGAGGCCGGCGCCGCGTAGCGATTCCGGCGAGCGGGCTGCGCGCGTCACTCGGCGTCCTCACCCAGGTGTGCGAGGAGCGCGTTGCGGTCTGCCGTGTCCATGCCCCAGAAGCCTGTCTCTTCGGCTGGATCAGCCAGTTCCTGCACTGAAGGATCATCGAGGATCTGCCCCATGAACTCCAGCTTGCGGCTGAGACGTTCATGGACACGGTCATCGATCGTCCTGGCAGCAGTCAGCACGGTGATGTGGGTGTGCGTGTCCGGGCTGAGGCCGAGACGGTGAATCCTGTCGAGGCTCTGGAGGAATCTTCCGGCAGAGAAGTCACGGTCCACGTAGATGGCGTCGTGGCATTCGTGATGGAGGCTGATGCCTTCACCGAGCGTGGCAGGGTTCGACAGCAGCACAGTGCAGTCGGGATCAGTGCGGAAACGATGAATCTGCTCATCGCGGTCCAGGGTCCCGCCATGGACCATGGCGGGCTGGAAATCGTGCAGGGCGCTCTTCAAGGTGGTGAGATTGCGGATGAAAGTGGACCAGACGAGGGTTTTTCTCCCTTGGCGGCTGTTCTCCGTTACCAGGTCGAGAACCGCCTTGTATTTCGGAGACAGCTCGTAGTGAGGAAGGTTGCGCAGCAGCTCCCGCAGTGAGGAGTCCACTGGAGTGCGGAACTCAGAGGTCAAAACCGTTACCGGCTCATACCGGTCCGTTCTGTCATCCAGCAGAGCAGGGTTCGTACTGGCCATCATGAGGTAAGACAAGACTTTGCCAAGCCGGGCAAACTCCTCCTGGTCCGGGCTCTCCAGCTCCAGACCCTTTTTCTGCAAGGCCCTGTACACCCGGCGGTGGGCGGGCGGGAGTTCCACGGAAAGCCGTTTGACGTCCAGCGGAGGAAGGCCGAGCTCCTTCTTCGTGGTCCGGGTGAACAGCGGCCTGAGCACCTTGCTCGCGTGGGCTAGGTCGCCGCCGGCCATCGCCCGGTCTACCGCACGGCGGCCGTGTCCGGGCCAGACGAAGGAGAGCAGGCTCTCCAAGTCCTTGGCACCATTGGGGGCGGGTGTGCCGGTGAGGATCAGCCGGTGGCGGGCCAGGGGGCCGAGTGCCATGCAGGTGGCACCGAAGGTTCCCCTGATGCCGAGCTTCATCCGGTGCGCCTCGTCCAGCACCATGAGGGCCGGCGCCGCACTCAGCCAGTCCGCCAATTCGGTCTGGTACCGGTAGAGCCGCTCGTAATTCACCAGCAGGACGTCCACGGCCTCTTCCGGGCGGCGTTCGAAGACCTGTACTTCCAGTGGTGACGTGAAGCAATGGCCGCTCTCTTCACGCCACGCCTCATAAGCGGATTTGGGACTGACGACGAGTAGCCGCTTCACCTTGCCCGCGTGCCGGAGGGCCGCGAAGACGGCCATGCTGGCACGGGTCTTGCCGGCGCCTGGCACACTGAAGTTCGCCCCGTGTGTCAGGGACAGCAGCCTGGCGATATCACGCTTCTGGAAACCGGTCAGCGGGGCCCTCCAGTCAGGCCCCAGTCGTATCGGCACCTCTTCCGGAGAGAGTTCCCCGGCTACCGCCTCGCCCTGGGTGCCCGCGGCCAGCCGCGATTCGACCGCGCTCGCGTCTCGTACGGAGCCTTCTGCCAGCGCCCGCAGATCCGCGTCAAAGCTCACTCCAGCCGGGTCGTACCAGGTGGCGAGCAGGGGGAGCTGGGCGAGGAAGTCCTCCAGACCGACCTCCGCTGTGTACCTTCCCCGCTGGCTGCCGGTGCCGTACCGGGCGCTCAGCCGGACCAGGTGTCCATGGTCGACGGGTTCCGCGCGCAGGAGCACCTTGGTGCGGGTCGGGTCGAAGCCGATCCGCAGCGAGGGCTGCCCGGCCCCGGTCACGCCTCGTATCCGCTCGCCTTGAGCAGCCACGTCATGCCCTCATCCCGAGAGGACACACCGCGGTGCGCCGACCTGGCGAGTTTGGCCAGGCTGTCCTTGAGCCGGACGAGCGCGGCGTCAAACGCTTCCTCGTCCAGGCTGCTGGCGGAGAAGGCCACGGTGAGGTCGCTGACGCACTGGTCAACGGAGGCGCGCGCGTCGTCGAGCCGTTCGGCGGCGGTCTGCTGCACCTTCTTGAGCCGGTCGTCGCGGGCAGCGGCGTCCAGCGCGCGCCGCACTCCCTTGCTTACGTCGGCGACCACCTTCTGCGCCTCCTGGCGGGTTTCCGCCGGGACGGCGCGGGCCGTGGCCAGGGCCTTCGCCTGCAGAACCTGATCGGTGACGGCACGCGCTTGAGCCACAGAGCCTGAGGGGGCGGATACGGACACACTGAGTCCTGGAATGCCGATGGTTCCGGAACCCTCAGGAGCCGTCCTGATGTTCTGAGGCAGGGATTTTTCCAGATACTTGCTGTGGAACTGGTCGCCGATCAGGCGGGTCTGAGTCTTCGCGAAATCCAGAATGATCGCGACGATTCGATTCTCTTTGATCTGATCAGCGAGATCCTGGTTGCTCGCAGCGGCCTTGGAGTAGATCCGATGCAGTTCCTTCAGGTTTTCCTGGTGCCCTTCGAAATCAGAAAACGCGAGCTGAACTCCTTCGCCCGTCCTGCTGCGCCCGATCATGTCCTGGATTACTCCGAGGATCCAGCGTTCCTGGTAGAAGGTCTTCTTCTGGATATGGAAAGACCGGGCGATGTCCTCCGCTGAACGCCCCATCAGTTCCTGCTCCTCCATCGCGAGCAGCCGGTTGATGTAGGAGTACTCCCTGCGCCGGTCGGGCCTCAGCTGGAGGGAGAGCTCCACCTCGTTGATGTCCTCCCAGGTGAAGGAGGGCGGAAGGACACCGACCCGGATGGAAGTCTTCTTCAGCTCCCTGAGGGCGGCTGCTCGCGTGTTTCCGTTGACCAGGATTCCAGCATGGGTGATCAGTCCCGGCTCCTGCTGTTCCACTTCCCTCAGGCTGTCCATGAGGGCCACGAACTCAGGGTCCGGTTCATCCGGGTTGGTTGGCTTCCCGACGAGCAGACGGTTCAGGTAGTCCTGGCTCTCATCCAGCCAGGGCTCGGCTTCCAGGCGTGCGGCCAGCGCCGGGTCGTGGTCGCGCTGGGCCCGGATGCGGTGGGTCGCCGGGTTGTAGTACAGGTCACGCAGCGGCATGTCGATGACGCCGACGTGCAAGGGCCGGCCATGCCACTCGACAGTCACCGTCTCCTTGGGGCCGTCCCCTTCCATGACGTCCTTGAGCCGCCTCGCTACGAACTCCGTGTTCTGGGCGGCCCTGGGCGGGAGGACGAACTTCAGCATCTGCACTTCTCCTTGGTATCCCGTCCGAGACTGGCGCCGGCCGGGGTGGGTCTCCGCCGGTCGTCCACAAGCTGGACTAGGCCTTGTTCACAGCATCCCGGACGGCTTTCCGGGATTCCGCCGGCAGGGTGCGGTACTCGCCCCAAAGGCGTTCCATCAAGCTGAAATCCCTGCGGTCGGCCGCCAGCCACTGGGCGAAGTGCTCACGCTCGATGCCGCCCATCTGTTCCATTCTCCCGATCAGCCCGGCCAGGTCCGCCGTGTGCCCCCGGCCGCCGACCCGGCAGCGCCGGCACTCGGTGACCATCTCGGTCACCACGCTTCCGCCGGGCTTCAGTACGTCGCGTCGCGCCACGTCGAGCTGGGCGGTCTCCGGGCTTCCGTCATACGGCTCGCCGGCCGCGATCCCGCAGACGCGGCACAGGTGGTCGTCGGCATCGAAGATCTCGCGGCGCTGCGTGCCCGTGATCGCGGCGGCCGGCGTCTTCGCTCTCGCCTGTCCCGGCTTCCAGACCTCGGCGCCCATGGAGACGAAGCGGTGCTCCTTGGAGGTCAGCGTGGGGTCCTCCCGGCTGGTGGCGATGACCCACCCCCGGTCACGCAGATCCCGCATGCGGCGGTCGATCTGCGACGTTTCGGGAAAGGCCTCCCGGAGGTCGGTCTTGGTGAAGACCTCGCCCTCGCCCACCTCGCTGACGAGCCACAGGGCGCACCGGATCATGGTGCCCCGCTTTGTGTCCTGCCACGAGGGAATCTCCTGAGAAGTCACGCTCTGTCCTTCCGTGGTGCTGGGATCCACTGGTGCTGGGGTCCTGGGCGGCTGCCGTCCATTGGAAGGGGAGAGGCGAAGGAAAAGCAAGTTTTTAGCTGTCCTTCTCGGATAAATGCAAACATGTCGCCCGAGGTGCTCTAAATGAAACCGCCCTAAATGAAAACCCCAGGGCTAATTGCAAACAGGATGGATGAAGTTTTCTGGAGTCCAGGCTTGCGCTTGCCCGCTCAGGGCGGGCGACAATGGTCGCTATTCGTTCTGCGTCTGCGTAAGGGGTGCTTGTGGCTGTGCAGGGGGATGTTGACGACGTCTGCGGGGAGGAAGGCGGGGCGGACCGCAGACGGTTCGCGGACGCTCTGCGTGACCTGTATGCGGCGATGCCGGGCGACAAGCAGGTGGCGTGCGCGAAGCGCTGGGGCATTCCGACCAGCACTTTGTCCCTTTATCTGACGGGTCAGCGGGTGCCGCGCCGTGCCCGTCTCCAGCAGATTGTCCGGTGCGCTGCCGAGGCGAGCCAGGGGGAACTGCCTTTCGCGCTTTCCGAGATGGAACGCCTGCGCGCGGCAGCACACCGCCGCCCGCAGCGCGCGGCGGCCAAGGTGGACGTGAACGCTGCGACGGCCATCGGGCGGCAGACCGATGCTGGCACCGTTTCGGTACGCCGACCGGCAAGCGTTTCAGCGGGGGACCGGCAGGGCGGATTTTCACTTCCGTCGGCAGTGAGCGTGACGGTCCAGGAACTGCTCGCGGCGGAGGCGGCGGGGGAGCAGCGGCGCATGGTCGGCCTTATCTGGTCGGTCAGCAGGACAAAGGCTCCTGAGGAGCTGAGCGGGGTCATCGCGAGGCTCCACGCCCTGCGGCGGGAGGACCTCGCCGAAGAGGTGCTCCGCGGGGGCCGTGAGCGTTCCCAGGCCGACGCCCTGCGCCTCAGCCTCGCTCTCATCCGGCGCGGCCTCACCGCGCACGCCGAACTCGTCATGAGTGCCGCCGTGCCTGAGTCCACTGCCTGACCGCGTTCCGCCCCGCGGTTTGAGCCCATCCGCATTGCCCACAGACAGGGAGAGCACGTCATGGAGAACCCCGGCAAGCGTTCCGGCTGGCTGGAGACGACGACCCGCTACGAATGGGAGACCCCGGAGGAGCCCACCACATACGAGGGCGGCATGTGGTCCACCCAGCAGAAGATCACGATGACCATCACCCGCTGTGGCAGCGCTGACACCAAGCCGCCCGGAGAGGCCAGCTGACACCCCGCCCTGCATGCTCACGCGTCGCGTGATGGTATTTCTGTGCATCCCTGGGGCGGGTGTGCTGTCAGTGGAATGCTGGCAGCACACCCGCCACGGGGGTGTCCGGAGCTGGGCCGGCGTAGCGCACACTTAGAGGGCGTTGTCAGTGGGGCATGTCACCCTCTGTGAGGGCTGGTTGCAAGATGTGGCCGCCGCGCAAGTGTGTAAGGAGGGTGCATGTACAGCACTGAGAAGGAATTCACCTCGATCGAGATCTGCGCAGGTGCCGGCGGTCAGGCGATCGGACTGCACCAAGCCGGGTTCCGTCATCTCGCACTGGTGGAGATCGACCCCTATGCCGCGCGCACGCTGGCGGAGAACGTCAGGGTGCAGGACGGCTGGGAGTGGGAGAGAGCCCATTGCGATGTGCTGCCACCCACAGACGTCAAGGACTTCAAGCCCTCCCGGGATCTCCCCAAGAGCGGTGACGTGCTCGCGAACGAGGGACTCGACCTGCTGGCCGGCGGGGTGCCCTGCCCGCCGTTCTCCCATGCGGGAAAGCAGCTCGGCAGGGATGATGAGCGTGACCTCTTCCCGAGAATGCTTGAACTCGTGGAGGAGCTCAACCCGCGCGCGGTGATGATTGAGAACGTACGGGGGATCATGGATCCGAAGTTCTCCGATTACCGCGACTGGATTACCGCCCGCCTCCAAGGCGGCGATTACCGAGAAGAAGACGGCAGCGAGGCATCCGATCCGGGCCTCGGTTACACCGTCTGCAACTGGGGCGTGCTGGAGGCCAGCAACTTCGGTGTGCCGCAACTTCGGCCCCGCGCCATTCTGGTCGCGATCAGGGACGACGTACTCAAGGGCCTCACGTATCAGTGGCCGACTGCTACGCACACGGAACCCGTCAGCGTGGCCGACGCGCTTCGGGAAAGCATGCTGGAACGGTACGAGAAGTACTTCGGTGGCGTGCACGACGAAATCGCCCGCGCGAAGTACGCGCACTGGTACGAGCGGGCGAGCATCCGGCGCGATGAGCTGAAGGGCAAGGGCGGCGGTGTCGCTCCGACCCTGGTGGGTGGCTCGAAGAAGCACGGTGGAGCCGATCTGGGCCCCAGCCGGGCGAAGGCCGCGTGGAAGCAGCTGGGGGTATCAGGCCTGGGTGTGGCCAATGACATCGACCTCTGCCGCGACAAGGAGTCCCACGAGCGGGACCTTTTCGGGCCCGACGGCCCCATGCTCACCGTGCAGCAGGCCGCCATCATCCAGGGTTTCCCCAGCGGCTGGGTTTTCTCGGGCGGCAAGACCGCACAGTACCGGCAGGTCGGCAATGCCTTCCCGCCGCCCGTAGCGGCAGCGGTCGGCAAGTCGGTCATCGATGTGCTTCGCGCGGCCCGCAGGCGCGACGGGCACTAGGCCACAGCTCAGCCGCTGAGGTCCCGCTCGCGCGGCCGGTTCCGGCGTTCGCGGACCTCGGCGGCGATCTGGGCCGCGCAGACATCGGCTGGCTCATGTTCCCAGAAGCGGAGCACGAGCCAGCCGGCCTCCGTGAGCTGCGCGTTGGTGTCAGCGTCGCGCGACCTGTTGCGCGCCACCTTGCCGGACCAGTAACCGGAGTTGGACTTCGGCGGCACGTAGTGTTCCGGGCAGCCGTGCCAGTAGCAGCCGTCGATGAACACCGCGACCCGCACGGGCCGGAACACGAGGTCCGCGGTGCGCCGCAGGCCGGGCAGGGGCTTGGCCGAGACCCGGTAACGCAGGCCCTGGGCGTGGAGCAGCCGCCGGACCAGGAGTTCAGGCGTGGTGTCGCGGCTGCGGATCGCCTGCATGTTGCGGCGGCGTGCGGCCGACGTGGCCCATGACCCGGCGGGCGGCTCCCACTGTTCTTCAGACATGTACTCCGGGCCTCCCGTCAGGTATCCGGTTCGCAGGTCTTGCCCTGGCAGGCTATCCAATGCCTTCCGGGCCCGCCCACGGCGAGCGGAGGGACGCCTGCCGTCTACTTCGTGTGTTTCGGCAGCTCCGGTGCCACGCAGGGCTCGTCCTCCGGCATGGCCACCGCCCAGCGGCGGCCGTCCAGCACCGCGGCGGGGCGGGCCGTCGTCCCCGCGGAGATCTCTGTCACACGTACGCTGACGAACTCGCCTTCGCCGGGTACCGGCACGCCGAGACTCGCGGCGACCGCACGGTGACTGTCGTAGTCACCCATGATGAGGATGCCTTCTGGGCGCAGAGCCGAGCGGGCTCCACCGTTGCCCCTGACTCTCTTCATGTAGTCCTTCTGCTGTGCGACGGTGCGCACCACATTGCGGCCGATACGCCGGCCCTGGGCCCGGCGGAACAGCTCGTTGAGGCGGGTCTGGCCGGACTTCTGGGCGAAGACGGCTGCCCGGTCGACGGGATCGAGATGCAGAAGGACGTTCTCCGGGAGTTCCGCGTTGTGCCAGAGCCAGAGAATCTTGTTCCGGTGCTCAGCTTTCACCGTCAGCTTCTTGTCACGGTTGTTTCCCGTGTTGAGCCACCCCCGGTCTATGCGGAGAAGGCCCGCGCTCCAGCAGCTCCGGTAGTCGTCGGCCCAGACGAGCAGGCACAGGTGCCCTGCTGCCTCCGGTGGGATCATCCAGCCGCCGAAGGTCTGGGAGTATTTGCAGTCGACGTCGACACCGGCGATCCGGTAGTCCATCTCGGCGCCGTCGTCGAACCTGAACTCCCGCTGGAGGTTGATCTCCACGATCGTACCGGCGTGCGTCTTCTCGGTTTTGAAAAGGTCCTTCCAGTCGTAGCGGCCCGTGACTTCGCCGTTCAGCAACTGGTCGACCGTCTCCCGCAGGACGGCTGCGAAGCGCTGACCCGTGGGGTCGAGTTGCCTCAGGCGTGCGTAGACCGCCGCTAGTTCTGGGTCTTCCTGGAGGAAGACCTGTGAGCGCACGTTGACAGCGGCGGATATGTCTGGCTGGAGCACGGCGTGTTCCTGTCCGGGGTGTCGGCCTGGGAGCGGTGGCGAGGCTATGGGGCGATGGGCTAGTGCGAGCGCATCGCCCGGTAGCGGAGCAACTGGCGTTTGGAGTCGATCGCGGAGCGAGGAGACGTGACCGTGAAGGCCATGATGGTCTGAGTGGGGCTCACTGTGCCGCTGGAGGCGACTTCCTTGAGGGCTGCGTGCGTCGGCGCCTCGATCACTGGATAGAGCAGCACCACTCCGCGATGGGGGCCGACGGCGAGAGAGGAGCCTGCGGCCGGCCCGTGGCCTGCCGTGTCGGTCAACTGTTGTGCGTACATGCGGTGATCGGCGCTCGCGATGCGGTTGAAGGGCTTCTTGTCCTCGCGGGTACGGCGGTGCAGCGGGAGACGCTGGCCGTTCAGCTGTGCTTCGACGTGGAAGCTGCTGGTGAGGTGCGGGGTGATGACGAGCCAGTCGTCGACCCTCGCCAGTCTTCCGTCCAGCTGGGAAAGGTAGGTGAGGTGCGGGGCGAGGAACGCGCCTCCGTCCTCCCATTCCAAGGAGCCCAGCACTCCCAGGAGGCCGGCGTGCGAGACGACCGCGGCGGATGCCTGGAACGTGCGTGTCAAGGCGTCGGCGCCGGTGGGCAGAAGCCGGCAGACCGAGACCGGGCCGCTGAGGGCTTCGAGAACGGGGCGCCACCGCTCCGTGTTACGGCCGATGGCGGAGGTATCGCGGGGGTACACCCGCGGCTCGATCGGCTGGCCCGGAGAGCGGATCTCCAGCAGTTCGGCGTTGAACATCTTGTTGCGGGCGGAGGGTTTCATCAGCGGCAGGTGCTGGGAAACGAGAGGCGGAATCTGGTTGGGGGTGACCTGCGGCTTGCCGTCTACCAGGGCCGAGTAGCGGGCGAGCTCCGCGCGGAAGTCCTCCTCGTCCTGGCACACCGCCTCGAACGCCTCATAGAGGTCGACGGACTTGCTGCGGCCGAAGGACTCCTCGCGTCCGATGTACAGGCGTACCAAGTCCCGGTAGTTCGGGCGGAAGCCGAACCAGCGGCCCATCTGCATCAGGGTGTCCGCGGCCTGGGTGGTGCGGCGGTAGTAGGTGATGGTGAGGCCCTCGACGGTGAAGCCGCGGGAGAGTTTGGTGCCGCCGACCAGGATCTTCCAGACGTTCGGGGTGCGGTCGAAGTCCAGGTCGAGCTGGTCGAAGTAGCGGTCGGAGTCGCCGTTGACGACGACGACCGGGCGGCCGCCCGAGCCGATCAGCTGGCGGGCGCGGCTGATGTAGGGGCGGAGGTCGTCGTAGGAGGTGGGGGAGGGGAGTACGGGGGCGCGGGCCGCGGAGACCGGGGCGAAGTCGGTCTGCCAGAGGTGTGCGAGGCGGGTGTGGCCGGTGGGGGAGGTGTAGCCCGCCTCGTGCCACATGGTGTTCAGCCGCAGCGCGAGTTCGGCGTGGTCGTCCTGCTTGACGGATTCGTGGACCAGCATCGTGTGGTGGCGGAAGGGGGCTTCCGGGACGCCGTGGGCCGTGCGGAAGAGTTTGAGCGCGCCCGAGAGGACGAAGGCGTCCATGGCTTCCTGGAGACGGTCGTCGGTGCTGCCGTCCTCCGGGTCGTAGATGCCGCGTACGTGCGCCTTCTCCTGGGAGTCGGCGTACGTACGGTCCTCGAAGGGGACGGGGGAGTCCAGGTCGTGGAAGTCCTGGACTCCCATGTAGCCCTGCGGACGGGGGAGCGAGATCAGGAAGTCCGAGGGGAAGATGTCCTCGGCGTCGGCGGGGTCGACGAAGACGTTGGCGAAGGGGGTCGCCGTGTAGCCGACGTACTGGGCACGCGGGAGCAGCCCCAGGAGCTGGGAGAGCAGTCCGTTGATGGCGGTGCGATCCGTGCTGTCCTTCTGCCACTTCTTGGGGTCGGAGGTGTTGACGGATGCCTGGTCGGACTCGTCGTCGATGATCAGGGTAGGGATCTCGCCGAGGATGCTGTGGATCTGCTTGAGGTCCTTGACCAGTTTGGTGAGGACGGCCTTGTTCTTCTTCACGACCAGCACGCGGGCCGCGGCGTGATGCAGGTTGACGGGGTCGTACAGCGGGCGGTTGGTGTCGCGCTTCTCGTCGAAGGCGAGGGCCCGGATGCCCTGAGCCAGACGGACGTAGTCCTTGTCGCGTGTGGTGAGGCGTTCGATGTCGAAGGCGCCGAGCGTGGAGGGGCGGGCTCCGTGGCGTACGAAATGCGGCCAGTCGGCGTCGCCGTCGCCCACGTAGTCCACCCCGACCAGGGTGTCGACGTCCGCGGGGTCCGCGCCGCGCAGGATGTTCTCCTGGCCGATCAGTTCCATGTCGAGGCGGCGTTGGGTCTGGGCGCGCAGGAGGTTGAGGGTGCCGCCCAGGACGATGACGAGACGGTAGCCGGCGTCGATGGCCTTGGCGGTCACGCCGGTGAAGTTGGCGGTCTTGCCGGACTGTACGTAGCCGACGACGAGGCCCTTCGCCTGGCGGGCGGCCTCCTGCTCGGGGTCGCAGAGGCGTTCGACGACGGCGCGGCTCGCTTCGTCCAGGCTCGCCACGGCCTCGTCCGGCCAGCCCTTGGCGCGGAGCTTGCGCTCGTACGCCGTCCAGTAGAAGGAGCGTGCGGAGGCGCGTTCCGGGGTGTACCAGGGGATGTACTCGGCGGTGATCACCGTGGGGCTCTGCACGCGGGCGACCGGAGCGGCGCAGTCCAGCGCCTTGCGCAGGTCAGGGCCCAGACGCAGCCGGTCGTAGACGGCCGTGCGGCGCGCGTCGGTGTGCGGGGCGGTGTCCGGGGACCAGGCGGGGGACTCGGCGAAGTCCCAGGTGGTGAGGTGGCGTTTCCAGAGAGTCTTCAGTTCCTCGTCGCCCTGTGCGATGTGCTCGCGGAACGTCTCCTCGGAAAGATTCGCGTCCGGGTGGTCCTCGTCGGCGGCGAGCGCGGCCCAACGGGCGAACTGACGGGGCCCGTTGACCATGCCGGCGAGGGCGGAGGTGTGGATCTCCAGGAGTACGTGCGTCACGAGGTGGTCCTTGGCAGGAGAGGAGCGCGGGTCAGGAACGGGGTGCGCGGGTGAGGAGTGCGGGGTGCGCGTGAGGAGCGTGGGAGTGCGCGTGTGTGATGGCGCGGGGTGCGCGCGTGTGGAGCGTGGGGGTGCGCGTGCGGTGGCGCCGGTCAAGGGCGTCCCGGTCAGGAAGAGGCGCGGGCGCGCCGGTCCCGTTCGGCGCGCGCCGAGGTCAGCAGGATCGTGTTCCAGTAGTCGATCCGGTCCTGGCGGGCACGCTCCCAGCGGCCCAGGCCGAAGCAGTCCTCCAGGAGGAGGTAGAGAAGCGTCTTGAGCATGGGGGTGTCGTTGGAGCCGCCCCGGCGGCCGTCGGTGAAGTCCTCGCGGAAGGTCTTGTTGAGGAGGACCGCGTTGTTCTCGCGGTCCAGGTCGAAGAAGACGTCCTCGGGGAGCGCGGTCCAGGTGAACGCGATGGGCTCCTCGCCCGGCTTCTCCGGCAGCTCCTCCTTGATGACCCGCTTGATCTTCGGGTCCAGGCCCTTGCCCGGAGCCGTCACCGCCTTGCGTACGATCTCGGTCCGCTTCGCCCCGTCGCGGTACGCGTTCTCCGCGTCGGCGAGATACCCGTGGAACGTGACGCCGTTGGCGGCCTGCGCCTTGTCGAGGCCGAGGGTGAACGCGGGCGTGACCGTCACCCCCTCCTTCTTCACGTCCAGGCTGAAGACGTCATTGGACGGGGACGGCAGGTCCACCGCGATGCGGGCCAGCGCGAGGTGGCCTTCGGGGCTGCGCAACCCGTTCCACCCGCCCGCCTGGACGAGACGGTCGTTGCGGTAGAAGTAGAAACCCTGCCGCTCGTTGAGCGAGCCGACCTGACGGAAACCCGCCTGCTTGGACTTGGCCGGCCAGATGTGCGCCGTCAGGTCCACGTCCCCGACGCCCTCCACCGGGGCGGTGATGACCAGCGGGTACCCGGCCTTGCCCGGCACCTTGTAGCCGAACGGGTCCAGCGCCTCCACCGCGATGTGGTCCACCTCTTCGCCGAGCGAGCCCCGTACTCCGTCGGTGGCGCTCACGTCCCACACCGCGATGTCCAGCTTCAGGCCCTGCTGGAGGAAGCGGTGCAGGTAGAGACCGAGGTGGGTTTCCAGCCGGGCGATCGCCCTGGACAGGTACTGATCGCTCTGGCCGCGTGCGACCGTGTCGAAGTTGCTCACCCTGTCCCAGCGCACGACCGTGCCGTGCCACTCGATGATCCCGTCGTAACGGTCGATGAGGTCCTGCGCGTACCGCGGGTCAACGGTGTCGCAGCGGAAACCGTCCTCCATGCCCTCGGCGGTGAGCAGACGGCCCGCCGCGCGGCTGCGCCGGGTACGGCTGACGACGGTGAGCGAACCCGCCCGCGACAGGGACGCCGCCTTGAGGCCCGTCCCGTACATGCCGAGTGCTCCGTCGCCGTACTCACGGCGGCGGCCCACCGTCATCGCGGCGTCCAGCGACGCGTCGTCCATGCCGCGGCCGTTGTCGATGATGAGGAGCGTGAGGATGCGCTCGGCGTCGCGCAGGAAGTGCACGACGACCTTGTCCGCGCCCGCGTCGATCGAGTTGTCGATCAGGTCCGCGACGGCCACTTCGAATCCGTAACCCTGGCTGCGCAAGGCCTTGCCGTATCCGGCGTCGGGCGGCAGGTGGGTGCTGCCGGTGGTCGGGACGTCGTACTGCCAGTCGGCACCGGACTCGTAAGGCATGGCTTTTCCTCGCACACACAGGACATGGCCATGCGTGGGGGAGGCGGCCAGTCGGATCAGACAAAGCAAAAGATCATTGTGAAGCTACTGCAAAGACCTCCTGTGGGGCAGGAGGTCTTTGAGTTCTGTCCGAAAGGCCGGGGTTCAGACCGCTTCCGGCGTCCCGTGGCAGGTGCGGTAGGGGGATTTTGAGCCACACCAGCAGGGGGCGGTCGCCGTCGGGGGCCACGAAAGGGCGCGGCCGCGGGCGGCGAGGGTGGTGGCGTATTCGGCGAGGAGGGAGGGGGAGTCGGGGGAGGTGCGTTCGGAGGCGGCGAAGGCCTCGTAGGAGGGGATGGAGCCCGTGACGATGCCGAGGTTGGGGGTGCCGGCCGCGGCGAGTTCGCGGAGGGAGGACTCCAGGGCGGACAGGTGCTCGGTGTGCGTGGCGGGGTACTCGGCGGCCAGGGCGGGGTGGGCGGCCAGCAGCTCGGCGTACTCCGCGGCCGGCCAGTGCAGCAGGGCGACCGGGAAGGGGCGGGAGAGGGCGGCGCGGTAGGAGCCCAGTTCCGCCTGGAGGCGGGTGATCTCGGCGCGCAGTTCGGCGGGGTCGGAGGAGCCCAGGGCCCACAGCCGCTTCGGGTCGTGCAGCTCGTCCAGGGGGACCGGGCCCGGGTTGACCGTGTCCGCGAGCGCGTCCCAGCTGTCGTGCGCCTTGCCGAGCATCCGGCGTACGCGGTGGCGGCCCGTGAGGAGGGGGCGGGTGGAGTACGGGACCTCTTCGGCGGGGTCGACGAGGAGGGTGAGGGCGGTGGTGTACGCCTCGTGGGCCTGGGGGAGTTCGTCGTGGTTCTCCAGCGCCTCGGCCAGGACCACCCAGGGCTGGGGGGTGCGCGGGGCCGAGGCGCGGATGCCGTCGATGATCGCGCGGGCCTCGGCCTCGTGGCCGTACTCCCAGAGGTTGGCCGCCTTGAGGGCCTTGATGAGCGGCGTGCCCTCGGGGGAGGGCGCGGTGAGGAGCTGGTCGTAGAGGGTCGCGGCGCGGGCGCGGTCGCCGGCGAGCTCCAGGTGGGCCGCTGCTTGCAGGAGCAGGGGCTCCTGGTCCTCCGGGTACTGCGCCGCGGTGCGCAGCAGACGCTCGGCTTCGGTCGTGTGGTCGGCGGGCGAAGGCGTGTCGGGGCGCATGGGGGACACCGTACTGCGGTAGGGGGCGCGGGTGAGAGGGAGCTGCGCGGGCGGGTTCGGGGCGGGAGCGGGGGTGTGCATGCCGGGAGCGTTCCCCGGTGGGGAGGCGGCGGAACGTGGTTTTCGGGGTGGTGAGTTGCGGGGGCGGGGGCTATCTTGCGGGGCGGTTGTGGGGGCCCGTCCGGGTACGGGGGTGGGTTCGTGGACCGGCTCGTGCACGGGTGCGGGTTCGTGGACCGGTTCCCGTCCGTGCAAGGGTGCGGGTCCGTGGGCCGGTTCGCGTGCGGGTGCGCGGACGGGAGGGTCGGTGCCCCCGGTGACGGGCAGGGACCGCTCCCTGCGGAGGGGGCGGGCCGGTGCATCCGGTACGGGCCGGCCCGCCCCCTGCGGAGCCAGCGGGCCGAGGCGTGGTGAGCCGGGAGGCGGTGGGGTGCGGGTGAGGAGCCGGGGGCGGCCCGCGTCGGGGGTCAGGGTGCCGGGCGGGGGCCGGCCGGTGCCGGGGGTGCGGGCGGGGAGGGGGGCCGCCCGGCGGGGAGGGGGCCGTCCCGGGCGGCGTACCGGACTCGCCCGGTGCCTGTGGGGTGCCGCCGAGGCCGTCGTCACCTGCGGGGTCGTGCTACTGCTCCTCGTCGTGCACCAGGTGTGGTGGACGAACCGGGAGGCCCGGGCCGGGGCCCAGGAGGCCGTACGGTCCCTCGTGCGGGAGTGGGAGGACCCGGACGGCGGGGCGCCCGCCCCGGAGGGTCCGGGAGAGCAGGCACGTCCGGAACTCCCCGGGGACCTTCCCGAAGACCTCCCCGGCGGCCCTCCCGAGCAGACCGCCCCCGGCGGCCGGGCCGCCCCCCGCCCCCACCCCGTCGGCAAGGTCCCCCAGCCCCCCGACGCGCCCCGCTGGGACCAGGCGTACGCGGTGCTGCGCATCCCCGGGCTCGGCGTCGTCGCCCCCGTCGCCCGGGGCGTCGCCAAGCGCGGGGTCCTCGACAAGGGGTACGTCGGGCACTACCCCGGCACCGCCCTACCCGGCCGGGCCGGGAACGTCGCGCTCGCCGGGCACCGCAACACCCACGGCGAGCCCTTCCGGCGCCTCGACCGCCTGGGGAAGGGCGACGAGGTCGTCGTCGAGACGCGGGACGCGGTCCACACGTACGTCGTCAGCGGCGGCGTCCCGCAGACCTCCGCCCGGGACGTGGGCGTCATCGCCCCCGTGCCGCGCAGCGCGGTGCATCCCGGGCGCGGCTTCAGCGAGCCCGGCCACTACCTCACCCTCACCACCTGCACCCCCGAGTTCACCTCGACGCACCGCCTGGTGATCTGGGCGACGTTGGCCAGGACGACGCCGAAGTAGCGGCTAGGGTCACCCGCGTGGCGAGTGACGATCATCGTGAAGAAGGCCCGGGAACCCGGCGCGGGCGGCCGCAACTGCTGTGGCTGGCCGTCCCCTACGTCCTCCACCTCGGCGCGCTGCCCCTGGTGAACCGGGTGCGGCCCGTCGTGTTCGGGCTCCCCTTCCTGTTCGTGTGGCTGCTGGGAGCGACCCTGCTCACGCCCGTCGCCGTGTGGCTGACCTGGCGGGGGGACCACAGGCGATGAGTTCCGCAGCGGTGGCGACCTCCGTCTTCGGCGTCTTCATGGCCGCGACGGTCGGGCTCGGCCTGCTCGCCGTGCGCGGTCGCGGGGGCGGCCAGGGAGGGCTCGCCGAGTGGTCGGTCGGCGGGCGCAGCCTCGGGGCCGTCTTCATCTGGGTGCTGATGGCCGGCGAGGGATACACGAGCTTCAGCTATCTCGGCGCCGCGGGCTGGGGGTACAACTACGGGGCTCCCGTGCTGTACGTCGTGGCGTACATGTCCTGTGGTTACGCGGTCGGTTATGTCGTCGGGCCGATGCTGTGGAGTTACGCGCGCAGGCATTCCCTCGTCGGCATCACGGACATGGTGGCCCACCGGTACGGAAAGAAGTGGGCCGGGGCGCTCGTCGCGATTCTCGCCTCCGTTTTCCTGCTGCCGTACATCCAGTTGCAGATCACCGGAATGGGGGTGGTCGTGTCGACGATTTCGTACGGCGCCATCAGTCTCGACTGGGCGTACTTCATCGGCTTCGCGGTGACCGTCGGGTTCGTGGTCGTCAGCGGGCTGCGCGGAAGCGCCTGGGTCTCCGTGCTGAAGGACGTCCTGGTGATCCTCACCCTCGGATTCCTGGCCGTTTACGTGCCCCTCCACTATTTCGGCGGATACGAGAACTTCCTCGACCGGATCGTGACCGAGAAGGCGGACTGGCTCACGCTTCCCGGGCACGGGGAGAGCGGGTTCGGGCAGTGGTGGTTCATCACCACGTCGTTCCTGAACTCGCTGACGGTGGTCATCTTCCCGACCACCGTGGCCGGATATCTCGGCGCGAGGTCCGCCGACGGCCTGCGGCGCAACGCCATGTGGCTGCCCGCCTACAACGTGCTGCTCTTCGTGCCCATGCTGCTCGGCATGGCCGCGCTCTTCGTCGTCCCCGGGCTGACTGGCGCGGACTCCAACCTCGCCCTCTTCAAGCTGGTCGTCGACTCGCTGCCCGCCTGGCTGGTGGGGGTCGTCGGGGTCGCCGCCGCCCTCTCCTCGATCGTCCCGATGGCGGTGTTCATGCTGGTCATCGGCACGATGTGGGGACGCAGCGTGCTCGGGCCCATGCCCCGGTGGCGGGGGCGGGAGAAGACCGCGTCGCAGATCGTGGTGGTCGTCGCCGGGACCCTCGCGCTGGTCCTCACGTACACCGCGCCCACCACGCTCGTACGGCTCTCGCTCATCTCGTACGAGGGGATGGCCCAGCTCCTGCCCATGCTGCTGCTGGGGCTGCTGTGGCGGAAGATCACGCTCGCCGGGGCGCTCAGCGGGCTCGTGGTGGGGGTGGGGGCGGTGTGCGCGCTGGTGTTCACCGGGAACGACCCGCTGTGGGGGACCAACGCGGGAATGGTGGCGCTGGCACTCAACCTTCTGGTCGCGCTCGCCGTCTCCTACGGTGGGCCGGCCGACAGCGACGGCCGGCCCGACGACCAGGTGCTCGCCCGCGACCCGCTGGCGGAGCCACTGGCCAAGGACGCCGGACCCGTGGCACGCTGAGCCGCACCGTACGAGGAACAGAAACACCGTACGAGGAACAGAAAGAGGAGGGGTGGGAGTGGTCGGGAACGTGGCGCGTGCGCGCGGTGCGCTGCTGATGTTCTTCCTGCTCGCCCAGGTCCTCTTCGACCTCGGCGGCTTCGGCTTCGCGGGTGCCGTCGCGCTCGCCGCCACCGCCACCGCGGGCGCCGCGCTCATCGCCTGCGCGCTCCTCGCCGGGCGCACGGCCCCCGCCGTACCGCGGACGAAGGTGCGCACCGCCCTGCGCGACCGGGAACGGCGCACCGCCTTCCTCGCCCAGCGCGACCCCGACGCGGCGGGCCGGGCCCGCCCCAGGGCGCCGGGGCAGCTGTCTCCGACGGCCGCGTAGGGGACTCGTACACACACCGCCCGATCCGTGAGTGCCCCCTCGTGGGCCGTCTGCCGACGCGCGCTTTCGCGCGCTTCTCATCCTCGGTACGACGAGACCCCCGGAGGGCTCTTTCCGTGTTTTCCCTTTTCGCTTCCCTGGTCGAAATCCTCGCCCGTGTTCTTGAACCGCTGTTCGCCGCATCGGCGACGGCCGCCGCCATCGTCGTCTTCACGATGCTGGTGCGTATCGCCCTGCATCCGCTGTCCCGCGCCGCGGTGCGCGGTGAGAAGGCGCGGCAGGCGCTCGCCCCGAAGGTCGCCGCGCTGCGGAAGAAGCACGCGAAGGATCCCGAGCGGATGCAGAAGGCGATTCTCGCGCTGCACGCGGAAGCGAAGGTGTCGCCGTTCTCCGGAATACTGCCGATGCTGGTGCAGTTGCCGGTGTTCTTCGTCATGTACCACGTCTTCTCGTCGGCGGAGGTCGGCGGAGAGGCGAACGAACTGCTCGGGCACCGGCTTCTCGCCGCGCCGCTCGGCTCGCGGTGGAGCGACGCGCTGGCGCACGGCGGGGTGTCCGGTGCGCAGGGGCTCGTCTACCTCGCGCTCTTCGCGGTGATCGCGGGGGTGGCGACGTGGTCGTTCCGGCGGGCGCGGCGGAACGCGGCGGCTTCGGAGTTCGCGCAGATGGCGAGCGCGTCCGGGGGGACTCCGGGGGCCGGGATGTTCAAGTGGCTGCCGCTGCTGTCGTTCGGGACGGTCGTCACGGCGGCCATCGTGCCGCTGGCGGCCGGGCTCTACCTGGTGACGACGACGGCATGGACGGTCGCGGAGCGGGCCTGGCTGCAACGGGAGCGGCCCGTCGCGGGCGCCGCTTCGACCGGATGAGGGCTGTTTCGCGGCGTATGGGCGGTCGGTCCAGTCGGTGAACGAGGGCTTGCGGAGCGGGCGTCGACCTTGGAGGATCGAACAATTCTCCGGTGGCCGGGCCGCGGCGTGCGAGCGGTCGGGTTGGGCGCGACCTTCGACCACAAGGAGATCGTCAGTATGAAGCTGCTGCGTGTGGGGCCCGTCGGTGCGGAACGCCCGGCGTTGCTCGACGAGGACGGCGTGACCGTACGGGACCTGTCCGGGGTCGTGACGGAGATCGACGGAGCCCTGCTCGCCGACTCCGCCGCGCTGGAGCGTGTCCGCGCGGCCGCGCGGGCGGGAACGCTACCCGTGCTGGACACGGCCGGACTGCGGATCGGGGCGCCGCTGGCGCGGATCGGCAAGGTCGTGTGCGTCGGGCTGAACTACTTCGACCACGCGAAGGAGGTCGGGGCGGAGATTCCGGCGGAGCCGATCCTCTTCCTGAAGGCCCCCGACACGGTCGTCGGCCCGAACGACACCGTCCTGGTGCCGCGCGGCAGCGTGAAGACGGACTGGGAGGTCGAGCTGGCCGTCGTCATCGGGCGGACCGCGCGGTACGTGGAGAGCGCGGAGGCCGGTCTGTCGTACGTCGCCGGGTACGCGACCTCCCACGACGTGTCCGAGCGGGAGTGGCAGATCGAGCGGGGCGGGACCTGGGACAAGGGCAAGAACTGCGAGACGTTCAACCCGCTGGGGCCGTGGCTGGTGACGGCGGACGAGGTGCCGGACCCGCAGGGGCTGACGGTACGGCTGTGGGTGAACGGGGAGCTGAAGCAGGACGGGACGACGGCGGAGCAGATCTTCGGGGTGGGGGAGGTGGTGCGGTACGTGTCCCAGTTCATGACGCTGTACCCCGGGGACGTGATCAACACGGGGACGCCGGCGGGGGTGGCGATGGGGCAGCCGGAGCCGAAGCCGTTCCTCCGGGAGGGGGATGTGGTGGAGCTGGAGGTCGAGGGGCTGGGCCGCCAGCGCCAGCCCCTGAAGGGCGCCTGAGGCCCCTTCAGGGGCGCGGGGAACTGCGCGACCAGCCACGACGGATCTGCACGGGAACCGTTCCCCTTGGCCGCGCGGCGAGCGCTTTAGGGAAAGGGGCGGGTCCGGGGCCTCTCTGCCCGAGCCGGGCGGGGCTGCCTGACCCGGTGCCGGGGCTGAGCTCTTGGCCTTGGCAGAGACTCTTGCCCCGCACAGGCGCTCACGCGAGGGGCGGCA
This sequence comes from Streptomyces sp. NPDC088745, assembly GCF_044751045.1. Classification (NCBI taxonomy): domain Bacteria; kingdom Bacillati; phylum Actinomycetota; class Actinomycetes; order Kitasatosporales; family Streptomycetaceae; genus Streptomyces; species Streptomyces sp. NPDC088745. Next base: position 163,003 of record NZ_JBIVLB010000008.1, read on the forward strand.
CCCGGGTGGGCCGGGAGCGGGAGGGGCCGCCCCCTTGCCCGCCCGTCCCGCCCCCTTGGGGCGGCCCCGTCGCCCAAGGGGGCGGGGGTGACAGGGCGGCTGCGCAAGCCCAAGGGGGGCGGGGGCGGCAGGGTAGCTGTGAAGGCCCAAAGGGGCGAGGGTGGAGGGGCCCCGGGTCCCCGGGGCTCAGGGGAGAGGGACCACGGTTCCCGTCGTGGCCGAGTGCCTGGCCGCCTCCAGGACCGCGAGCGTGCCCGCCGCCTCCCCCGCCGTGACCGGCGGCGCCCCTCCGCTCAGGAGAGCCTGCGCGACCCCCGCGTAGTAGGCGCGGTAGTCACCCGGGACGGTGGGGACCGGCGTGCCGCCCCCCGTGAGCGGGGACTCCCCGGCGCCCAGCCGCCCCCAGAGTTCCTCGGGCTCCTCGCCCCACGCCTCCGGGTCCGACGGCCGCCTGCCCTCCCGCAGCGCCGCCTCCTGCGGGTCGAGGCCGTACTTCACGTACCCGGCCCGTGATCCGAGGACCCGGAAGCGCGGCCCGAGCTGGGCCGTCGTCGCGCTCACGTAGAGGTGGGAGCGGACCCCGCCCGCATGGGTGAGCGCGATGAAGGTGTCGTCGTCCGCCGCCGCGCCGGGACGGCGGACGTCGGACTCCGCGTACACCTGGGTGACCGGACCGAAGAGGGTGAGCGCCTGGTCGACGACGTGGCTGCCCAGGTCGTACAGGAGCCCCCCGATCTCCGCCGGGTCGCCGGACTCGCGCCAGCCGCCCTTCGGCTGCGGCCGCCACCGCTCGAAGCGGGACTCGAAGCGCTGTACGTCGCCCAGCTCGCCCTTCTCGACGAGTGCGCGCAGGGTGAGGAAGTCGTTGTCCCAGCGGCGGTTCTGGAAGACGGAGAGCAGCAGTCCCCGCTCCTCGGCGAGCGCGGCCAGCTCGCGGGCCTCGGCCGCGGTGCCGGCGAGCGGCTTGTCGACGACCACCGGCAGCCCCGCCCCCAGGGCGGCCCGCGCCAGCGGTACGTGCGTCTTGTTCGGGGTGGCGACGACCACCAGGTCCAGCTCGGCGGCCCGCGCCCACACCTCGTCCGGTGAGCCGGCGAACGAGACGTCCGGGAACTCCTCCCGGGCCTGTGCCCTGCGCTCCTCGTTCGAGGTGACGACCGTGTCGAGCACCAGGCCCTCGGTCGCCGCGATCATCGGCGCGTGGAACACGGAACCGGCCAGCCCGTATCCGAGCAGTGCCACTTTCAGGGGTGCGGCGGAAGACGGATCGGACGAGGTGGGAGCAACTGTGGACGTCATGGTTTCCACTTAAACAACACGCCTGGACAAGTGCAAAAAGGACCCGGAACGCCTCCTCGGGTTCTCCAGGGTTCCGGGCTGCCGCACGAGACGTCTCTCCGCTATTCACACGGGCGGAAAATAGGCTGATGGAGGGGCTTTCGCGCCGAATTGGGCCATACGGGTGTGCGGCGCTGTGAGCGCGGGCCGCCGACGGGGCAGGTACACCGAGGCATGCCCGACCCCCGGGACCGGACCGCGCGCACGCGACCGTCCGCTCCGCCGTCCGGCCCCGCGACCAGAAGGACCCCGCCCATGCGACTGCGTGACGCACTCGTCCTGACAGTCGCCGCCGCCACCCTCGCCGCGGCACCGGGCGCGATCGGGTCCGCCGCCGCCCTCCCGCCGCGCCCCCACCCCCAGGAAGCCGCGGCCCCGAGACTCCTCGCGGCCGGTGCGCGGCCGACCGCCACCCCCGTCTGCGGCGACCCGGGCAGCGCCGGCTTCCCCCTCACCACCCGCATCCACCGGGCCCCCGCCGCCTATCGCGCCGGCGGCGACAGCGCCGCCTGGGACCTGGACCTCGCCAACACCACCGACAGGCCGTGCGCGGGCGTGCACCCCGTACTCGTCCTCGTCGACGAGGCCCGCACCCTGCGCCCCGAACACATCGCCGCCGCCTTCCACGCGGACGGCGCCTGGCACCGCGTCCCCTTCGTCCGCACCGACCACGACGAACTCATCGGGGTCTTCGCCGAGGACCTCCCCGGTTTCGCCGTGGGACCGGGAGGGACGCACACCGTACGGGTGCGGCTCGGGTTCGCCGAGGGGGCGCGGGCCACCGGCGTCGTCGCCAACGCGGCGATCGTGCAGCGCGACGGCGACGACGGCGACTGGGTCGGTCAGTCCGACGACTACCGGTTCGCCGTCACCGACTCACCCGAGCCCGAGCCCGAGCCCGAGCAGGAGCAGGAGCAGGAGAGCGGTGACGCGGCGGACGCCGACAGCGTGCGCCGGCTCGCCCAGTCGGGTCCGGGCCCCCTGCTCGGACTCGGGGGCACCGCCGTCGCCCTCCTCCTCGGCGGCGGCGCGCTCGTGGCGGGTTCCCGCCGGACGCGCGCACCCGCGCGGCGCTGAGCAGCCGCCCCCGCCGCCCGCCGCCCGCCGCCCGGTCGCCCTGCCGTCCCCGCCGCCCGGCGGGCCGGCTCCCCGTACACCGTCGTCTGCGACGATCCCTGTCGTGGACTACCCGAACACGCACCACCAGGACCCCGGCGCGCCCGTCCGGTCCGGCATCCCGGAGCACGGACGCATCCCCAAGTACTACGCCGTGAAGGCCCGTCTCGCCGAGCTGCTCGGGGAGTTGGCCGAGGGCGAGCCGCTGCCCACCGAACGCGATCTCGCCGTCCGGTACGAGGTCGCCCGGGACACCGTGCGCCAGGCCCTGCGCGAACTGCTGCTGGAGGGGCGGGTGCGCCGGCAGGGGCGGGGCACGGTGGCCGCCGGTCCGAAACTGGAGCAGCCCCTGGCGTTGGCCAGTTATACAGAAGGCGTACGCCGGCAGGGCCGCCGCCCGGGCCGCAACCTGATCGGCCTGGAACGCTTCCCCTGCCCCGCCGCCCTCGCCCCGGACGTCGGCGTACGGCCGGGCGCACCGGTCTGGCACCTGGAACGGGTGCTGCTCGCCGACGACGAGCGGGTGGGGCTGGAGAGCTGTTACGTCGCGGTGGAGCGCGTCCCGCGTCTCGACGTGGACTTCGCACCCGACTCCTCCTTCTACGCCTACCTCGGCGATGAGGTCGGGATCGGCCTGGGGAAGGCGGGGGAGCGCATCGAGACCGTCCTCGCCACCCCGCGCGAGGCGCTGCTGATCGGCACCCCGCCCGCCCTGCCGATGCTGCTGCTGCACCGGTGGACGCGCGACGTGACGGGCCGGCCGCTGGAGCGGGTGCGGACGCTCTTCCGGGGCGACCGGTTCAGCTTCTCCACCCAGCTCGGCGGCTAGCGGGCCGGGGTGGCGCGGCGCGGTAACCCCGAGGTGTTTTGGTAACGAAAGCATAACGGGTCTGGGCCAGCCTTGGGGGGCTGTTCACCATGCCGTTGCCGGGCGGATTCGGCCGCGTCACCCGTCCCGAGGACCGTGGCGGCCGTGAGAGTCATAGTTGTTGGAGCCGGCGTGGTGGGAACCATGCACGCCTGGCACGCAGTGGAACGCGGCCACGAGGTCGTACAGATCGAGCGCGAGAGCGAGGCACGCGGCGCGAGCCTGCGCAACTTCGGCCAGATATGGGTCAGCGGGCGGGCCGGTGGCGAGGAACTCGACACCGCGCTGCGGGCCCGCGAACTGTGGGAGGGCATCGGGGCCCGCGTCCCCGGCCTGGGCTTCCGGCCCAACGGATCGCTCACCCCGGTCCGCACCGCACTCGAACTCGCCGTGGCCGAGGCGGCGCTGACCCGCGACGACGCCCCGGCGCGCGGCTACAAGCTGCTCACCGCCGACGAGGCGCGGGGTCTCAACCCCGCCCTGCGCGGCGACTTCCGCGCCGCCCTGTGGTGCGAGCGGGACGCGGCCGTCGAGCCGCGCACCGCGCAGCTCGCCCTCAAGGAGGCCCTGCTGGCGTCCGGGCGGTACACCTTCCTCGGCGGGCGTGAGGTCCGTGAGGTGGTCGGCGACGCCGCCGTCCGCGACGACCACGGCGACGTGCACCGGGGCGACGCCGTCGTGCTCTGCACCGGCGCCTGGCTCGGCGGACTCGTCCGCGAGCTGGCCCCCGAACTGCCGGTGCGCCGGGTGCGCCTGCAGATGATGCAGACCGAGCCCCTCGGCGAGACCCTCACCACCTCCGTCGCCGACGCGGACAGCTTCCGCTACTACCCGGCGTACGCGGGCGGGGCCCTGGACGCCCTCAACGCCGGGCAGGACCAGACGCCCACCGCCGCCGCCCACAGGATGCAGCTCCTCATGGTGCAGCGCCGGGACGGCGGACTGACCATCGGCGACACCCACGAGTACGAGCACCCCTTCCGCTTCGATCTGGAGGAGGAGCCGTACGAGCACGTCGCAGCCGTGGCGGAGAGCTTCCTGGGCCGTCCGCTGCCGAGGATCCGACGGCGCTGGGCCGGGGTGTACGCCCAGTGCGTCGACACCGGCCGCGTCGTGCACCGGCAGCAGGTGCGGGGCGGCGCCTGGCTGGTGACCGGGCCGGGCGGGCGCGGGATGACCTGCTCGCCCGCCATCGCCGAGCAGACCGCGAACGAACTGGGCTGGTGACGGGAAACATGAGCAGCAACCGCGTGAACCTCGTCGTACTCGACATGGCCGGCACCACCGTCGCCGACGGCGGCCTCGTCGAGCAGGCCTTCGCCGCGGCCGCCGAGAAGCTCGGCGTCGTGGCCGGGACGGCCGACTTCGACAGCAAGCTGGACTACGTCCGCGCCACCATGGGCGAGTCCAAGATCTCCGTCTTCCGGCACCTCTTCGCCGACGAGGCGAAGGCCCAGCGGGCCAACACCGCCTTCGAGGAGGCGTACGGGGACCTGGTCGACGGCGGCCGGATCGCCGGCCTCCCCGGGGCGCGGGAAACCGTCGAGCGACTGACCGCCGACGGCCGTACCGTCGTCCTGACCACCGGGTTCGCCCGGGTCACCCAGGACGCGATCCTCACCGCGCTCGGCTGGCAGGACCTGGTGGAACTCACCCTGTGCCCCGCCGACGCCGGCGGCCGGGGCCGCCCCTACCCGGACATGGTGCTCACCGCGTTCCTGCGCACCGGCGCGGTGGCGTCGGTCGCCGACGTGGCCGTCGTCGGCGACACCTCGTACGACATGCTCAGCGGCACACGGGCCGGGGCGGGCGTCGTCGCCGGGGTGCTGACCGGCGCGCACGGCCGCACCCGGCTGGAGGCGCACGGGGCCGGTCACGTGCTCGGCTCCGTCGCCGAACTCCCCGGCCTGCTCGCGGAGCTGGGACGATGAGCAGCGGCATCCGCTTCGACGCGGTGTCGGTGGCGTACGGGAAGAACGTCGTCCTGGACCGCCTCGACCTGACCGTCGAACCCGGCGAGGTCATGGCGCTGCTCGGGCCCTCCGGCTCCGGCAAGACCACCGCGCTGCGGGCGGTCGCGGGCTTCGTGAAGCCGGCCTCCGGGCGCGTCTTCATCGGGGACCGGGACGTCACCGCGCTGCCCCCGTACCAGCGGGGCATCGGGATGGTCGTCCAGAGCTACGCGCTCTTCCCGCACCTGCGGGTCGAGGACAACGTGGCCTTCGGGCTGAAGGCGCAGAAGGCCGACAGGGCCGGGATTCCGGCGCGGGTCGCCGAGGCGCTGGAGATGACCGGGATGGCGTCCTACGCCCGGCGCCACCCCCGGGAGCTGTCCGGCGGCCAGCAGCAGCGCGTCGCCATCGCACGGGCGTTGGCGATCCGGCCGGGGGTGCTGCTGCTGGACGAGCCGCTGTCGGCGCTGGACGCGCAGCTCAGGTCCGGGATGCTGGCCGAACTGGCCCGGCTGCACCGGGAGTTGCCCGACGTGTCGATCCTCTACGTCACGCACGACCAGGTCGAGGCGCTGACGCTGGCGGACCGGATCGCCGTCATGGACAAGGCGCGGCTCCAGGACTGCGGAACCCCGCAGGAGCTGTACCGGCGGCCCCGGACGGAGTTCACGGCGTCCTTCGTGGGCAACGCGAACCTGCTGCCGGTGGAGGTGGGCCCGGGGGGAGTCCGCTTCGACGGGATCGAGCTGACGGTCGACACCGGGAGCCTGTCGGCCGGGACCACGGCCACGCTGTGCGTCAGGCCGCACCTGGTCGGGCTCGGGGAGGGGCCGAACGCCCTGCGCGGGACGGTCGGCGAGGTGCAGTGGCGGGGGTCCACGCACCGGCTGTACGTGGACGTCGCCGGGGGGCGGCACCGGGTCAAGGCGGATGTGCGGGAGCTGCGGGAGACACCGGCGCTCGGGTCGGACGTGGTCCTCCACTTCGCGGCCGAGGACGCGGTGCTGCTCGGGGCGGGGGTGTCCGGTGGCTGAGGCCGACGTGGACCGGGGCCCGGCCCCCGCCGCCCCGGCGGGCGGCCGGACCGCCCCGGGGGCGGAACGGCGGGGCATCCGGACGGCCTCCGGCGAGGCCGCGTCCCCCCGCACCGGGACGGCCCCCGGGGAAGCCGCACCTCCCCGCACCGGTGCGCCTCCCGGCCCGCCCCCGCGCACCTCGCGCGGTGTCCCCCGCTGGGTGTGGGCCCTGCCGCCGGTGGCCGTGCTGGCGCTGGTGTTCCTGTACCCGCTCGCCCTCGTCGTGCGGCAGTCGTTCACCTCGGACACCGGCGAGGTCTCCCTCGCCCCCTACGGTGACGTCTTCGCCTCCGAGGCGTTCCGGGAGGCGTTGACCACCACCGTCTGGCTCGCGCTCGGCGCGACCGCCGGATGCCTCGTCCTCGGCTTCGCCCTGGCGCTGGTCATCGCCTTCGTGCCCTTCCCCGGCGGGAAGGCCGTCGCGAAGTTCATCGACGTGTTCCTGTCCTTCCCGTCCTTCCTCATCACGCTCGCCCTGCTGTTCGTCTACGGCACCGTGGGCATGGCCAACGGGGTCTGGACCGGGGTGACCGGAGCCGCCGAGGGGCCCTTCCACTTCCTCACCACCCCCTGGGGCGTCCTCCTCGCGGAGATCACGTACTTCACGCCCTTCGTGATGCGCCCGCTGCTCGCCGCGTTCTCCCAGATCGACCCCGCGCAACTGGAGGTCGCCTCCTCCCTCGGGGCGCGGACCTGGCGGATCGTGCGGCAGGTGATCCTGCCCGAGGCGCTGCCCGCGCTCGCCGCCGGCGGAGCGCTCGTCCTGGTGATGTGCCTCAACGAATTCGGGATCGTGCTCTTCACCGGGGCGAAGGGCGTGACGACCCTGCCGATGCTCGTCTACGGCAAGGCGATCCTGGAATCCGACTATCCGGCCGCCTGCGTGGTCGCCGTCGTCAACATCGCGATATCCGTGGGACTCTACGGAACGTACCGGGTGGTGAGCCGTCGTGTTGGTGCATAGCCGCACCGGGAAATGGGCGACCTGGGCCGTCTTCCTCCTCCTCTTCCTTCCGCTGTTCGCCCTGCCCCTGCTGGTGATCCTCGCCGCGTCCTTCGCCACCCACTGGTCCGGCGCCTTCCCGTCCGGGCCGACCGTCGAGAACTACGGGGCGGCCGTGCGCGGCGAGTCCCTCCAGGCGCTGACCACCAGCCTCGTCACCGCGCTCGCCGCCAGCGTCCTCGCGCTGGTCCTCGGGAGCTGGGCGGCGCTCGCCGCCGCCTCCTTGCGGAAGGGCGGGAAGCGGGTCCTGGACGCCCTGTTCATGCTGCCGGTCGCGGTGCCGTCGGTGGTCGTCGGACTCGCGGTGCTGGTCGCCTTCTCCCAGCCGCCGTTCCTGCTCAACGGCACCCGCTGGATCGTCATCCTGGCGCACACCGTTCTTGTCACGGCGTTCGCCCACCAGTCGGTCTCGGCCGCGATCGTACGACTGGACCCGATGTACGAGCAGGCCGCCGCCTCCCTGGGGGCCCGGCCCGCGTACGTCCTGTGGCGGGTGAAGCTGCCGCTCCTGCTGCCGTCCCTGAACGCGGCCGCCGGACTCTGCTTCGCCCTGTCCATGGGCGAGCTGAGCGCCACGATGATGCTCTACCCGCCGGACTGGATGCCGCTGCCGGTGCAGATCTTCACCGCCACCGACCGGGGCTCCCTCTTCGCCGGATCGGCCGTCGCGGTCGTCCTCATGGGCACCACGCTGCTCGTCCTGCTCGCGGTCTCCCGCATCCGCACCAAAGCCTCCTTCCGCTGAGCCCCCTCCCGCCGACCCCTGCCCTGGAGACACGAAACGCCATGCACCGCACCCTCAAGCCGCTCGCCGCCGTCACCGGCAGCCTCGCCCTCGCCGCCTCCCTCTCCGCCTGCGGCGGGTCCTCCGCCGCCTCCTCCGACGAGAAGACCGTCACCGTCTACAGCGCCGACGGCCTCAAGGGCGAGAAGGGCGACGGCTGGTACGACAAGGTCTTCAAGGACTTCGAGAAGAAGACCGGCATCAAGGTCAAGTACGTGGAGGGCGGCTCCGGCGAGATGGTGCAGCGCGCCCTGCGCGAGAAGTCCAACACGCAGGCCGACGTCATCGTCACGCTGCCGCCGTTCATCCAGCAGGCCGACTCCAAGGGGCTGCTCCAGGCGTACAAGCCCGTCAACTCCGACATGGTCGAGCCCGCCAACAAGTCAGCCGACGGCAAGTGGACCTCCGTCGTCAACAACTACTTCGGCTTCATCAAGAACAAGAAGGAGCTCCCCGGCGACAGCCCCGAGACCTGGCAGGACCTCCTCGACCCCAAGTTCAAGGGCAAGATCCAGTACTCGACGCCGGGCGTCGCGGGCGACGGCACCGCCGTCGTCATCAAGGCCATGCACGACTTCGGCGGCAAGGACGCCGCGATGGCGTACCTGAAGAAGCTCCAGGCCAACAACGTCGGTCCGTCCTCCTCGACCTCCAAGCTGGCGCCCAAGGTCGACAAGGGCGAGATCCTGGTGGCCAACGGCGACGTGCAGATGAACTTCGCGCAGTCCAAGTCCGCCCCCAACCTGGGCATCTGGTTCCCGGCGCGGGCGGACGGCGTCAAGCCCACCACCTTCGCGCTGCCGTACGCCGCGGGTCTCCTCGACAAGGCCCCGCACGCCGAGAACGGCAAGAAGCTCCTCGACTTCCTGCTGTCCGACGCGGCCCAGCAGGAGGTCAGCTCCATCGGCGGCGGCTTCCCGTCCCGCGCGAACGTCCAGCCGAACGACGCCAACGCCCGCGCACTCGGCCGGATCCTCGACGGCGTCGACGTCTTCACCCCGGACTGGGCCGACATCGACAAGAACCTCAAGGAGTACGTCGACGCCTGGAAGACCGCCACCGGCAGCTGACCCGGACGCCGCCGGCAACCGTCCGGCCGCGCTCCGCCCCGAAGATCCGGACCCGGCGCTCTGATCACATGAAGGTAACGGGTCTGGTCCATACCCTCACGCCCCCGGGGGAGCCCCGACGCCCCGGGGGCGGTGCGCCGCCCCCACCCTCGCCCCCGCCCCCTGCTCCCCGCCCACGCGCCACCCGTCTCCCTGGAGAAAGACATGCCCCGAGGCATCCCGCGCCGCGCCGTCCTGCTCGGCGCCGCCGCCGTCGCCGCCACGGCGGGCCCGCTCGCCGCCACCGCCCGGGCGGCCAGGACTCCGAAGGTGCTGGTCATCGGCCTGGACGGGGCGATGATCCGCCGGATCAAGGACGCCGACACCCCGCACCTGGACGCGCTGATGGCCGCCGGGATCACCGCGCCCTCCAGCATCTACAGCAACCCGATGGCGCCGACCTCCTCCGGCCCCGGCTGGACCACCCTCATCACGGGCGTGTGGCCGGACAAGCACAAGGTGGTCGACAACGACTTCACCGGCCACGACCTGGCCCGGTACCCGGACTTCCTGACCCGCGCCGAGACCGCCGATCCGGCCCTGAAGACGTACGCGGTGGCGTCCTGGAACCCGGTCACCGACGTCATCTTCTCCGCGAAGGTCGACCAGCGGGTCTCCACCCCGTCCGCCGAGTACGACACGGGCACCACCCGGCGCGCCGTCGCCCGGGTCGCGACCGACGTCGACGCGGTCTTCGTGCACCTCGACAACGTCGACCACGCGGGCCACGGCCACGGCAGCGCCAGCCGGCAGTACCTGGACGCGCTGCACGCGGCCGACACCCAGGTGGGCGAGATCCTCACCGCCGTGCGGTCCCGTCCGACGTACGCCGGCGAGGACTGGCTCGTCATGATCACCGCCGACCACGGGCACACCGCGGCCGGCGGCCACGGCGGCGACAGCTGGGACGAGCGCCAGACTTTCCTGATCGCCACCGGCGCCGGCCTGCCCGCCGGCGTCACCCGCCACGACGTGAGGATGCCCGACGTCGCCGTCTCCGCCCTGCACCACCTGGGCGTCGCGATCAGCCCCACCTGGAACCTGGACGGCCGCCCCGTGCAGCAGCCCGTCCCCGACGCCTTCGACGCGCTGCGCGGCTCGCTCCGCCAACGCGTGGACGAGACCGGGATCGGCACGGACGTCCTCGGCTTCACCCATGTCGCGCCCAGCGGCTGGTCCGTGGACAACTCCCGGATGGGCACGGGCGGCGTCACCGAGTGGCGCGGCTGGTCCTTCACCACCGACGAGTTCTGGACCAGGGCCGAGAAGGGCCAGCAGCGCGAGCTGAACGTCCGGGCCCGCAACGTCTTCGCGGTCTGCGACGGCGACGAGTGGGCCGACAAGACCTTCACCGGCGCCTTCGACTCGACGCTGGTCAGCCCGGAGTTCCCGGTGACCCCGGGGGCGTCGGCCACCCTCACGTACACGACGTACTACCGCCACGAGTCCCCGCAGCGGGCCGAGGTCCTCGTCGCCTACGGCGACGCGGCCCCGGTCGCGGTGAAGACGTACACCGCCGACACCCCGTCCCGCGTCGAGAGGATCACGCTCCGGGTCCCGGCGGGCGCCACCACCGCCCAGGTCCGCTTCCGCTACACCGGCGGCAACAACTGGTACTGGACGATCGACGGCGTCTCCGTCACCGCCTGAGACTAGGCTGGGGGCGTGCACAGGGTTGTGCGCGCCCCTTGTCTCATGTGTGTACGTACGGCGGGAGTCCCACCAGATGGCAGAGCGCAAGCCGATCGAGTCCTGGCTCACCGACATGGACGGAGTCCTCATCCACGAGGGCGTCCCGATCCCCGGCGCCGACGCCTTCATCCGCAGGCTCCGCGACACGGAGAAGCCCTTCCTGGTCCTGACGAACAACTCCATCTACACCGCCCGTGACCTGCACGCCCGCCTCGCCCGGATGGGCCTGGACGTGCCGGTGGAGAACATCTGGACCTCGGCGCTGGCCACCGCCCAGTTCCTGGACGACCAGCGCCCCGGCGGCACCGCGTACGTCATCGGCGAGGCGGGCCTGACCACCGCCCTGCACGACATCGGGTACGTCCTCACCGACCACGAGCCCGACTACGTGGTCCTCGGCGAGACCCGTACGTACTCCTTCGAGGCCCTCACCAAGGCGATCCGCCTGATCAACGGCGGCGCCCGCTTCATCTGCACCAACCCCGACGAGACCGGCCCCTCCGCCGAGGGCCCGCTGCCCGCCACCGGCGCCGTCGCCGCCCTGATCACCAAGGCGACCGGCAAGAAGCCGTACTTCGCGGGCAAGCCCAACCCGCTGATGATGCGCACCGGCCTCAACGCCATCGGCGCGCACTCCGAGACCAGCGCCATGATCGGCGACCGGATGGACACCGACGTGCTGGCCGGTCTGGAGGCCGGGATGGAGACCTTCCTGGTCCTCACCGGGCTCACCGGCAAGGACGACATCGACCGGTACCCGTTCCGGCCGTCCTGGGTGGTCGACTCGATCGCGGACCTGGTCGAGCGCGTCTGAGCCGACCCCCCTTATCACCCGCGGGGGCCCGTACGGCGCAGTGACGGGCCCCTGCGGATGCGCAATCACCCCCATGCGTGGATCTTCTGAAGTACCAGGAGGTTCACTATGCGCTCAGCACGACTCACCCTGTGTGCGGGTGCGGTGTTCGCGGCGGTACTCGCCCCCGCGCCCATCGCCCTCGCCGCAGCCGGACCGGCCGCACCCGCGCCGGCCGCCGTGGCCAACAATGACGAGTCCCACGGCACCGTCACCGTCACCCCGTCCACCGTCGCGGCCGGCGGGGAGGTGGATCTGCGGGTCGACGTGTGCGAGGGCAGGAAGGCCATCGGCACATCGGAGGCGTTCTCCTCGCCCGCCCACTTCAGCCCCGCCGCCGACGGCGGTCTCTTCGCCGAGGCCCACATCCGTTCGGACGCGAGGGGCCGCGACTACGGCATCACCGTCAAGTGCAAGGACGGCTCCGGCTCCGCCAACGGCAACGTCACCGTCGTGCACCACCGGGTCGACCCGACCGCCCCGGTCCGCGCGGGCGGCGGCGGCACCGCACTGGCCGCCGAGTCCGCGGGACCCGGCACCCGGCACACCCTGATCGGCCTCGGCCTCGCGGGTGCGGCGGCGGTCGCCGTCGCGGCCCGGTCGGCGCGCAAGCGCCGCAACGGCACGCACTGACGGCGCCGGGAACCCGGGACCGTCCGTCCCTCGACACGCACAGGGGAGTGACATGACCACCGACCGAGCGCCCGGCAAGGGCCGCGCCCTGACGGGCACCGCCTGGGCGGTGCTGCTCCTCGGACTGTGGCTGTGGGGCCGCGACATCACCGACGCGCCGGGCGGCCGGGCCGCACCGACCACCGGTGACGTGGCCGCGGTGGGACGCCCACTGCTGCAGGTCGAGCTCCCCGAGGCGCACGAACCGGTCGCGGGCGTGCGCCCGGCCCGCGTGGAGATCCCCTCGCTCGGCATCACCGCCCCCGTCAGCGCCCGCGGGCTCGACGGGACGGGGGCGGTCGATCCGCCGCCGTACGACCGGCCCCGCGAGGTCGGCTGGTTCCGGGACGGCGCCCGCCCCGGCGCGAGCGGGGTGGCGCTGATGGTCGGGCACGTGGACACCCGGAGCAAGCCGGCCGTCTTCTACGGCCTCAGCTCCGCCCGCCCCGGCGAGCGGGTCGAGGTCACCGCGGCGGACGGCTCCGTGACCGAGTTCACCATCGACGACGTCCAGGTCTTCAGCCGGGACAGGTTCGACGCGAAGAAGGTCTACGGCCCCCGCGAGGACGGCCGCGCCGAGCTGCGGCTGATCACCTGCGGCGGCACCTACGACCACGAGGCCAAGCACTACACGGCTAACGTGGTCGTCTCCGCCTACCTGACGGACGCCGCGGAGGCCCCGGCCAGGTCCTGAGCGCCGCCGGGGGAACCCGCCCCCGCCACCACCGCCGTTCGCCGCGGGCACCTGGCCCGGCCGACTGCTCGCTCCCCCCGGAGCTGTCGGCCGGGCCGGTCCTCGACCGCGTGCGCACGAACTGCGGGAGAAGCCCGGCGCCGACGCGGGAGGCCGGGTGGCAGAGCCGACTCGGACGCCCGGGCCGGGGGCCGGGGCCGCATTCCCACTGTAGAGCGGCCAAGCCCCGTTCTCCAGAGGGTTTCTGACGTGAAGTCACGGAAAGGCCGCAGGGCGTGTCCCGGGCCGCGGGCCCGGCTGCCGCCGGGTCCGCCGTGCGGGCCCCGCGCCGCCGCCGCGTGCCCGGGGCGGGCCGCCGGGCCGAAGAAGCAGGTTGCGCGGGGTGTGCCGGCGTCCGTACGAACGGGAACGCACCGAGTGGGGCACACGTTCCATGTGGAAGGATTGGATTCGACCGGCTGTGTCCGGGCAGGGGCGGCTGGGGGGCTGCCTCGGGAACTTCTTTCATCTTCGAGACAGTCAGTCACTTTGAGACGTTCATTCATTTCGAGCAGTCACTTCGAGACGGTCAGTCCTCGGCAGGCGCCCAAGGGGGAGTCGATGTACGGCAGTAACAACGGACGTGTGCGCACACTCGGGGCGGTGGTGGTGGGGGCCGCCCTGCTCCTGACGGGCTGCACCTCGGACGGCGGCGGCGACGCCGGGGGCGCCGGCGGCGAGGCCCCGATCACGCAGCTCCCCAAGGGCGACGACCCGTACTGGGTCAATCCGCAGGCCAAGGCCGCCAAGGCGCTCGCCGAGGAGGGCGACCCGGCCAAGAAGGAACTGATCAAGAAGATCGCCCAGCAGCCGGCCGGTGAGTGGCTGATCCCGGAGAACGCCAAGGAGCAGGCCCAGGGCTTCACCGAGGCCGCCGCCAAGGCCGACCGCGAGGCCATCCTCGTCCTCTACAACATCCCGCACCGTGACTGCGGCCAGTACTCCGGCGGCGGCGCCGCCGACGGCGACGCGTACCGGAAGTTCGTCAAGGAGGTCGCCGAGGGCATCGGCGACCGCCCGGCCACCGTCATCCTGGAGCCGGACGCGGTGCTGCACATGGTCGACTCCTGCACCCCGGGGAAGTTCCACGAGGAGCGCTACGACCTCCTCAAGGGCGCCATCAAGACCCTCAAGCAGCAGCCGAAGACCAAGGTCTACCTGGACGCGGGCAACGCGGGCTGGGGCAAGCCGGACCAGATCTTCGAGCCGCTGAAGTGGTCGGGCGTCGACCAGGCCGACGGCTTCTCGGTGAACGTCTCGAACTACTACACCACCGAGGCCAGCAAGAAGTACGGCAAGGAGCTCTCGGCGAAGGTCGGCAACAAGCCCTTCGTGATCGACACCAGCCGCAACGGCAACGGCCCGTACACCAAGGGCGACCCCAAGGAGCGCTGGTGCAACCCGCCGGGACGCGCCCTCGGCGAGGCCCCCACCACCGAGACCGGCGATCCGCAGGTGCACGCCCTGCTCTGGGTGAAGCGCCCCGGCGAGTCCGACGGCACCTGCAAGGGCGGCCCGGAGGCCGGCCGCTGGTACGGGGACTACGCGCTGGGCCTGGCCAAGAACGCCAAGTAGGTCCCGTACGGGAAAGCAGCCGGAAAGCAGCCGGGAAGCGGCCGGGAGAACAGTAAGGGGCGCCCTCCAGGGAGGGCGCCCCTTACGCGTGCCTACTGCCGGATGCCTACTGGACGTCCACCCAGACCGCCTCGGAGGGCGTGCCTTGGTCGTCCGTCACGAAGAGCATGTAGTACCCGGAGGGCACCAGCGCGCGGTTCTTCGGGACGGTGACGGAGACGCCGTCGGCCGTCTTCTTGAACTCCAGCGCGATGCTGCGCTGGTCCATGTCGGTCATGTGCGTCACCGCGCTCGGCCGCATCAGCTTCGCCGTCTTGATGGACGAGGCCTGCGCGGACTTGAAGGTGGCGGTGGCGCCCCGCTTGATCTCCTTGGGTCCTTCGGTCAGCTTCGGCCGCGAGTCCCGGTAGAGGTAGGGCGGGGTGTAGATCTCGATGCGCTGCTCGAAGACGCCCGGCCGGGTGTTGGCCTTGTCCGAGAACAGGGAGTCCGAGCCCGCGCTCATCACCCGGCCGTCGGGCAGCAGCACCGTCTGCGAGTGGTAGTTGCGGCCCACGTTCGGGTCGGCGACCTGCTTGAACTTGTTGGTCTTCGGGTCGTAGATGCGCGCCTCCTTGACGTTGGAGTCGCTGCGACCGCGGTAGTCCTCCGAGCCGCCGGACACCAGCACGGTGTCGTCGGGCAGCAGGGACGCGCTCGGGTACCGGGTGCCCTTGGCCAGCGAGGGGCCGTCCTTGAAGGCCGGGTTCGGCTCGGTGGCGTCGACCAGGCGGGTCTTCTCGCTGGACTTCTCCGACTCGCCGACCCCGCCGCCGCCGATGACCATGAACTTCTGGTCCTGCGCCGGGGGCAGCATGACCGAGGCCGAGGTCTCCAGCTGGTCCGGGTCGCTCATGCCCGGGATCTTCTGGAACTTGTTGTTGGACAGGTCCCAGATGCCGGGGTCACGGCCGACGTCGGCCGGGCCGTACCCGGCGTTCGAGCCGGTGTAGATCAGCTTGCCGCTGCCCAGCAGGAAGAGCGACGGGTACGTCGGCAGCCGCCGCTCGAAGCCCGTGTACTTCCAGGTCTTCGTCTTCGGGTCGTAGATCTCGTCCTTGCCCGGGACGATCTGGCCGATGTCGTCCAGGCCCGAGGTGGCCAGGACCTTGCCGTCCTTGAGCGTGGTGAGCGAGGGGTACCAGCGGGCCTCGTTCATCGGGTCGACGGTGATGTACTTCTCCGCCACCGGGTCGAACTCGTAGGCCTCCCGGATGCCCTGGAAGTCCTTCTTGTCCAGCGCGAGCTTCTCGGCGACGCCGTAGGTGTTCTGGGCTTCCTTGCCGGTCAGCGAGGGGATCGCGTAGTTGTCCTGGGCGCCCGACTCGTACTGCTTGCCGGACTGCTGCGCCTCGACGTAGGTGCGTCCCAGGCCCGCCTCGGTGCGCAGGAACTTGCCCTTGTTGGGCCCGGAGGTGGCGAAGACCTTCTTGGCCTTCTCCACCAGGACCGGGTCCTTGGAGACGAACGTCTTGCCGTTCTTCTTGCCCTTGAAGACGGTCCCGGCGGGGATGGTGATCGGCTTGTCCGGGTTCTCGTTGTGCACCACCATCAGGCCGCCGGCCTTGGTGACGTCGCCTTCGAGCTTCTCGTACCGCTTGGTGCCGCCGGCGACGAGCAGCTTGCCGTCGCCCAGCTGCGTGTGACCCGAGCAGAACATGTCCTTCGGGGTCTTGATCATCTTGTACGTGTTGTTCTTCGGGTCCCACAGGACCGACTCGAACTTGCCCGCGTCGAAGTTCTTCTGGTTGTTGCCGGAACCCGCGATGAGCAGGACCTTGCCGGTGTGCAGCAGTGCCGAGTGAATCGTGTTGATCTTGAACTTGGTCGGGACGTCCAGGAAGTCCCAGTGTCCGTTCTCCGCCTTGTACTCGGGGCGGTTGATCTTGTACTCGTGGTACTGCTCCGACCCGAAGCGGTACAGCGCGGGCCCGTTGAACGCCGCCACGGCGACGACCACGGCCGCCGTGATGGAGAGTCGCTTGGCCCGGCGGCTCGGACGGAAACTCATTTCTTACGTCCCCCAAGGGAAGAAATCTGCATGGTCTGGTCGGCCGGGGCCCAGCTCGGCCGCTGCTGCGGTGCGTGGCCGCCGTCGCCGTACTGACCCGGGTACTGACCCTGGTTCTGGCCCGGGAAGGCCTGCTGGTCGCCGTACTCCGGGGCGCCGCCCGCGGAACCGGGACCCTGCTGCGGGCCGGGCCTGCCGTTCTTCTTCTCCATCCGCATGCCGATCCGCCAGGCGATGATCGGCGCCGCCGTGACGAGCATGGCGAGCGTCGCCCAGGTGACCATCGCCGGGTGCGAGTGGCCGCGCCAGAACGAGACGCCGATGGAGCCCGCGAAGATCGCGATGAAGAACAGGTGGATGCGGAAGGTGCCGAAGAGGGTGTCGGGGCTGGCCGACTCGCCCTTGGGCGTCACCACGAAGCTGGACTTGCGGCGCAGCACGGAGTCCATGAGGGCGCGCGCGTACAGCGGCGCGGACATCGCGGACATCGCCATGCCGGCCAGACCGCCGGAGCCCTCGGGCTCGTGCGGGGAGACGTTGTGGCGGCGGTTCCAGATGTAGAGGCCGACCTGGAGGGCCGAGGCGTTGCCGTACAGCATCATCCAGATGACCGGGTCGATCTGGACGCCCGAGGCGCCCATGCCCAGGAACAGCGCACAGGAGAGCGCGGCCAGGATCCAGTTCATGGCGGACATCGGGTAGAAGATGATCATCATCGTGTAGTTGAAGAGCTTGCCGGGGGGAAGCGTGCCCCAGCCCCTCCAGTACTGCTTGAGGATCGTCTCGTAGGTGCCGCGCGACCAGCGGAGCTGCTGGGTGAAGAAGTCCGTCCAGGCGGACGGGCCCTCGCCGACGGCCAGCACGTCCGGGGTGTAGACCGAGCGCCACTTCTTGCCCGTCGCCGGGTTCTTGGCGCGGTGGATCTCGAAGCCGGTCGCCATGTCCTCGGTGATCGAGTCGTACAGACCGCCGATCTGCTTCAGCGCCTTGATGCGCACGGCGTTGGAGGTGCCGACGAACATCGGCGCGCCGTAGCGGTTGCCCGCGCGCTGGATCAGGGCGTGGAAGAGGAACTGCTGCGACTCGGCGGCCTTGGTGACGAAGGAGTCGTAGTTGCCGTAGACCTGCGGGCCGATGACGAAGCCGACGTCCGGGTCGCGGAAGTAGCCGAGCATGCGCTCCAGGTAGTTCGGGAGCGGGATGTGGTCGGTGTCGACCGAGGCGAAGTAGTCGTAGTCGTCGCCGTGCGCGTCCAGCCACGCGTTGTAGTTGCCGTGCTTGGTCTTGGCGCGGTGCGGACCCTTCTTCTGGTTCCACTTCGCGACGCCCTTGCGGGAGAAGTGGTGCACGCCGAGGCGCTCGCAGACGGCCTTGACCTCGGGGTCGTCGCCCTCGTCGAGCAGCCAGATGTGCAGCAGGCCCCGGTGGCGGATCTTGACGGCCGCCTCCAGGGTCTTGGTGACCATCTCCAGCGGCTCCTTGCCGGGCACGAAGGAGGTCATAAAGGCGACCCGGGTGCCGGACTCGGGGACGACCGGGATCGGGTCACGGGCCACCAGGGTGGCGTGCGCGTTGGAGATCACGTTCATCGTGCGGAAGAGCTCGATGAGGCCGATCGCCACGAGCATGACGACGTCGAGCGCGCGCAGCAGGTCGTCCTGCAGGTTCGGGTCGCGGTCGGTCCAGTGGCCCGGCTGCATCAGCCAGATGAAGAGACCGAGGGAGAGCAGCGGGGCGGCGCCGAGGAGGAGCGCGGCACGTATGCGGTGCGGCTCCTGGGAGATCAGCGAGCGGTACTGGACCTTGTACGGCCTGGAGGGGTCCGGCTGGGTCAGCGGACCGGCCAGCCGGCTGTAGTGCTCGTAGTCGTACTTGGGCAGCGCCTTCTGCTGTCGGCGCCCCTGTCCGCCGGACGGAGGCGGCGGAACCCGCAGCTGCGTCGTCTGGGTGGGGTCGTGGGTAGGGTCGTGGTACTGCCCGGCGCCGCTCGGCGTCGACGTCATGAGTCATCCCCCCGCACGCAAGACTGGCTGCGTGAGTTCGTAGGTCTCTTCGCTCGCTGGCGGTCCCCCTCGACCGTCCCGAACGCATCCATGGGCAGGCCGCCATCACCACAGACACAGGACGACAACCTTCCGGTTGCATGATGCCCGCCCTGACATCGGTCGGCGAAAGGGGCCCCTCTCCATTCTGGGGGAGGGGCACGCTGACGCGTCCCGCATGGCCCGGCCGTCCCCCCGTCGGCTGTCCGAGCCTCAACTCGGCGAACCGTCCGCCCCATTGGAGCCACTGGCTCCAGGATAGATTCCCCGACTCTTCATGTGATCGCAAGGGTCGCTGATCGCACGGGTCGCCGGGACCCGGGGCGGGCCCGGGGAGGGCCCGGACCCGTGGGAACGACCGAGACCCTCCCACCGGTGGTGGGAGGGTCTCGGTTGCGCGTGCGCCGCCAGGGACTCGAACCCCGGACCCGCTGATTAAGAGTCAGCTGCTCTAACCAACTGAGCTAGCGGCGCCTGCTGACATCGAGAACTCTACCGGATGTTCGAGAGTGGTTTGAACCAGCGAGTGTCCAGGATGTCTTTCATGAGATATTTCACTCCGTCAAGATGCGGTATGTCCGGGCAGTTGGGACACTCGGCGTGTGATCCAGTTCGAGGAAATTCAGCCCGCCGCCGACTGTCCCTGCGCCGGATGTGCCGCCCGTCGGCGGGAACGCCGGTCGGGCGGACCTTGTGCACGTGACGGGGGTCACGCCGCGCGGACGGCGCTGGTACTGGTCACCGCGGCCGGAGCGGTGCTGGGCGGCGGGGGAGCGGCCGGGGCCGCACCGTGGACGCCGGCGGCGACGGAGCGGGTTCCCCACGACCAGCGTGACAAACACGACAGAAGTCATAAAAGCGACCACCGCGACCACGGTGCGCACCGGACCGGGCGGGTCGAGGAGAAGCGAGCCGAGGAGAAGCGGGCCGAGGAGAAGCGGGCCGGGGCGGCCGAACGGGCGGAACGGCGGAAGGGCGGCCGGGCCGAGCGGCGGAAGGACGGCCGGGAGGCGCGCGACGTGCCCGTTCCGCAGGGCCGCACCGCTCCCCTGCACGGCGGTTCCGCTTCCGCTTCTGCCTCCCGGGTGCCCGGGGCGACAGGCACCCCCGGCCCCTCCGGGGTGGCCGCCGCGCCGAAGCTGAAGCCCGCCACCCGGGCCCAGATCATCAAGCGCGCCCAGACCTGGGTGGCGGCCGGAGTGCCGTACAGCATGGACAAGTACTGGAGCGACGGCTACCGGCAGGACTGCTCGGGGTACGTCTCGATGGCCTGGGGACTGCCCGGCAACGAGTGGACCGGCAGCCTCGCCCAGTACGGGGTGCGGGTGCCCCGCGACCAGCTCCAGCCCGGTGACATCCTGCTCTTCCACAACACCAGGGACCCGCACGACGGCTCCCACGTCACCATCTTCGGCGGCTGGACCGACTACACCCACGACCACTACCTCGCCTACGAGCAGACCCGCCCCAAGACCCGCCACCAGGCCACCCCGCTCGGCTACTGGAACAACGCGGACCGCTATCTGGCCTACCGCTACAAGGGCCTCGTCGGCGGCGCCCAGGTGCAGGGCGCTCCCGGCGCCCCCGTCTACCCGGGCGCGCGGTACTTCCGGCCCGGCCAGTCCAACGCGTACGTCAAGCAGCTCGGGCAGCGGCTGACGGAGAAGGGCTTCGGCCGGCACTACACGGTGGGCCCCGGGCCCCGCTGGACCGAGGCCGACCGGCGCAACGTCGAGGCGTTCCAGCGGGCCCAGGGGTGGCGGGGCGCGGAGGCCGACGGCTACCCGGGACCGGAGACCTGGCGGCGGCTGTTCGCCACGACGGCGACGACGGAGGGTGCGCGGTGACGACCGATTCCACGAGTACGAGTACGGGAACGGGGGCGGCCGGAGTGGTGAGCGCCGCGAGCCGCCACCCGGTGATCAGGAACGAAGCCACCACCGAGATCCCGGTGCACCTGCTCTTCCGCGACGAGGCGGAACGGACGGGCGCGCCCGCGCCGCGCGCCGCCGGGGCCGCGGACCGGGCGCCGGTGGAACGGCCGGGACCGGCGGGCCCCGGCTGGGCGGCGGTCGCCGTGGGGCTGGCGGCGCTGGCCGGGAGTGCGGCGGTGCTGTGGTGGGCGGGGCTCGCCCCGGGGCCGGTGCGGGGAGTGCTCGGGCTGCCCCCGCGCCGTTACGACGGCATGGGAACCGCCGCGTGGGGGGCGCTGGCCGGGCTTTTCATGGTCGGGCTGGGCGCGTTCGGCGGGCTGACCCGGGGGAGGGAGGGGCAGGCGTCCGTGCTCACCCTCTTCGGGGCGTACCGGGGGAGCGTGCGGCGCACCGGGCTGATGTGGCTGAGCCCGCTGCTGGTGCGCCGCCGGGTGGACGTCACGCTCAAGCACTGGCGGAGCGAGCCGCTGCCGGTGGCCGACCGCAGCGGCATTCCGCTGCGGGTCGTCGTGCTGGTGGTGTGGCGGGTCGCGGACACCGCGCGGGCCACCCTCGCGGTGACCGACCACGCCGGGCACCTGCGCGGTCAGGTCGAGGCGGGGCTCGCCCGGGTGTTCTCGCGGCTGCCCGCCGACGCGTTCGGGACCAAGGGGAGCGGCGAGGTGCGCACCGTGCGGGACGCGGCGGCGGTCGGGGACGCGCTGACCCGGCAGGTGGCGGCGCGGGCGGCGGCGGCCGGGATCGAGGTGTTCTCGGTGCAGCCGCTGCGGATCGAGTACGCGCCGGAGGTGGCCGAGGCGATGCGCCGCAGGAGGTTCGCCGCCCTGGACGCGGTGGACCGGGAGCGGGCCCTGGCGGGCGCGGTCGACGCGGTGGAGGACACGGTGCGCGGGCTCACCGGGCGCGGGCTGGTGGGGGAGCTCGACGCCTACGAACGCCACGCGCTCGTCCGGGAGTTGACGGTCGCGTACCTCGGCGGGAGGTAGCACGGGAGGCGCCGGTTCCGGACGAGTTCCGGCAAGTCTCCTCGAGTTCGGACATTGGTCTGGACATGTCCAACTGGCGTCCCTACATTGGGCCTTGGTCTAGACCGCAATCCCCAAGGCCGTCATCCTCAGCAGTGCCACGCGCGCGTGTCCGTACCTCCTGTACAGCTCACAGAGCCCCCCCACGTTCTCCTGGAGCGATCATGCGTAAAAGGGCACTCAGTGCTGCCGTCGTAGGACTCGCCGTCGCGGGCAGCGCCGTGCTGGCCACCGGCAGCGCCACCAGCCACGGGTACACCGACTCACCCATCAGCCGGCAGAAACTCTGCAGCAACGGCACCGTCAAGAACTGCGGCTCCATCCAGTGGGAGCCGCAGAGCGTCGAGGGCCTCAAGGGCTTCCCGGCGGCGGGACCGGCCGACGGCCGGATCTGTGCGGGCGGCAACAGCCAGTTCGCCCAGCTCGACGACCCGCGGGCCGGCGCCTGGCCGGCCACGAAGGTGACCGGTGGGCAGGGCTACTCCTTCCGCTGGCAGTTCACGGCGCGGCACGCCACGTCGGACTTCCGGTACTACATCACCAAGCAGGGCTGGGACCCGAACCGGCCGCTCACCCGGGCCTCGCTCGACCCGCAGCCGTTCCTGAACGTGCCCTACGGCGGCAAGCAGCCGCCCGCGACGCTGACCCACCAGGGGACGATCCCCGCCGGCAAGTCGGGCCGGCACGTCGTGCTGGCGGTGTGGAACGTCGCGGACACGCCGAACGCCTTCTACGCGTGCTCGGACGTGCAGTTCTGATTCGTCGCGTCACCGGGCGCACGTCATCTCGCGTGCGTCACCCGGAGCACGTGCGGGCCGCCCCCGGAACCGACCGGGGGCGGCCCGCCCCGTTTCCGGCCCCTTCCCCGAAGCGCTCGCCGCGCGGCCGGTGCACGGTTCCCCGCGGGCGCGTCGTGGCTGGTCGCGCGGTTCCCCGCACCCTTCAAGGGGGCGCGGCCCCGGGCCTCCGCGTGAGGAGCCGCCGTCCGGCCGGTACGCTCGGGGGCGTACGCGATCGGTCCCGGAGACCAGTGACCCATGAACATCCTTCTCACCGGCGGCGCCGGCTTCATCGGCTCCGCCTATGCCCGGCTCCTGCTCGGCGGGCGGATTCCGGGGCGTGAGCAGGACCGGGTGACCGTGCTCGACCTGCTCACCTACGCCGGACGCCGCGACAACCTCCCCGCCGAGCACCCGCGCCTCACCTTCGTGCACGGCGACGTCTGCGACCGGTCCCTGCTCCTTGACCTCCTCCCCGGGCACGACGCCGTCGTCCACTTCGCCGCCGAGTCCCACGTGGACCGCTCCATCGACTCCGCCGCCGCCTTCGTCCGTACGAACGTCCTCGGCACCCAGACCCTCCTCGACGCCTGCCTGCGCACCGGCGTCGGGCCGGTCGTCGTCGTCTCCACCGACGAGGTCTACGGGTCGATCGACCACGGGAGGTGGACGGAGGAGTCCCCGCTCGCCCCCAATTCCCCGTACGCCGCGTCCAAGGCGAGCGGGGATCTCGTCGCCCGCGCCTACGGGCGTACGCACGGACTCGACGTCCGGATCACCCGCTGCTGCAACAACTACGGGCCCCGCCAGCACCCCGAGAAGCTCATCCCGCACTTCACCTCCCGCCTCCTCGCCGGCGAGAGCGTCCCGCTGTACGGCACCGGACGAAACGTCCGCGAGTGGCTGCACGTCGACGACCACGCGCGGGCGGTGGACCTGGTGCTGGCCAAGGGAGCCCCGGGGGCCGTCTACAACATCGGAAGCGGGGACGCCCTGACCAACGCCCGGCTGGCCGCCCTGCTGGTCGAGCTCACCGGGGCCGACCCGGGCCTGGTGCGGCGGGTGGCGGACCGCAAGGGGCACGACCTGCGGTACGCGCTCGACGACAGCCGGATCAGGCGGGAGCTGGGGTACGCCCCCCAGATCCCCTTCGCCGAGGGTCTCGCGGCCACCGTCGACTGGCACCGGGCCCACCCCGCATGGCGGTAGGCGGAGCCGGCGGACGGCGACGCGAGGAGGCCCGGTACCGAACGCATCGGTACCGGGCCTCCTCGTCAAGTGCGCCGCCAGGGACTCGAACCCCGGACCCGCTGATTAAGAGTCAGCTGCTCTAACCAACTGAGCTAGCGGCGCTTGACTCATCAATCGTACCTGGTCCGAGCGGGTGCTCGCGACCACGGGCCCGCCGGTGGCTCAGAGGGAGAGCGAGAGCGCCATCGGGGTCGCCCGCCGGTTCAGCGCGTCCGCCGCCTGGCGCAGGCGGTGCGCGTGCTCCAGCGGGAGCGAGAGGGCGAGGCAGCCCACGGCGGCGCCCGCCGTGAGGGGGACCGCCGCGCAGACCGTGCCCAGCGCGTACTCCTGGATGTCCAGCACCGGAACGGTCGGGGGCTGGGCGTCCAGCGCGGAGAACAGCACGCGTTCGTCGGTGATCGTGCGGGAGGTCAGGCGGGCCGTCCGGTGCCGGGAGAGGTGGTCGCGGCGGCCGTCCCGGTCGAGCTGGGTGAGCAGGCACTTGCCGACCGCGCTGGCGTGCGCCGAGGAGCGGAAGTCGACCCACTCGTTGACCTTGGGGGTCAGCGGGCCCTCCGCGACCTGGGTCACCTTGATCTCGCCGTCCACGTAACGCCCCAGGTATATGGCCGCGCCCACCGAGTCGCGGAGCTGGTCCAGGGCCTGCTGGAGCCGCTGCTCGACCAGCTCGCGGCGGGTGGTGCCGGGCGTGCCGACGAGTTCGAGGGCCTCGCCGGACACATAGGCGCCGTCGGCGAGCTGCCCGACGTACCCCTCGCGGCGGAGCATCAGCAGCAGGGGGCGCAGTTCGGCGGGGTCCAGGCCGGTCTCGCGGGCGATGCGGTCGGCGGTGGTGCCGCCGCCGTGCCGGGAGACCGTCTCCAGTACGCGCAGGGCGTGCCGCACCTGGCGTTGCGGGCTCTGCGGCGTGGTCGGCTCGGGCTTCAGCGCCACGGTGTCCCCCTACGGCAGGTGAGGTATGGCTGCGGGTCGGCTGCGGCTGCGTCGGTCGTGCGTCGTCACGCGCCACGATAGCCGCCAACCACCGCCGACGGGACGGGGGTTGACAAATTGACTCCGGGAGGCGTGGCACCGTCACCCCGGTGACCTGCGGTGCGCCGCTCCTGGCATATGCCGGAGGCAGATCACGATTTCGGGCGGAGGGGGACGCGCGAGGGTTCCGAGGGGGACCTTCCCGGCCAGGAAGGAGTCCTGCACGCCGGGCGCGCATGCGGCGCGAGGGCTCGGGCACCCGAACTCAGCGCCGCAGCAGGGAAGTTGAACGGCGCGCGCCGTGCCGCCGACCGCCTCTGGAGGAGCTCGCGATGTCCACCGCGTACCCCGATGCCCCCGACACGTCCGAGGACGGATCCGACCTGGGCTTCGACTGGGAGGCGGAGCGGCGGTGGAGCGACAACATGGGGGTCCTGCTGGGGGTCGTGGCGGGACTCTGCGTCCTGGCCGTCGTGTTCGCGGCGCTGTTCCTGGACCTCGCGTACGTGGTGGGGTTCAGTGCCGGGGCGGTGGTCCTGTGGGGCGGGTGCGCCTGGGCCGGACGGCGACTGCGGCACAGGTGGAGCGAGGAGATGGGGGTGCCGCCCGCCGCGGTGCCGGTGCTCTCCCGCCGCCTGGCCAAGGAGCGCGTCCCGCAGTCGGCGCGGGCCCGCGCGGCGATGGCGGTGCTGGCGCGGCGGGCCGTGCCGAACCCACTCATGCTGAAGTGGCTGTACCCGGTGTTGATCGCCCTCTTCCTGCTGAGCGCCGTATTCCGGGGCCTGGACGGGGAGTGGGCGTGGATGGGCTACTGGCTCGCCATGGCGGCCGTGCAGGTCGCGGCCTGGATCTCCGTGCGCCGCGCACGCGGGCGGGCCCTGCGCGTGCTGGCGGAGCTGGAGGGGCCCCGCTGACGCCGGGCGGACACAGGTCCGCCCGGCGCCCGTTCCCGCCCCGGCCGGCTCACGGCCCGACCGGCACCGCCCGGGCCCACGCCCTGGCCGGGTCCACGTACCCCGTCACGGACAGCCCCGCCTCCTCCAGCGCCGCCTCGAACTCCGCGTCCGTCAACGCGCACGACAGGTAGGTCTGCGTCCACTTCGCGTCGGGGTACGTGTACTCGCACAGCAACTGCCGCGCCCCCGGCCGCCCGACCCCCTCCGGCGGCCGGGACGACGAGATCCGGATGAGCCCCTCGCCCTCCCGCCGTTCGTACGGCAGCTTCGCGTCCTGCTCGGCCGGCTTCCGCTGGATCACCACGACTCCGCCCTCGGCGACGTGCCGCCGGCAGGTCCGCAGGATCGCCTCGCGCACGCCCTCGGTTCCCGCGTGCACCAGGAAGGAGGCGAGCAGGACGACGTCGAAGCGCTCGACGCCGCCCGCCCCGCCCAGCTCCAGGTCCTCGATGGAGCTGCGTACGGTACGCACGCCCGGCAGGGCATCCCGCACGGCGGCGAGCATCTCCGGCGACTCGTCCACGGCGGTCACCTCGAACCCCAGCTCGATGAGCGGCCGGGTCAACCGGCCCACCCCGCAGCCGAGTTCGAGCAGCCGCAGCCCCCGGGTCCGCTCGCCGGCCGCCCGGGCGATCCACTGCGGCTCGTCCCTGACCCCGATCCGCCGGTACAGCTCCACGGCGCACCCGTCCGGGGTGATCGCCCCGGGTCCGGTGCCCTGGTATCCCTCGCGCACGATGTGGTTCATGGGGCGCATCGCAGCACGGCGGGCGCGGTGGGGAAAAGGCGTTCTCCAGCCGTTCGGAACAGCTCCGGGAACCCGTTCCGCCCGAGGGGCCGGTACGGCTGATCTGCGCAGGTCCGCCAAGGGGTGGGGGCCGGTGGAGCAATCGGGGGAACGGTGTCGGTCGGGCGTGCGTGGAGAATCCTGCCGGCGATCGGCGGCGGGGCGGTGCTGCTGGTCGTCGCCGCCCTGCGGCTGCACACCCAGTTGACCGGAGTCGAAGGCTCCCTCACCGGGATCCGCTGCCAGGTCTCCGACACGTCCGACAGGGACGACCCCGCCTACACATGCGCGGGTTCCTTCCACCCGGCGGACCGCACCTTCTTCATCCCGTACCTGGAGGTCGACACGACCTTCCCGACGGCGAAGCCGCAGGAGCCGGTCACCGTGCTCGTGGACGGCCCCGGCGCGGACACGGCCGTCGTCCCCGGCAAGGAGGCGTGGCTCCCGCAGGGCCTGGCGGGCCTGGTGCTGCTGCCCGCCGGGATCTTCATGGCGGTGCGCGGCGGAGGGCGGCGCACGCCCGCGGTGGCCTGAACCCGCCCCCGCGCCGCCCGCGCAGGTGACCACGTGGTGGGAAATCCCGGCGCAGGCCGTGCCCCCGGGCCCGCTCATTCGTCAGGCGGGGTAGGCGACATTCTCGTGTGGCCGCCCGACCTGGACATGGGGAGCAGCACCGTGAAAACCGTTGACACCGAGCAGACCGTGGTGAACCGGGCCGGCGGCGCGACCGGCCGCTTCCGGAACGTACGGCGTCCGCACCCGAGGAACCCCCGGCCGCGCCGCGCCCCGGTGCTCGCCGTGACGGCCGCCGCCACCGCCTCCTCGGTGCTCGCCGCCGGAGTCGCGGCCGCCCCCGCGCAGGCCGCCCCCGTGCCCGCCGTCGCCGTCGGAGCCCCGGCGGCCGCTCCCCGGGCCCCCGCCGTCACCGCCAGGGGCGCCTTCCTGATGAACGCGGGAAGCGGCCGGACCCTCTACGCCAAGGCCGCCGACAGCCGCCTGCCCACCGGCTCCACCACCAAGATCATGACGGCGAAGGTGGTCCTGGAGTCCAAGGGCCTCGACCTCGATTCCAAGGTCGTGGTCCAGAAGGCGTACAGCGACCACATCGTCAAGAACACCGCCTCGTCGGCCCGCCTCATCGTCGGCGACAGGGTCACCGTCCGTCAGCTCCTGTACGGGCTGATGCTCCCCTCCGGCTGCGACGCCGCGTACGCCCTCGCCGACACGTTCGGTACGGGGAAAACCCGCGAGGCCCGGGTGAAGTCCTTCATCGGCAGGATGAACGCCTCCGCCCGCTCCCTCGGCCTGAAGAACACCCACTTCGACTCCTTCGACGGACTCGGCGGCAACGGCAACTACTCCACCCCCCGCGACCTCACCCGGCTCGCCGTGAGCGCGATGAAGAACACCACCTTCCGCGCGGTGGTCGCCACCAGGTCGACCACCCAGCGCACGGTCACCAAATCCGGCGGCCGCCGCGACATGAAGTGGACCAACACCAACCCGCTGCTCGCCAGTTACCGCGGCACCCTCGGCATCAAGACCGGCTCCGGGCCCTCCGCCAAGTACTGCCTGGTCTTCGCCGTCAAGCGCGGCTCCACGACCCTGTACGGAACCGTCCTCGCCGCGTCCTCCGACGTGAACCGCGCCAAGGACGCCGGCAGGCTCCTCGACCACGGCTTCAAGGGCTAGCCGCCCCCTGGCCTCAGACCCCTGCCGCTCCCGCCACCCCCGCCCCGTACAGCGCGTGCGCCACGCGCAGGACCAGGGCGTCGTGGTGGCGGGCCGCGACCAGTTGCACCCCGACCGGCAGACCGGCGGCGTCCGTCCCGCAGGGGACCGTCGCCGCGGGCTGCTGGGTGAGGTTGAAGGGGTACGTGAACGGGGTCCACCCCGTCCACCTGCGCTTCCCGAGCCGCCGCGGCACCTCCGTCCCCGCCTCGAAGGCCGTGACGGGAAGGGTCGGGGTGACCAGCACGTCGTACGTCCGGTGGAAGGCGCCCATCCGCCGCCCCAGCTCCATCCGCGCGTCCACCGCCGCCAGGTAGTCGAGGGCGCTCATCCGCGCCCCGGCCCCGGCGATCTCCCGCAGCCCCGGGTCGAGCGCCTCCCGCTGCTCGCGGTTCAGGCGCTGCGCCACCCGGGCCGCGCCGCTGAACCACAGCACGTGGAACGCCTCCACCGGGTCCGCGAAGTCCGGGTCCGCCTCCTCCACGTACGCGCCGAGCGAAGCCAGCGCCGCGACCGCGTTCCGCACCCGGGCCGCCACCTCCGGGTGCACGTTGACCTGTCCGCCCAGCGTGGCGGAGTAGGCGACGCGCAGGCCCCGTACGCCGTCGTCCAGGCCGGTGCGCACCCCGTCGTCCGTCACCGGGGACTGCGACCAGTCGCGGTGGTCCGCCTCCCCGGCCATCACGTCCAGCATCAGCGCCGCGTCCGCCGCGTCCCGCGTCATCGGCCCCGCGTGCGTGAGCGTCCCGAAGGGGGAGGACGGATAGAGCGGGACGCGGCCGTGGGTGGGCTTCATGCCGAAGACGCCGCAGAACGACGCCGGTATGCGGACCGAGCCGCCCCCGTCCGTGCCCACCGACAGCGGTCCCGCCCCCGCCGCGACCGCCGCCGCGCTGCCGCCGCTGGAACCCCCTGCGGTACGGGACGGGTCGTGCGGGTTGCGGGTGATCCCGAAGCGGGGGGAGTCGGTGACGCCCTTCCAGCCGAACTCCGGTGTCGTCGTCTTGCCCACGAACACCGCCCCGTGCTCGCGCAGCCGGGCCACCGAGGGGGAGTCCTCGTCCCACCTCCCGTCGGCGGACGTGGAGTACGAACCGCGCAGCGTCGGCGTGCCCCGGGTGAGGAGGAGGTCCTTGACCGTCACCGGCACCCCGTCCAGCAGCCCCTGCGGCTGCCGCCTGCGCCACCGCTCCTCCGACGCGCGGGCCTGGGCGAGGGCGCCCTCCCGGTCGATCGACACGAAGGCGTTCAGCGCGGGCTGGATCTCCTCGGCCCGGTCCAGGACGGCCCGGGCGGCTTCGACGGGCGACAGCTCCCCCTTCTCGTAGGCGGCGAGGAGCCGACGGGCGGTGAACGCGGTCAGGGCGGTCGGTTCAGTGGGTTCCGTCATGCAGGGGGACGTACCCAACATTCTTGTCGACTACATTCGGAAGCGGCTTCCCGGCCGCCCACAGGTCGAACAACTCCAGGAACTGGCGGGCCAGTTCGTCGCGCCATCCCACCACGTCCCCGCTCATGTGCGGCGAGACCACCAGGCCGGGGGCGTCCCACAGCGGGCTGTCGGGGGGAAGGGGCTCCCGCTCGAAGACGTCGAGCGCGGCCCCGCCGATCCAGCGCCTGCGCAGCGCGGCCAACAGGTCCTCCTCCACCACGAGTTGACCGCGTCCGACGTTGATGAAGTACGCGCTCGGGCTCATCGCGCCGAAGGCCCGCGCGTCGAACATCCCCCGTGTCGTACCGGTGAGCGGCGCCGCCGCCACCACCCAGTCCGCGCCGGCGAGCAGCGGCAGGAGGTCCTCGGGTCCGTGCACCCCCGCGCGGGCCGTGCGCCCCGTCAGCGCCACCTTCACCCCGAGGCCCTTCAGGGTGCCGGCGACGGCCCGCCCGACCGGGCCCGCACCGACCACCACCGCCCGCGTCCCGGCCACCCTGCGGGTCTCCCGGTGCCGCCAACGACGCCCGCGCTGCGCCTCGTCGGTGCCGCGGAAGTCCTTCGCCGCGGCCAGGACCAGCCCTGCCACGTACTCGGCGATCGGCGTCTCGAAGACGCCCCGCGCGTTCGTCACGACCGTGTCCGACGCGGTCAGCTCCGGGCACATCAGGTGATCCACCCCGGCGCTCGCCGTGTGCACCCAGCGCGGCCGCGCACCGGGCCCCGGCCAGGCGCGCCGTACCGCGTCCGAGAGGAAGTCCCACACCAGCACGGCGTCCGCCTCGGGGAGCCGGCGGGCGAACACCGCCTCGTCGCCGTGCAGGACGCGGACCCGTCCGGTGAGGCTGCCCAGGCGGGGCGGCGGCTCGGCGTCCAGCACGAGAAGGGTCACGTCGCGCGCGCCGGGCGCGGGGGCCGCGTCGTTCACAGCTGTCATGGCGGAGGAACCATTTCGTCGCGTCCGGCTTGCACGGATGGCGTACGGATCGACCACACCCGTACCCGCGCTCCACGGTCGCCAACACCCGGCGTCCCGTCCTGGCGGTCACCTGTTCCGCACCGGCCGCACGCCCTCGCCGGGGCCGCGAGCCCAGCCCCGTGCCGGACGTTTCAGCCCGTGCCGCTCAGGCAGGAGAGGCCCCGGACCCGCCCCTCTCCCCGGAGCGCTCGCCGCGCGGCTGCCTCCGGGTCCCGTACGGGAGCGTCGTGGCTGGTCGCGGAGTTCCCCGCGCCCCCGAAGGGGCGGTGCCGTCCCGCGGCGGGGAATATCCGGAGTCGGCCTCCTGTTGGCCGGGGGACGACGTTCGAACGAACCGCCCCGCACCCCGCAGGAGGAACCCCGGTGGAAACCGCCCCCCACCCCGTCCGCGCCACCCCCCAGGGCTCCGCCCCCACCCCCCTCTCCGTCCTCGACCTCGCGACCGTCGGCGTCGGCAGCACCCCCACCGCCTCCCTCCGCACCAGCGTCGAGATCGCCCGGCTCGCCGAAGCCCGCGGCTTCCACCGGTACTGGGTCGCCGAGCACCACTCCATGCCCGGCGTCGCCAGCTCCTCCCCGGCCGTGATCCTGGCCCACCTCGCCGCCCACACCACCCGCATCCGCCTCGGTTCCGGCGGCGTCATGCTCCCCAACCACGCCCCGCTCGTCATCGCCGAGCAGTTCGGGACGCTGGAGGCGATGGCCCCGGGACGGGTGGACCTCGGCCTCGGCCGCGCCCCGGGCACCGACGGAGCCACCGCCGCCGCCCTGCGACGCACCCAGAACCCCCACGAGGGCGCCGACGAGTTCCCGCGGCAGCTCGCCGAGCTGACCCGCTTCCTCAAGGACGACTTCCCCGACGGGCACCCCTACTCCCGCATCCACGCCGTCCCCGGCCCGGTGCAGGGCCACGGCAACACCCCCCAGATCTGGCTCCTCGGCAGTTCCGGCTTCAGCGCCCGCCTCGCCGGCACCCTCGGCCTGCCCTTCGCCTTCGCGCACCACTTCTCCGCGCAGAACACCGTCCCCGCCCTCGACCTCTACCGCGAGTCCTTCCGCCCGTCGGAGGTCCTGGACGCCCCGTACGCGGTGATCGGCGTCTCCGCCCTCGCCACCGAGGACGAGGCCGAGGCCCGCCGCCAGGTGCTCACCGGCGCGCTCAACATGCTCCGGCTGCGTACCGGCAGGCCCGGCCTCATCCCGACGCCGGACGAGGCCGCCGCGTACCCGTTCAGCTCGCTGGAGCGGGAGTTCGTGGACTCCTGGCTCGGCAACGTCGTCCACGGCACCCCCGACGCCGTGCGCGCCGGACTCGACGACCTCGCCAAGCGGACCGGGGCCGACGAGCTGATGCTCACCGCCAACGCCCACACCGGCGCCGTCCGGCTGCGTTCGTACGAGCTGATCGCCGACGCCTACGGACTGCCCCGCGGCTAACCCCGCGCGGTCAGCATCGCCGCGATCCGGTCCGGCGTCGCCGGGCGCGAGTACAGCCAGCCCTGGCCCGTGTCGCAGCCGATGCGGCGCAGCCGCGCCGCCTGGCCCGCCGTCTCCACGCACTCCGCGGTGACGGTGAGGCCCAGGCGGTGCGCGAGCTGCACCAGCGCCTCGACGATCGTCTCGTCGGCCGGGTTGGGGTGCGCCTCGTCCTGGAAGCCGCGGACGAAGGAGCCGTCCAGCTTGAGGACGGAGACCGGCAGCCGGCTCAGGTAGGCGAGGTTCGAGTAGCCGGTGCCGAAGTCGTCGATGGCGATGAGGACGCCCATGTCGCTCAGCGCCTGGAGCGCCTGGAGCGGCCGGCCCGCCGAACCCATCACGGCCGATTCGGTCAGCTCCAGTTGCAGCAGACCGGGTTCGAGGCCGGTCTCGGCGAGGATCTCCGCCACGTCCGCCACCAGGTCGGAGTCCCAGACCTGCCGCACCGCCACGTTCACCGACACGAACAGGGGCTCCGCCTCCGGGTGCTCCAGTTGCCACCGCCGCGCCTGCCGGCACGCCGTGCGCAGCACCCAGCGGCCGAGGTGGACGATCGATCCGTCCTCCTCCGCGATGCCGATGAACCGATTCGGCGCGAGCGTCCCGAACTGCGGATGCCGCCACCGCACCAGGGCCTCCACTCCCCGTACGAGCCCGCCCTCCAGGTCCACCAGCGGCTGGTACTCCAGGACGAACTCGCCCCGCTCCAGGGCCGGGCGCAGCGTCGAGGACAGGGCCTGGCGGGTCATCCGGTGCGCGTTGCGCTCCGGGTCGAAGAGGGTCCAGCGGCCCTTGCCGTCCGCCTTCGCCCAGTACAGCGTCGTGTCCGCCGCCTGCATCAGGCCGGTCGCCGTCGTGCCCACCGCCGGCCGCTCCACCACCCCGATCGACGCCGACACCGACAGCCGCTGCCCCGCCAGGTCGAAGGGCTGCTGAAGCGCCGTCAGGACGGTCTGCGCCAGCTCCGCGAGCTGGTCCGTCCCCGTCGAGTCCTCCACCAGCAGCGCGAACTCGTCGCCGCCCAGGCGCGCCACCAGGTGGCCGCCCCCGGGGCCGTACCCGTTCTGCTCGGCACACCGCGTCAGCCGCGTCGCGACGGCGGTGAGCAGCCGGTCGCCGACCCGGTGTCCGAGCGTGTCGTTGACCGCCTTGAAGCCGTCCAGGTCCAGGTAGCACAGCCCGACCCGCCCGGTCCCGCCGCGCTCGTACGTCGACGCCTCCAGCGCGGCCGACAGCCGCTCGAAGAACAGCGCCCGGTTGGGCAGCCGGGTCACCGGATCGTGCATCTGGAGGTGCCGGAGCCGCGCCTGCAGCTCGCGCCAGTCGCTGATGTCGGACACCGACAGCAGGACGTTCGCACTGTCCGGTACGGGTGCCAGCGCGACCTCCACCCAGAGGGCGTGCCCGTCGTGGTGCTTGAGGCGGCGCGTGCAGCGGAACCGGGGGCGGCGGCCGTCCAGGACCTCCCGGTACGCCTGCCAGGTGCGGGCGTCGGAGGCCAGGTCCACCAGGTCGGCGGCGTCCGTGCCGTTGAGCTGCGCCGGGTCCGCGCCGAGCAGCGCGCCCAGCGCGGCGTTCGCGGCGACGACCGTGCCGCGCGGGGTGACCAGAGCCATCGCGGCCTGTGCGGCCCGGAAGGCGGCCCGGTAGTCGCGGGCCCCCGCGTCCGTCCGCGGATGGGGCTCCAGGGGGAGTCCGAGCAGCCCCTCCGGATCACTCACCAGCACGCCCGCCCTCTCACTCTCCGTGATGAACGCTGGGGCGAGTGAGGCGGAAGGGGCGAGGTCGGGCCCACAGCCGGACTCTTCGGGATTTCCGCTCACCGTGTGCTCCCGCAGGGCGATTGAGTCGTACAGGTGTCGTCGCGTGATGTCAGGGGTCCTGATGGTCGGCGTTGCCGGGGGCGGAACGGACGAAGGGTGATCGCAGGGGACCGGGGGGGATCGGACGAGGAATCCACTGCCCTGGAACGGATTCCGCGCGGGAAAGTGTGCCGATCATAGAGGCTGCCGTGAGGGCCGATCCAGCTCTGTGCCCGCGTTATCGCCGTCCGGTACGGACCCGCCGCCCGCCCCGCGCCCTCCGGCTGATCGTTTCTGCACGGGTCTGCCTTGACCTGCCGCCCTCCTGACCATTTGTGACTTTCCGTGAGGTGCCGGAGTGTCGCGGCAGGTTGCCCCGAGCACCCGAGTGGCGCACCGTAACAGGGCATACCCTCCTCAAACCCCACATTGTGGGCGAGATGTCCCGAATTCCACCGCGGAGGACCCGGAGGTCGATGTGCAGGACGAGTTGACGCCCGGCGCAGCCGAGCCCTCCCGGGCCGGCGCCACGGAACACCGGGCGGCAGACGCCGCACTCTCTTCCGCACCTCCCGGGGACGGGGCCGGGGCCGCGCCCAGAGGCGAGACCGGGCCCGCGCCCAGAGGCGAGACCGGGGCCGGGGGCGCCGGCCGGGCCGGGGACGCGGACGGGGAGCAGGACCGGGGTCAGGACCCGGCCGCGGGCCGGCAGCGGGGCCGGGACGGCGGCCCGGAAGCGGGCCGGGGCCGGGGTGCGGGCCGGAACGGGAGGCGGCGCCGGGACCGCGCGCACGGGTGGTCGCGGGTGCGGCTGCGGGGGTCGGCCGCGTTGCTGACCGCGCTGGCCGCCCTCGTCGCCACCGGGCTCGTCGCCGGGCCCGCCGCCGCCGGCGACCGGCAGTCCGGGCGGTGCGCCCTGCCGCGCACCTCCGCCCACCACTCCCTCGGCGTCGACACCTGGAACGAGGACTACCCCCGCCCCGCCCGGTCCCTCGACGCGGTGATGATCTTCCTGTCCTTCCCCGACTCCGAGCCCCTGCTCACCCCGCGCGAACTCGCCTCCGACCACTTCCCCGCCACCAGCGACTTCTTCCGCCGCGCCTCGTACGGCAAGTTCGCCCTGCGGCCGCACCCGCTGCCGGGCTGGGTCCCGATGCCGGCCGACTCCACCTCGTACGCGATACAGCGCGACTGGAGCGCCGAGAACCGCACCGCCTATCTGCGGGACGCGGTGGCCGCCGCCGACTCCCGGGTCGACTTCTCGCAGTACGACATCGTCTACCTGGTCGCCGACCCGGACGCCCCGGGCGTCGACTCCGACGCGACGAAGGTGGTCAACTTCGACACCGCGCTGCGGGCCGACGGCACCGACATCCGGCGCGTCGTCACCGTCTTCGAGAAGCACCCCCCGGACCGCCACGTCCTCGCCCACGAGACCGGCCACGTCTTCGACCTGCCCGACCTCTACCACCGCCCCTCCGACGGCAAGGGCGACTGGGACACCCACGTCGGCGACTGGGACCTCATGGGCAGCCAGTTCGGGCTGGCCCCCGACCCCTTCGGCTGGCACAAGTGGAAGCTGGGCTGGCTCGACGCCGGCCAGGTGGAGTGCGTCCCGTGGGGCACCACGAGCCGCTTCACCCTCGACCCGCTGTCCGCCCCGCCCCCGGCGGGCGGCCAGCGCGGCAACGCGCGCCTGGCGGTCGTCCGCACCGGAGAGAACACCGCTCTCGCCGTCGAGGCCCGCGACAGCACCGGCAACGACCGGGGAGCCTGCTCCGAGGGCGTCCTGATCTACCGGGTGCGCAACGGCACGGCCTCCGGCGGCGGCCCCATCGAGGTCGTCGACACCCACCCGCGCACCGAGGCATGCTGGGACAGCTCGGTCTACCCGCCGCTCGCGGACGCGCCGCTGGGCGTCGGCGAGCGGTTCACGGTGGCGCCGGAGGGAGCGCGGGTGGAGGTGGCCGAGCGGACCGGGTCGGGCGGGTGGACGGTGCAGATCACCACGGGCTGAGCCACGGCGATCCGTACCGGACGCGAAAGCCCCGTACCGGGCGTGGGAAACCCGGTGCCGGACATGAGGAAGTCCCGTACCGGACACGAGAAAGGCCCCCGAGCCGAAGCTCGGGGGCCTTTCCTGTCGGTGCGCCGCCAGGGACTCGAACCCCGGACCCGCTGATTAAGAGTCAGCTGCTCTAACCAACTGAGCTAGCGGCGCCTGCTGACGTCGTAGACATTAGCACCCTGATCGGCGGGGAGAAAAATCGATAACCGCGAGGCCCGCACACACGCCCAGAACAGCACCTCGGGACCCGGCAGCCAGGGGTGCCGCACGTCGGGCGCGACCACCCAGCGCGGCTCCTTCTCCGCCGCCCCGGGCCGCAGCGCCGGCACCGTCACCGCGTCGCCCGCCCCGTGGCACAGGAGCGGCGGTACGGCGTCCGCCCGCCGCTCCCACGCCAGCAGCGCGGGCAGCCGCTGGGCCGTCCCCGGCGCGGCGAACAGCAGCATCCGCCCCCGCTGCCCGGCCACCGGACCCGACCCCGGCCCCTCCGCCCACAGCGCGTCCAGCATCCGCCGCCCGAACACCGCCGGCACGTTCACCACGTCGAAGACCCTTCCGCAGGGCAGCACGGCCGGGGCGCCGGGCCGGGACTCCCAGGCGGACAGGGTGCTGCGCGGATACGCGGTCGCGGACACCAGCCAGGCGGCTCCGGCGTTCGTGACACGGTCGAGGGGCGGGGACGTGGGGACGGGGGCGTGTGTGGTCATACGCCCAGGTGTACTGGCGGTAAGCGGACCGTTTCCGAGAGTTGTCGGAAACGGGGACAGCGGGGCCGACGGAGGCGTATCTTGCCCGCCCGCACAAGGCGGAGGCATATGCCTCGCACACGTGTTCCCGCGGCGGCCGGTCCGCGCGGGGCCCGCCGCCTACGTCACGGGCCTCTCGCGCAGCAGCCCCCGCCCGAACTCCACCATCTTCTCGGCGTAGTCCTCGGTCCACCCCGCCCGCTCGGCGATGTCCCCCACCGCCAGCCGGTCGAACCGCTTCGGGTCCGCGAGCTGCGCCGCCGCGACCGCCTGGAACTCCACGGCCCGGTCCGTCGCGGCCCGGAACGCGTGCGTCAGCTCGGTCGCCCGGGCCAGCAGCTCCTTGGGGTCCTCCATCGACTCCAGGTCGAAGAAGTGGTCGGGGTCGGCGGCGGCCTCGGCAGGCTCGAAGAGCAGCGGTGCGGGACGCAGCCGCCGTTCGGTCCGCTCGGTTTCCGCCATGTGCTTCCTCCTGATCGGGCCGTCCAGGGGTCGGACGGCCACCCTCCATTGTCCGGATGCGCGCAAGTACGCCTCGGGCGCCCACCGCACCCGGCGCCCGGCGCGGTCCGCCGTCACGGCGCCCGCCGCCCCCGGCGCCCGGCGCGGTGCGCCGTCAGGGCGTCCACCGCACCCGGTGCTCGCCCAGGTGGGCCAGCACCGAGTGGTTCGCCTCCCACCCGTCCGGGAACTTCACCGTCACCCCCAGTTGCACCGGCTCCGTCGAGGGGTGCTCGTCCAGCAGGTCCGTCACGCCCTCCCGGCACACCACGACGCACGCGTGCCGGTGCCGGGAGGCCAGGACGCACAGGCGGCCCGTCTCCAGGTGGAAGGCCGTCGCGTCCGGCCGGCCCGACAGCGGGTGCAGGACGACCGTGACGTCGAACTCCCGCCCCTGGAGCCGGTTCGCGGTGTCGACCGCGACCCCCGTCACCCCGAGCCCGGCGAGCGCCGCCCGTACCGCGGCCGCCTGGTCGCGGTGGGCGGTGCCGACCGCGACGCGGTCCGCCGTCAGCGGGGCGGGCGTCTCGGAGCGCTCGCTGAGCGCGGCCCCGCCCCGGTCCAGCAGACGGCGCACCACGGCCGCGACGACCCCCACCGCCTCCGGGTCCGTGCGCGGGGTGTGCCGGGCGGGCAGCTCCAGCAGCCCCCACCCGGAGTGCGCGGCCTCGTCCACCACCCGGTCCACGGCCGACCCGTCCGACGGCACCCCGAAGGTGAGCCTCCGGTCGCCCGGGCCCGTACCGCTGCGGAAGGGCGTGTACGGGTAGAACGCGTCCGAGACGAGCGGCGCGGCCGACGCGGGCAGCCGCCAGGACACCGGCAGCCGGTGCTGCGGCAGCTCCGGGTTGTGCGCGAGGAGCGTGGAGACCGCGCTCGCGGACGGGTCGTACGACAGCCCCGCCCACTGCTCGGCCCCCACGATCGAGAACGGGTCGAGCTGCCCCGGGTCGCCCACGAACAGCGCCCGCTCGAACAGGCTCGCCACCGCCAGCAGCGCGTCCGACCGCATCTGGTACGCCTCGTCCACGATCGCGTGCCGCCACGGCTCGACCCCCTTGACGTGCGCCCACTTGGCCGCCGTCGAGATCACCACGTCCAGCCCGGCCAGATCGGCCGCCTTCGCGGACTTCTTCACCTGGGGGAGGTCGTCCAGCGCCTTGTCGTACGGGTCGGGGTCGGAGCTGTGCAGCCGCCCCACGGGGAGGCCGGGGCGCTTCTCGGCGAGCCGCAGCACGAGGTCGTCCACCTGGGCGTTGGTCTGCGCGACGACCATCAACGGCCGCCCGGCGTCGGCCAGTTCGAGTGCGGCGCGCACCACAAGCGTCGACTTCCCGGCCCCGGGCGGCGAGTCCACGACCACGCCCCGGTGGGTGCCGTGCAGGGTGTCGTGCAGGATCGCGGCGGTGGCGCGCGCGGCCTCGGCCCCGGGGTCGAACCCGGTGCGGTCGCTGGAGTCGGGGGAGTGGTTCATGGCTCTTCCTCGGGAGGGGCGGGGCGGGGGCGGCGGAACGGGGCGGGAGGCGGGGCGACGCGGACGCACCCGGCCGCGACGCACCCGTACGGGAACCGCGCGTGCTGACGCGGGCTCAGGTGGCGGGGCGGCGCCGGTGACTCCTCGCCCGGACCGGCCGGACCCGCCCGCCCGGCACCGGGCGGACCGGCACTCCTGCCCGCCCCCACCGCCCCCGCCGGGTCACAGCAGGTCCTCCGACGTCACCGGATCGGGACGCTCCGCCAGGACCACGCCGTCCGGCGCCGCGTCCGGGGGGCCGCCGTGGGTCCAGGGGGTCTCCTCCGGGTCGGGCAACCGGGCCCCGCCGCGCGGCTCGTGCTCGAACAGGGTCCAGCAGATCCGGTCCCCGGCCTCCGGCACGGTCCCGGGCGCGGGCTCCTTGCCGCGCCCCATCCCGTTGACGACGCGCAGCACGAGCCGCCCCCCGTCCGCCCGCCCCACGAACTCCGCGGCCTGCGCCTTCCCCTCCAGCGACCGGTACACCTTCTCGCCGCCGCCGAGCTGCGGCAGGTCGTCGGTGGTGACGGTCACCAGCGGCCGGGGACTGGGCCGCCTGCCCTCGCTCCAGCTCATCTCCACCGCCACCACCTCACTGGTGAACGCCTCCCCGGCCAGCCGCCGCGCCGCCATCGCCAGCGGGTCGTCCAGCGCCTCCTGGGCCTCCAGCCGGGCCTGCTCGGTCTCCCGCGAGGCCAGCTTCTGGGCGGCCCCCACCGCGCTGTCCCGCCGGGGCTGCGGCGGCTCACCGGCACGCACCCGGTCCCGGTGGGAGGTGTACGACCACCGGTCCCGCGTCCAGCGCTCGCCCGCCCGCACCCCCTCGGGCAGCCGCCGCATCACGTCCAGGGCCTGCCACACCGCGTCCCAGGTGGGCCGCAGCTGCGCGGCCAGCAGTTCCCTGATGCGGCGCTCGGCGGCGGCCAGTTCGCCCAGCCGCTCGTCGGCCGCCCCGCCGTCCTCGGCGGCGGCCAGCCGCTGCCGGGCCAGGTCGTAGGCGTCGATCGCGGGCGCGAGCAGCGCGTTGTCGAAGGCGGGATCGGTGGCGGGCCCGGCCGGCGGGCACACCAACTGCCCCGCCGCGTCCCGCCCGTTCTCGGCCCGCAGCGCGGCCTCGGCCCCGCTCCGCCCCTCGGGCGGGTCGATCCAGGCGAGCAGCGCACCGAGGTGCTGGTCCTCCAGGTTGCTCTGCCCGGTGGCCCAGTGCCGCCCCAGGAGGTCGGTGGCGGACAGCAGCAGCGAGGACCCGGGCACCCGGGCGCGCTCCCCGTAGTGCGTCAGCCAGCGGCCGAGCAACGGAATGTGCGGCGGCGCGGGGTAGGGCGTGTCCGGGTCCTGCTCGGCGGTCCGCCGGAACCGCGTCGACCGCCCGAGCAGCCGCACGTACGCGACGCCCGCCCGGCTGGGCACGACGATCTGCGGCGCGTCCCGGCACAGCTCGACCTCCACCGTGACCCGCTTCCCGGTCTCCGGGTCGGTCTCGGTGCGCTCGGCGGGCTCGACGTCGTCGGCACAGGAGTCCAGGTACGGCAGGACGGTCCCGGCCAGCTCGGCGAGGAACGCGAA
The DNA here is from genome assembly GCF_044751045.1 of Streptomyces sp. NPDC088745. Classification (NCBI taxonomy): domain Bacteria; kingdom Bacillati; phylum Actinomycetota; class Actinomycetes; order Kitasatosporales; family Streptomycetaceae; genus Streptomyces; species Streptomyces sp. NPDC088745. The sequence goes on from NZ_JBIVLB010000008.1 coordinate 203,384, forward strand.
GCGGAGTTCCCGGTCGCGCGGCTGCGGGACCGTCAGCAGCCGGGGGCTGTCCCGGTCGGTCCCGACGAGCGCCCCGAGCGGGGCCCCGGCCTCACCGGCGGTGGTCAACGGGACCAGGACCAGGGGCCGGTGGGACAGATGCCGGTGCCGGACGGTGGCGAGCGGCTGCGCCCGTCCGCTGCGGGCCGCTTCGAGCCGGGCGAGCGTGGTGATGAGGGACATGGGAGTGCGGTGCCTGGTTTCTAGTCGGTACGGAGACGGGTGCGGGGCCGCGCCCCGCCGGGGGGCGCGGGGGCGAGCGGTCGTGTCCGGGGCCGGGACCTCACACGCCCGCCCCCGCCGGGGCCGCCGCCCCGCCGAGGGCCTCGGCCCGCAGCGCCGCCGCCCGGCGCAGCGCGGCGACCGTGGGGTCGGCGGGGTCGCCGGCCCGCCCCTCCGCCGCGTCCAGCACCGCCGCGACCGTCGTCAGGCCGCCCAGTTCGCCCCGCACCCCCCGGCCCAGCGTCTCCACCGCCCCGGCCTCCCGCGCCCGCTCCCGGCAGTGGAAGGCCAGTTCGCACGCCGACAGGCACTCGGGGGCGTAGGCGGCCTCCACCGCCTCGACCGCCGCCGCCAGTTCCGACGGCTCCTCGGACAGGTCGAAGGTGGTCCCCGGCGGAAGGGCGGACGCCAGCTCCGCCACCCCGCGCATCCGCCGCAACTGCCGCACGGTCACCGAGCGTTGCTTGCGCACGTCGACCAGCGAGGCGGTCGGCAGGTTGGAGAAGTCCTTCGGGCACACCAGCAGCACCCGGTGCCCGACCTCCGCGCCCGCGACCCGCTCCGCGATCCGCTCCAGCGCCAGTACGTACACCGCCGCCTGCCGGGCCGCCGCCCCCACCTTCGCCGGGTCCGCCGAACCGTCCAGCATCGGGAAGGACTTGATCTCCACGACCGTCCACCGCCCGTCCGGGTGGACGACCACCGCGTCCGGCTCCAGATAGGCGGGCGTGCCCGCCACCTCCAGCGCCAGCATCGGATGGTCCAGCAGCGTCCAGGTCTTCTCGGCCGTCGCCTCCCGCAGGGCGAGCGCGGTCCGCGCCGTGCGCCCCTCGGGGCCCGCCGCCGACACGTCGGGCGTGCGCGCGGCGGCCGGGTCGTCGGCGCCCAGCAGCCGCAGCAGTTCCGTGCCCCCGTCGGACTTCACCCGCGCCTCGAAGGCGTTCCCGCGCATGAAGGCGAACTGCGACTGCCCGTACGCCGCGGGGGAGCCCAACGCCTGTGCCAGGGCGGTCTTGTTCACCCCCGCCCCGTCCAGCAGCGCCCGCCGTTCGCACCCCGGGTTCGCGGCCAGCGCCGCCAGCGCGCGGGCGTCCATCGGGTGCGGCGCGACGGCCGGGCCTCTCAGCTCGGCGAGTCTCTGACGTACGGGAACGGCAGCCGCGCCGGAAGCCGGAACGGCCGTTTCACGACGTGCGTGCGGAGGCTGGGGATCGGGTCCGCTGCCCAGGGTTGCGTTCACCCTCGGAAGTCTCCCATCCGCCACTGACAACACCCCCGCACCGGCCCTCCCACCCCGTGAGCGATGATGGAACCGGCCGGCCCCAATCCGGCTCGTACGCCGCAAACAGGGAGAGATCGCCATGGCACCCCGCATCCTGCTGGCCCGGCACGGTCAGACGGAGTGGTCGCTGTCCGGCCAGCACACCGGCCGGACCGACATCCCGCTCCTCGACGAGGGCCGCGACGGTGCGAAGTTGCTGGGCGAGCGACTGCACCGCGCCCCCTGGAACGGCCTGCCCGACGTCGAGGTCCGCACCAGCCCCCTGCTGCGCGCCAGCGAGACCTGCGCGATCGCGGGCTTCGGCGAGCGCGCCGAGAACTGGGACGCGCTCATGGAGTGGGACTACGGCGCGTTCGAGGGCCTCGCCCCGGACGCGATCCAGGCCCGCCGTCCCGGCTGGCAGGTCTGGCGCGACGGCGCCCCCGACGGCGAGACGCTCGCCGACGTCACCGCCCGCGTGGACGAGGTGATCGCGTGGGCCCGCTCCGCCGACCGCGACGTCCTGGTGTTCGCCCACGGACACGTCCTGCGCGCCCTCGGCGCCCGCTGGCTGGGCCTGGACGTCGGCTTCGGCGCGCACCTGCGCCTCGACCCGACCTCGCTGTCGGTCCTCGGCTGGGCGTACGGGGAGCCCGCCGTCGAGCGGTGGAACGACACCGGCCACCTGGACGCCCGCCGCTGAGCCGGGCATCCGCTCAGATCCGCCGCACCGTGTTCGCGTGCCGGGCCAGGAACGCCCCGATCACCGGGGAGCGACGGTGCGGCAGCAGCGTCCGGATGGTCTGCGCGAGCATGGTGTGCACCCGCGAGGACTGCACCTGATCCAGCAGGTCCAGCACCTTCTGCCCGACGGCCGCCGCCTCGTCCGGCACCCCCGACCTGGCCAGGTCGTCGGCCAGTTCGGCCTGGTAGAGCGCCAGGTTGCGGGCGAAGTGCGGGTCCTGGAGGGCGGCGGCCCGGTGCGCGAACCGGGCCGCCCTGCGCCAGTCGCCCAGCGCCGACCAGCACTGCGCCTCCAGGCCCGCCAGCTCGGCCGCCCCGAAGAAGCTCATCCACTCCGGGTCGTTCTCCGAAGCGCCGCACTGGAACAGCGACTTCGCCCGGACGAGCGCCTCCACACAGCCCGTGCGGTCGCCGAGCGCCGCCCAGCCGGCCGCCTCCCGCAGCGTCAGCAACGACATCAGCCGCATCGAGCCGAGCCCACGTGCCGCCCGCTGCCCGGCCTGCGCCGCCCGCAGCGCCTCCCGGGGCCGGCCCGCGTCCCTGGCCAGGAACGACGTGTTGCAGAAGGCGTGCGCCTCCAGCGCCGGGTCCCCGGCCATCCGGGCCGTCGCGAGCGCCTCCGCGTAGTGCGAACGGGCCTCCTCGAAGCGCCCCGAGTCGTGCGCCAACCAGCCCACCGACAGGGCCAGTTCCCCGGTCCCGGTGTGCAGGCGGTCCGACACCGCGCGCCGCACCGTGCCCGCGTCCAGCAGGGCGTACGCCGCCTGGAGCGGCTTGCCGGCGTGCCGGTACAGGGCGTCCGCGCCGTGCCGGTCGTCCAGCAGACGGATCTGCCGCACCGCCTCCTCGACGGCGGCGGCCTCGGCCGTGCCGGCCTGCCGGACCCCTCTGCCCGTGGCCGCCCGGGCCCGGTCCAGCGGCCCGAGCGGACCCAGCGGCCCCAGGGCGGCGGTGGCCGCCACCGTGGCGGACCCGTGTGCGATGAACGCGCGACGCAGCACGTCGCTCTCCTCGTCGGTATGGGACGGATGGGGTGGACGAGCACCGGGCGCCGAAAGACGTGCGGCAGGACCCGCGTCGGGCGTACCGGGGCGCGCCGGCAGGCCGGCGCCTCCGCGCGCCCCGCGTCCGCGCACCTCCTCCCGGGCCGTGAACCCCAGGTCCGTCAGGGCCAGACCGGGGAACATGTGCAGGAACACCCGCTCGTACGCGTAGTTGGGGCAGCGGATCTCGCCCGCCTCCACTCGCCCGATGTACCGGGCGTCGCACGCCACCTGTTCGCCGATCTCCCGGGCCGCGCGCCGCACCGCGGCGGCGAACTCACCGGGCGAGCGGTGTCCCCGCAGGGCCCGGAAGACGAGGTTGGGCTCGCCCCGCCGGGGGAGGGGCCCGGGACGCGCGGACGCGGTGGGCCGACGATTCGCCGGTGACGACGCCATGGCCACGCCCTCTCGTGCGGATGGTGCCGTGGTGCTCTCCGGGACGGATGTGCTCGCCCCGGACGGGGCACGAACGTACCGGCTGTGACGGGTCGGACACACGGAGTTCACTGACAAACCGGAAATCTCATCCACGATCTGCCATGAACTGCCATCCTTTGCGGCGGCGCGTTGCCGTAGCCGTTGACGCCGTCGCGGCGTTGACAGGGAACGGAGGGGGTGCGGCTCCCTCCCGAACGAGGAGAGTTCCCTTGTTGGAGGCCGGCATGGAGACCGTTGTTCCGGATGCTTCGGGGCCCGCTGAGGGGCGCGCGGGCCGTACGGGCGCCCCGGACGCGGCGGCGCAGCAGTGGTCGGGCCCGCGGTCCGGCGCGGCTCCCGGGGCCGAGCCGCTCGACCTGGTCACCGTGCCCGCGCGGCAGGGCCTGGAGGCGGTGGACATCCTGCGCAGGGCGTCGGCGGTGTCCGGCGAGGTGGGGCCCGTGCTGCACGACGGGCCGTGCGACACGGTCGGCTTCCTGGTCCCGCCGGGGACGGCCGACGGCTGGGACATGCCGGGCAGCGCGTGCACGCAGACGCTCGGGCGCGGGATGTCCTTCGCCGTCCCGGCCCCCGGGCAGGAGCCTGCCCCGGCCCCCGCGCACGTCCCCGAGCCGCCCGTCACGGGCACCGGCTGGCTGCTGCCCCCCACGGACGCGGTCCCGGTCACCGACCCGGACGCGCTGCGCCGGGCCCTGGGCGAGGCGGCCCGCCTCATCGAGGCCGCCGACCGCTGCCGCTGAACCCCTCCCGCACCGGGCGGGAGCGCGGCCCCCGGCCCGGGTGGCGCGCCCGCACCCCCGGAGGGACACGTTCCGCGCGGGGGCGGGGGCGCCGGGCGGCGTCGATACTGGGGGCGTGGCCAAGAAGAACTCCCCGAAGTCCCGGGCCCGCGGGACCGCCCCCGACGCCGTCGTCGAGAAGGTGGACGGCGGTCTCGCCGAGCTCATACCCGACCGGGACCGCCCCCGCTCCTGGACCCTGCTCCTCGACGGCGCCCCCCAGTCCCACGTCGACCTGGACGACCCCGCCCGCCTCGACTTCGCCTACCAGCGCCGCCTCGGCCACGTGGTCGACCTCGTCGCCCCCGCCAAGCAGCCGCTGACGGTTCTGCACCTCGGCGGCGGCGCCTTCACCCTGGCGCGGTACGTCGCCGCCACCCGGCCCCGTTCCACCCAGCAGGTGGTGGAGATCGACGTGCCGCTCGCCCAGTTGGTGCGCAGGGAACTGCCGCTGGACCCCGGGGCCCGCATCCGGGTGCGGGGGGCCGACGCCCGCGAAGGGCTCGCCAAGGCCGCCGACGGGTGGGCGGACCTCGTGATCGCCGACGTGTTCAGCGGGGCCCGCACCCCCGCCCACCTCACCAGCACCGAGTTCCTGGCCGACGTACGACGCGTGCTGAAGCCGGGCGGGCACTACGCCGCGAACCTGGCCGACGGGCCGCCGCTCGCCCATCTGCGGGGGCAGATCGCCACCGCCGCCGCCCTCTTCCCGCAGCTCGCGCTCGCCGCCGACCCCGCCGTGCTGCGCGGCAAGCGCTTCGGGAACGCCGTGCTGCTCGCCTCCGCGTCCGCGCTCCCCGTCGCCGAGTGGACCCGGCGGGTCGCCACCGACCCGCACCCGGGCCGCGTCGAGCACGGGCGCGACCTCGTCGACTTCACCGGAGGGGCCGCCCCGGTCGTGGACGTGAGCGCCCAGCCCTCACCCGCGCCCCCGTCGTCCGTCTTCAAGTGACCCTGGCGCACGTGACGCGGCGGACTCCTGAGGCGGACGTCAAGCCTCCGACGCCGCGCAACCACCCCCGTACGGCTAGGACTTGACGACCTCCACCAGCGGCGGGTGGTTGTGCCACGAGCAGAAGACCGACAGCCGGGCCGTCCCCGCGGTGAACTCCACCCGGATCCAGGACGGGTTCTTCCACACCTGCATCGCCCACCCGGAGTTCGGAGTCGCCGACTCCAGCGTCGCCGAGTCCGCCTCCAGGGAGAACAGCACCCGCCCCGCCTCCGTGTTCACCGGCTTCAGCCGGCCGGAGGAGGAGGAACCCGCCGGCGGGGAGGGCGGCGCGGGGGGCTTCGGGCTCTTCCGGGCGGCGGGCGGAGTGCGGCGTTCCGGCGGCCGGGACGGCGTCCGCCGCGCGGCGGGCGGCTCCGAGGGGCGGTGCGTGGAGGAGGACTGCGGGGGCGCGACCTCGGCCAGGCTGCCGCGCTCCGGGGCGGCGCCCGGGATCGGCAGGGCGCGCGGCGGGTCGTACGCCGTACCGGACATCACCGTGTGCACGCCCCACCACGACAGGGTGACCGCGGCCCCGGTGGCCAGCAGCCACGCCCCGGTGTGCAGGAGTCCTCGTCGCATCCGTGTCATCCTGCACCACGCGTCACCCGGCCCGCGGCAGGGGGGCCGCGCACCGGGTCACGGGGCGGTCGCGGCCACCGTCCCTGGGGGCGTCCGGCGGACGCCGATGGCGTACGGTGCGGCCCATGGCAAGTGTGCTCGTGGTCGAGGACGACCAGTTCGTGCGCTCCGCCCTCATCCGGCACCTGACCGAGGCGTCCCACACCGTGCGGAGCGTCGGAACGGCCCTGGAGGCGTTGCGCGAGGTCGCCCATTTCCGCTTCGACGTGGTCGTACTGGACCTCGGACTGCCCGACCTGGACGGGGCCGAAGCGCTCAAGATGCTGCGCTCGATCACCGACGTACCGGTGATCATCGCGACCGCGCGGGACGACGAGGCCGAGATCGTACGGCTGCTGAACGACGGCGCGGACGACTACCTGACGAAACCTTTCTCGGTCGAGCACCTGTCCGCCCGCATGGCCGCGGTGCTGCGCAGGTCGCGTTCCTCCGCGAGCGCCGAGCCCGCGCCCAGCGTGCTGCGGGTGGGCGCGCTCGCCATCGACCCGCTGCGCCGGCAGGCCGAGCTGGACGGCGTGCGCCTCGACCTGACCCGGCGGGAGTTCGACCTGCTGACCTTCCTCGCCGGGCGGCCCGGCGTCGTGGTGCCGCGCAAGGAACTCCTCGCCGAGGTCTGGCAGCAGAGCTACGGCGACGACCAGACCATCGACGTGCATCTGTCCTGGCTGCGCCGCAAACTGGGCGAGACCGCCGCCAACCCCCGCTATCTGCACACCCTTCGGGGGGTCGGCGTCAAACTGGAGCCTCCCGCGTGAGGTGGGCGCTGGTGAAGGTCTGCCTGGCCGTCACCGCCATGGTCGTGGTCGCCTTCGCGGTGCCGCTGGGCCTGGTGGTACGGGAGATGGCCGGCGACCGCGCCATCACCGGCGCCGAGCGGCAGGCCGCGTCCATCGGGCCGACCCTGTCCATCACCACCGACAGCGGGCCGCTGGAACGGGCGATGGCCATCACCGAGCCCGGCAGCAGGGGCTGGATGGCCATCCACGTCCCCGCGGTGCGGGAGGCGGGCCGGGTGGTGCGCCCCGAGCAGGAGATCGGCACGGGCCGGTCCTCCGCCGAGGACGTCGCCGCCACCCGGCGCAGCGGACGCGCGTACACGGCCGCCGTCCCCGGCGGCTCGGTGCTCCTCCAGCCGACGGCGCTGGCCGGCGGCAGCATCGCCGTCGTGGAGGTCTTCGTCCCCGAGTCGGACGTCAGCAACGGCGTCGCCACGGCGTGGCTGGTGCTGGCGGGCGTCGGTCTCGCGCTGATCGTCGGATCGGTGGCGGTCGCGGACCGGCTGGGCGTACGGATGGTCCAGCCCGCCCAGCGGCTCGCGGGCGCGGCGCAGGACCTGGGCGAGGGGAAGCTCGGCGCGCGGGTGCCGGAGGAGGGGCCGGCCGAGCTGAAGTCGGCCGCCGTCGCCTTCAACTCCATGGCCGACCAGGTCGTACAACTGCTGGAGAACGAGCGGGAGCTGGCCGCCGACCTCTCGCACCGGCTCCGCACCCCGCTCACCGTGCTGCGGCTCAACGCGGCCTCGCTCGGGGACGGCCCGGCGGCCGACCAGACGCGGGCCGCCGTCGAACAGTTGGAGCGGGAGGTCGACACCATCATCCGCACCGCGCGCGAACACCGCCCGCGAACGCTCCCGGTGGGGGCGGGCGCCGGGTGCGACGTCTCGGAGGTCGTCCGGGAGCGGATGGAGTTCTGGTCGGCGCTCGCCGAGGACGAGGGCCGCGAGGTGCGGCTCGCCGGTGTGGACCGTCCGGTGCGGATTCCGGTCGCCCGGCCCGAACTGGTGGCGGCGCTGGACGCGCTCCTGGGCAACATCTTCCGGCACACGCCCGAGGGCACGCCCTTCTCCCTCGACGTCCACAACGGGGAGGACGCGGTGATCGTGCTGGTCTCGGACGCGGGCCCCGGCATCGCCGACCCCGAGGCGGCGCTCGCCCGCGGCAACAAGGGCGACCGGGCGGGCTCGACGGGCCTGGGCCTGGACATCGTCCGCCGGGTGGCGGAGTCGACCGGGGGCGACCTGCGGATAGGCCGCTCCGTGCTCGGCGGTACCGAAGTCCGCATCTGGCTCGCCCTGGGAACGGGGCGCGGACCCCGCTCCGCCCGGCGCGGGCACCGGGTGGTGCGCCGCGCCTCCCGGCTGCGGCGGCGGGGAGTCGCCGGGCCCCACTGACCCGGCACGGGGCCCGCGCGGGGGGCGGTCGTGGCCTCCGTCCCGCGCGGGCGCGCCGTTCCCGCACCCCCCGTCGGCCTGCCCGCTGGGAAGCCGTCCCCGTCCCGCTCGCCCGGGCCCCGTACCGCGCGCGTCACTCCCGGACCGGCGGCGGCAGCACCCCCGTCCGTGCCAGCTCCCCGTACCAGCGCGCGCTCGCCTTCGGCGTCCGCTTCTGGGTGGCGAAGTCCACGTACACCGCGCCGAAGCGCTTGCTGTAGCCGTACGACCACTCGAAGTTGTCCAGCAGCGACCACAGGAAGTAGCCGCGCACGTCCGCGCCGACCGCCAGCGCCCGCCGCACCGCCTCCAGATGGGCGTGCAGGTAGGCGATGCGCTCCGGGTCCTGGACCGTGCCGTCGGCCTCCGGCTTGTCGTCGTACGCCGCCCCGTTCTCGGTGATGTACAACGGCACCCCCGGCGCTTCCCGCCCGTACTGGACGAGGAGTTCGTACAGCCCGGACGGGTCGATGGACCAGCCCATCGCGGTGCGCTCGCCCGGCGGCTGGTGGAAGGCGACGGAGTCCGCGCCCGGCCAGGGGGAGTGGTCGCTCGCCCCGTGGCCGTCCGAGCGCGGCACGTCGCCGCCGGGGGCGTGCGAGACGAGCGCCGGGGTGTAGTAGTTGATGCCCAGCCAGTCCAGCCGCTGTTGGGCCAGCTTCGCGTCGTCGCAGCCGACGAAGGACCAGTCGGTGATGCCGGCCGTGTCCGCGAGGAGGTCGTCGGGGTAGGCCCCGTGCAACAGCGGGCCCGTGAAGACCCGGTTGGCGAGGGCGTCGATGCGGCGGGCCGCGTCCACGTCCGCCGCCGACGACGGGTCCAGCGGGCGTACGACGCTGGGGTTGAGGCTGATCCCGATCCTCGCCCGCGCCGGGAGGCGGGAGCGCAGCGCCTGGGCGCCGAGGCCGTGCGCGAGGTTGAGGTGGTGGGCGGCCCGCAGGGCGGCGAGGGGCTCGGTGCGGCCGGGCGCGTGCACCCCGGACCCGTAGCCCAGGAAGGCGCTGCACCAGGGCTCGTTCAGGGTGGTCCACAGGTCGACCCGGTCGTCCAGGGCCCCGGCCACCAGGTCCGCGTACTCCGCGAACCGGTACGCGGTGTCCCGCTCCGGCCAGCCGCCCGCGTCCTCCAGTTCCTGCGGGAGGTCCCAGTGGTAGAGGGTGACGGCCGGGGTGATGCCGTGCTCCAGGAGGTCGTCGACCAGGGCGCGGTAGAAGTCCAGGCCGCGCTGGACGGCCGGGCCCCGGCCGGTCGGCTGCACGCGCGGCCAGGAGACCGAGAAGCGGTACGCGTTCAGGCCCAGGTCCGCCATCATCGCGACGTCGTCGGCCCGCCGGTGGTAGTGGTCGCAGGCCACGTCACCGGTGTCGCCGTTCTCGGTGCGGCCGGGGGTGTGCGAGAAGCGGTCCCAGATGGAGGGCGTGCGGCCGCCCTCCGCCGCCGCCCCCTCGACCTGGTAGGCGGCGGTCGCGGACCCCCACAGGAAGCCGGACGGAAAGCTGCCAGAAGACCTGTCAGAAGACCTGTCAGAAGACATGGTTCAACTCCGTTGGAAGGAAGGGGTGGTGGGGGCGCGGCGGGCGGCTCAGCCCTTGACCGCGCCCTGCATGATGCCGCCGACGATCTGCTTGCCGAACAGCACGAAGGCGATCAGCAGCGGCAGCGTGCCCAGCAGCGCGCCCGCCATGATCACCGACTGGTCCGGGATGAAGCCCCGGCCGAGCCCGGTCAGCGCCACCTGCACGGTCGGGCTGCCGTTCTGGGTGAGCGCGATGATCGGCCAGAAGAAGTCGTTCCAGGCCATCACGAAGGTCAGCATCCCGAGCACGGCCATCGCCGGCCTGGCCGCCGGGAAGACGATGTGCCACATCACCCGGATGCTGCTCGCCCCGTCCACCCGGGCCGCCTCGATCAGCTCGGTCGGCAGGGCCTCCGTCAGGTACTGCCGCATGAAGAACACCCCGAAGGCGCTCACCAGCGTCGGCAGGATCACGGACTGGAGCTGGTCGGTCCACTCCAGCTTCGCGATCATCATGTACAGCGGTACGACGCTGAGCTGCGGCGGCACCATCATCGTGCCGATCACCAGCAGCAGCAGCAGGTTCTTGAAGCGGAACCGCAGCTTGGCGAAGGCGAACCCGGCGAAGGTCGAGAAGAGCACCGTGCCCGCCGCCACCGAACCCGCCACCACCGTGGTGTTCAGCAGCGCCGTGCCCATGTTGGCGTCGGTCCAGGCGATGCCGAGGTTCTTGAACAGGTTCCCGCCGAACCAGAACGGCGGCGGGGTCTGCGCCAGCCGGGTGTTGTTGCGGGACGCGGCGATCGCCGTCCACACCAGGGGGAACAGCGAGCCGAGGGTGAAGACGACCAGGATCGCGTACGTCAGCTTCCCCGCGTACCGCTGCCGCCCGGCCTGGTGCACCCCGCGCGCCCCGCGGGCCCGCCCCGGCTTCCGGTCACCGGTCTTCCGCACCTCTTCGCGTACGGCCGTCGCGCTCATGACCGGCTCCCCTTCTCGCTCTTGGTCAGGCGGCGCGAGATCAGCCAGTTGACCACCCCGATCAGCACCAGGATCAGGAACATCGTCCAGGCGATGGCCGAGGCCCGCCCCAGGTGCAGGTTCACCCACCCCTGCTCGTACAGGTACAGGCCCAGCGTCTGGAACTGGTGCTCCGAACCGCCGGTGGCCCCCGCGCTGCCGCTGAACAGCAGCGGCTCGCCGAAGAGCTGCGTGGCGCCGATGGTGGAGACGACCACCGTGAACAGGATCGTCGGCCGCAGCGACGGGATCGTCACATGCCGGAACTGCTGCCAGCGCGAGGCCCCGTCCAGCTCCGCCGACTCGTACAGGTCGGGCGAGATGGCCTGCATCGCGGCCAGGTAGATCAGCGCGTTGTACCCCGTCCAGCGCCAGATGACGATGGTGGAGACGGCCAACTGCGAGGTCCAGTCGCCGTTCTGCCAGTCGACCGGGTCGATGCCGACCATCCCGATCGCCCAGTTGATCATTCCGTAGTCGCGTCCGAAGAGGAGCACGAAGACCAGGGTGGCCGCCGCGACGGACGTGGCGTACGGAGTCAGCACCGCGACCCGGAAGAACGACGAGCCGCGCAGCTTGAAGTGCAGCAGATGGGCGATCCCCAGGGCGATCACCAACTGCGGGACGGTGGACAGGATGCCGATGGTGACGGTGTTGCCGAGCGCGTTCCAGAAGAACTCGTCGCTCATCAGCCTGCTGAAGTTGCGCAGGCCCACCCAGTTCATGTCGGTCGGCGCGGTCAGCTCCACCTGGTGGAGCGAGGCCCAGCCGGTGTAGAGGAGCGGGAAGAGGCCGAAGGCGACGAAGAAGACGAAGAACGGCGCCACATAGGCGTACGGACTGAACTTCATGTCCCACCGGTAGCGGCGGCTGCGCCACGCGCCGCGCGCACCGGCGGACTTCGCGGCGCCCCGCCGGGCGGCCCCGCCCTCCGCCCCCTCGGGGGAGGGGGAGGACGGGGCCTGGACGGACTTGATGCTCGGGCTGCTCATCACAGATGTCCGCTCACTGGTCCAGTGCGTTGTCGATCGCCTTCACCGCCGCGTTCCAGCCGTCCTCGGACGAGCGGCCCTTCTGGTCGACCTGGAGCATGCCGATGTCCGCGAGGTTCTGCGCGATGACGAGGTCCTTGGGGCCGAGGATCTGCACCGGCACGCCCTTGGCGGCGGCCGAGAAGATCGTCCCGATGGGCGCGTCGTTGAAGTACGCGTGCTTGGCGCCGGACACCTCCGGCATCGTGTACGCCGCCTGGGCGCTCGGGAAGCTGCCGCGCTCGGCGAAGAACTTCGCCTGCTGCTCGGGCGCGGTCAGCCAGGCGGCGAGCTTCGCCGCCGCCGCCTTGTTCTTGCCCGCCTCGGGCACGGTCAGGAACGCCCCGCCCCAGTTGGAGGGCTTCGGCGCGGCCGCCACGTCCCACTTGCCCTTGCCCGCGTCGCCGGCCTTGTCCTGGATGTAGCCGAGCATCCACGGCGGGCAGGACACGGTGGCGAACTGGCCGTTGGCGAAGCCCTGGTCCCAGCCCTTCTGGAACTGCTGGTGCTTGGCCGTCAGGCCCGCCCCGGCGGCCTCCGCCGCGATGTCCCAGGCCTCCTTGACCACCGGGTTCGTCTTGTAGACGACCTTGCCGTCGGCGTCGTAGTACCGCTGCTCGGAGCCGCCCGTGACGGCCGCCATCAGCCCGGCCGCCGAGTCCAGGAACTTCGTCCCGTCCGGCGCCTTCGCCTGGTACCGCTTGCCGACCTCCAGGTACTTCTTCCAGTCCCCGGCCCACAGCTTGCCGACCGCCTCGCGGTCCGTCGGCAGACCGGCCTTCTCGAAGAGGTCCTTGCGGTAGCACAGGCCCATCGGACCGACGTCGGTGCCCAGCCCCACCGTCTTGCCGTCCTTGCTGGTGCCCTGCGCCCACTTCCACGGCAGGAAGGCGTCCTTCCGCACCCCCGCGACCTTGCCCAGGTCCATCAGCTTCGCGGACTGGGTGGCCGTGATCTCGGCGATGTTGTTGATCTCGACGGCCTGGATGTCGGAGAGGCCGCTTCCGCTGGTCAGGTGATTGAGCAGCTGCGGGTAGTAGTTCTCGTTGCGCTCGATGGAGTTCTGCTCGATGACGACGTCCGGGTTCTCCTTCATGTACTGGTCGTACAGTCCGGCCTCCTTCAGGCCGAAGGCCCCGAAGACCCCGACCTTCAGTACGGTCTTGCCCTTCTGCCCGGCGGCCGAGCTGCCGGTGCCCCCGGCGGGGCCGGGGTCGTCCGACGCGCAGCCCGACAGCAGCGCGCCGCCCAGCAGCACGGCGGCGGACGTCCACGCGACGGCGGTCCTGGAGCGGTTCCTGCGTAGAGCGGTGATCCTGGTGATCTGCATTGCGTCCTCCTGAAGCCCGACGGGTCAGGTACGGTGGGAGCGCTCCCACGGGTGATGTGTTGAAGGTTCGCGGCTCCCCCCGGGGGTGTCAAGGCAACGGACAGAGAGACTTGGCGTCACAACCGTGCGGACACGTCCTACCATCGGGCGTCCGGTACGCGCGGACGGGCCGGGAGGGGTCGATCAATGGCGATACGGGAAACGGGCGGCCGGAACGCGGCACGCGGCACACGCGGCGGCCGCCGCCCCACACTGGAAGAGGTCGCCGCACGGGCGGGCGTCGGCCGGGGCACGGTGTCCCGCGTGGTCAACGGCTCGCCGAGGGTCAGCGAACGCACCAGGGCCGCCGTCGAGGCCGCCGTCGCGGAACTGGGCTACGTGCCCAACCGGGCGGCCCGCGCCCTGGCCGCCAACCGCACCGACGCCATCGCCCTGGTGGTCCCCGAAGTCGAGAACCGCTTCTTCGCCGAGCCGTACTTCTCCGACATCCTGCGCGGCGTCAACAGCGCCCTGGACGACACCGAGATGCAGCTCCTGCTCACCATCGTCGGCAACGACCGCGACCGCGCCCGCCTCGCCCACTACCTGGCCGGCCACCGGGTCGACGGCGTCCTGGTCGTCTCGCTGCGCGCCGACGACCCGCTGCCCGACCTGCTCGCCGAACTGGGCATCCCGGCCGTCATCAGCGGCCGCCGCTCCGCCGCCGAGCCTCTGCCGTGGGTGGACGCCGACAACGTCTCCGGCGCCCGCCAGGCCGTCGCCCACCTGGCCGCCCGGGGCCGCCGCCGGATAGCCACCATCACCGGCGGCCTGGACATCTACGGCGCCCAGTGCCGGCTGGCCGGCTACCGCGACGGCCTCGCGGAAGCGGGCCTGGTCGCCGACGAGGCGCTGATCGCCCCGGCCGACTTCACCGAGGAGGGCGGCCGCCGCGCCATGGAGACCCTGCTGGGCGTCACCCCCGCCCCCGACGCGGTCTTCGTCGCCTCCGACGTGATGGCCGTCGGCGCCCGCCAGGTCCTGCGCGAACACGGCCTGCGGGTACCCGAGGACCTCGCCATGGTCGGCTTCGACGACACATCGATCGCCCGCCAGATGGACCCGCCGCTCACCAGCGTGCGCCAGCCCATCGAGGAGATGGGCCGCCTGATGGCGGTCACCCTGCTCTCCGAGCTGGCCCGCGCCTCGCTCCCGGTGGGCGTCCCGCGCCCGCCGCAGCCGCAGTTGTTGCTCCCGACGGAACTGGTCGCCCGCACCTCGTCCTGAGCGGCCGGCCCGGAGAACGACCAAGGCCCCGATGCGAGGGAATCGCATCGGGGCCTTGACCCTTCAGGGTGAGTGACGGGACTTGAACCCGCGGCCACCTGGACCACAACCAGGTGCTCTACCAACTGAGCTACACCCACCATGACCGGTCTTCTTGCTGCGTTCTTCCGACCGGCTGAGAAAAAGTGTACAGGGTTCGCGAGGGTGCTCGCGCCCAGGTTTTCCGGGGCCCGCGGCGGGGCCCCCTCAACCTCCTACTTGCCCCCCTCACCAGGGATGACGTACTTGGCCGCGATCTGCTTCGCGGTGTCCGAGTCCGGTCCCGGCCGCGGTACGAAGACCGCCTCCCGGTAGTAGCGCAGCTCCGCGATCGAATCGCGGATGTCGGCCAGCGCCCGGTGGTTCCCGTTCTTGTCCGGACTGTTGAAGTACGCCCGCGGGAACCAGCGCCGCGCGAGCTCCTTCACCGAGGACACGTCGACGATCCGGTAGTGGAGGTAACCCTCCAGCTCCTTCATGTCCCGCGCCAGGAAGCCGCGGTCGGTGCCCACGGAGTTCCCGCACAGCGGGGCCTTCCCGGGTTCCTTCACGTGCTCCTTGACGTACGCGAGGACCTGCTCCTCGGCGTCGGCCAGCGTCGTCCCGCCCGCCAGCTCGTCCAGCAGCCCGGAGGAGGTGTGCATCTGCCGCACGATCTCCGGCATGGTCTCCAGGGCGGCGTCCGGCGGGCGGATCACGATGTCCACGCCGTCGCCGAGCACGTTGAGCTCCGAGTCGGTGACCAGTGCGGCCACCTCGATAAGTGCGTCGTCCGTCAGCGAGAGCCCGGTCATCTCGCAGTCGATCCACACCATGCGATCGTTCATGCGCCTCACCCTACGGGGCGCCCGGGCCTCCCGGGACTGCGCGGTGCGCCCCGGGCCCCGCCGGGCCCGCCCCGGCGGAGGCGGACCGGAGGCGGACCGGGGGCGGGCCCGGACCGGGCCCGCCCCCGGCCTCCGCCGTGTCAGCCGCGCCGGGCGTACGCCTCGGGCTTGCCCGGCTCGGACGCCGCGGCGGAGGCCCCCAGGGACAGCGAGGCCGAGGCGGCGGCCGCCCGCCGCACCTGCTGCGGCACGGCCTCCGTGAGGGGCGCGCCCAGCGACACCGCGTCACCCGCGGGCCGCCGGGCCCGGTAGGCGGCCCGGTACGCGGCGGGGGAGGACCCCAACTGCCGCCGGAAGTGCCCGCGCAGCGCCACCGGAGAACGGAACCCGCACCGCCCGGCGACCTCGTCGACCGAGTAGTCGGAGGTCTCCAGGAGCCGCTGCGCCTGGAGCACCCGCTGGGTGATCAGCCACTGCAGTGGAGCGCTCCCAGTGAGCGACCTGAACCGCCGGTCGAAGGTCCGCCGGCTCATGTACGCCCGTGCGGCGAGCGTCTCCACGTCGAACTGTTCGTGCAGGTGCTCCAGTGCCCAGGCGACGACCTCCGCGAGCGGGTCCGCCCCGATCTCCTCGGGTAAAGACCGGTCGAGGTAGCGCTCCTGCCCGCCGGTGCGCCGGGGCGGCACGACCAGCCGGCGCGCCAGCGCGCCCGCGGCCTCCGTCCCGTGGTCCGTGCGCACGATGTGCAGGCACAGGTCGATCCCGGCGGCGGTGCCCGCCGACGTCAGCACGTCGCCGTCGTCGACGAACAGCTCCCGCGGATCGACGTGTACCGACGGATAGCGCTTGGCGAGCGTCGGCGCGTACATCCAGTGCGTGGTGGCGGGCCGGCCGTCGAGCAGGCCGGCGGCGGCGAGCACAAAGGCCCCCGTGCACAGCCCGACGATCCGGGCGCCCTCCTCGTGCGCGCGGCGCAGCGCCTCCAGCGCCTCCGCCGGCGGCGGCGAGGTGATGGAGCGCCACGCCGGCACGACGACCGTCCCGGCGCGGCTCATCGCCTCCAGGCCGTAGGGCGCGGAGAGTTCGAGTCCCCCTGTGGTCCGCAGGGGTCCTTCCTCACCGGCGCACACCAGCAGCCGGTAGCGCGGAACGCCCGCGTCCTGGCGGTCGATGCCGAACACCGAGAGCGGGATGGAGCTCTCGAAGATGGGCCCCCCGCTGAAAAGCAGCACCGCTACGATCTCCCGGCGGCGGCGCCCGGAGAGCTTCCGGGCGGCCTCCGGCGGTGCGGCCAAGTCCTGGCTCATGGCGCTAAGCCCCCCTCGCTGGTCGCGGCTCCCTGTTCGTGACGGGCCTGTCGCTCCTGCACACTGCTCCTCGAAGTCGCAGTCCCTCTAGGTCCTGCACGGTTCCCCCGCCGTCGAATAACCCATGATCGAATCTACTGTGTTGCATGGCGCCGCCGTGACAAGTTCCCCGAGCGCCGCTATGTCGACATGGCAACTTGGCGTGAAGCATTCGATCAGGAAGCGTTCCACTCCCGAGCGCCGCAGGGAAGTGCGCCTCTCACTCATGGCCCGTCCCCGTAGGGTGCGCGGGCCGCCTGCGGTCCTTTCTTCCCTGGTGGCACCAGGGTTGGCGGGCCATTTCGCCAAGGGTACGGATGGCCGGAGAAGTTGGCTGAAAAACTACGGGCGCGCATGTGCGATCCCGTCACTCACCCGACGCACGAGCCCGCTCAGAGGGCGGGATTCCGTTGATTCTTCACGCATTGTTCTCGATGCGGGCTCGAGTGGATCTCCAGTGGAACTCGGCTGGGACTCGACCGAAACCAGGCTGTTGGGCAGACGTCCGCCGGACAGCTCCTACCGGCCGCCGCGATGCGCCCCGGAGCCGGTGCGGCTGTGCCGTCCGCGGTGGGTGCCCGTCTGGAGTTCCTCGGCCGCCGCGCGGGCCGCGAGCCGCTCGGAGCGGCGCAGCAGGAACCGGCAGACGGCGGTGACTCCGCCGAGCCCCACCGCCGCGAGCGCGGCACCGCCGGGCGGGGCTCCGTACCCGAGGAGGACGAGGGGGACGAGCAGACAGCTGAAGGCCGCCCAGCGGACGAGATCCGCCACCGAGCGGGAGACGGCCGCCGGTGAGGAATCCGTACCGGCGGACCAGTGGTCCCCCGGGGGGCCGGGGGGCGCGTGCGTGGCGTGGGGGATGTGAGGGGAGCGGGGGCTGCGGGGGCTGCGGGGGCTGCGGGGGTCGTGGGTGTCGTGGGACACATGCGTTTCGTGCGCGCCATGGGGGCCGTGGGCGTCGTGGGGCGCATGGGTTTCGTGCGTGCCGTGGGCCCGGTGCGTCCCGTGCGTCTCGTGCGCCGTGTGTGTCCTCTGCGCTCCCTGCGCCCCCTGCGCTCCGTGGGAGGGGTCGTACGGAGAGGGGAAGGGCAAGGGGCCGGGCACGGGGCGACCTCCTCCGGGGAGCGGGGCGGAGCCTGACCAACGAACGGGTCACCCGTACGGTCACGTTCCGCGGCGTCCGTACGGACCAGCGGCAGACGCCTGTACGGGGCAGCGGGCATTGCGGTACGGCCCCACGTCGTGCATGCTCCAGGAACCCCGCGGCCAAGTGGGGGCTGGGCAGTGGAGGAGTGCGGTCGTACCCTTGGGGGTATGGGCCCGGGAAGACGATTCCCGGACAGCTCCGCCGCCGCGGGGCCGCCGCCCGTCCCGCCGCACCAGTTGTTCCGCCGTCCCTTCCACCCGCTCCTTATGTCAGCTCCCTGAGGATTCAGACGCCGAGACACCGATGGCCGGTCACGAAACTCCCGAACCCGCGGACCGCAAGCAGGTCGCCGATCCCCGCGCCGAGCACGGCGCGGAACGCGGCGGCGACCTCTACGCGCTGGCAGAGCCGCGACACTCCTGCGATCCCGCCTTCCGGCACGGTGTCGTCGTCGGCTTCGACGGCTCCACCTCCAGCGAGCGGGCCCTCGCCTACGCCATCGGCATGGCCCGCCGGCTCGGCCAGGGGCTGATCATCGTCCACGTCGCCAACCGGCTGCCGACCACCGTGTGGGCGGGCTGCGAGCCCCCGGTCTTCGTGGACGTCCCCGACCACCGCACCGAGGTCCTCGGACTCGAACTGGCCTGCGCGGACTACCTCGCCGAGGTGCCGTGGATCCTGGTCGAGCGGGGCGGCGACATCTGCCACGAGCTGGAGGAGGTCGGCCGCGAGTACGAGGCCGACGCGATCGTGGTGGGCTCGACCCAGGGCATCGTCGGGCGGCTCTTCGGCTCGGTCGCGGGACGGCTGGCCAAGCGGGCGCAGCGGCCGGTCGTGGTCATTCCGTGACGGTTCCTCAGGAGGCGTCCCGTGCCCGGCGGTCGGCGGCTCCCCGCCCTTGACGGCGTGCGGCGGTTCCTGCGACCTGCCGCCCCCATGAGGAGCGGAAGGGCCCCGTACGGCCGCGGTGGCGGCGTACGGGGCCCTTCTTCGTACCGTGTGCCGGGACTACTCGACGGTGACGGACTTCGCCAGGTTGCGCGGCTTGTCGATGTCGCGGCCCATCGCCAACGCGGTGTGGTAGGCGAGGAGTTGCAGCGGGATGCCCATCAGGATCGGGTCCAGCTCCGGCTCGTTCTTCGGGACCACGATGGTGTGGTCGGCCTTCTCCTGCTCGCGGTGCGCGACCGCCAGGATGCGGCCGCTGCGGGCCTTGATCTCCTCCAGGGCGGCGCGGTTCTTCTCCAGCAGGTCGTCGTCGGGGACGATGGCGACCGTCGGCAGGGCGGGCTCGATGAGGGCGAGCGGGCCGTGCTTGAGCTCGGAGGCGGGGTAGGCCTCGGCGTGGATGTAGGAGATCTCCTTGAGCTTCAGGGAGGCCTCCAGGGCGACCGGGTAACCGCGCACGCGCCCGATGAACATCATCGACTGGGCGCCGGCGTACGCCTCGGCGATCTCCTTGACCTTGTCCTCGTCGGCGAGGATCTCGGAGATCTGCTCGGGCAGCCTGCGCAGGCCCTCGATGATCCGCTTGCCGTCGGAGACCGACAGGTCGCGGATGCGGCCCAGGTGCAGGGCGAGCAGCGCGAAGGCGACGACGGTGTTGGTGAAGCACTTGGTGGACACGACGCAGACCTCGGGCCCGGCGTGCACGTACACGCCGCCGTCGGCCTCGCGGGCGATCGCCGAGCCGACCACGTTGACGACGCCGAGCACGCGGGCGCCCTTGCGCTTCAGCTCCTGCACGGCCGCCAGCACGTCGTACGTCTCACCGGACTGGGAGACCGCGATGTAGAGGGTGTCGGGGTCCACGACCGGGTTGCGGTAGCGGAACTCCGACGCGGGCTCGGCGTCGGCGGGGATGCGGGCCAGGGACTCGATGAGCCCGGCGCCGATCAGACCGGCGTGGTACGACGTGCCGCAGCCGAGGATCTTGATCCGGCGCACCCCGCGGGCCTCGCGGGCGTCGAGGTTGAGGCCGCCCAGGTGCACGGTGGAGAAGCGGTCGTCGATGCGGCCGCGCAGCACACGGTCCACCGCGTCGGCCTGCTCGCTGATCTCCTTGTGCATGTACGTGTCGTGGCCGCCCATGTCGTACGACTCGGCCTCCCACTCCACGGTGGTCGGCGTCGAGGAGGTGGTCGAGCCCTCGGTGGTGTACGTGCGGAAGTCGTCGGCCTTGAGGGTGGCCATCTCGCCGTCGCCCAGGGTGACGATCTGGCGGGTGTGCGAGACCAGGGCGGCGACGTCGGAGGCGACGAACATCTCCTTCTCGCCGATGCCGAGGACGACCGGGGAGCCGTTGCGGGCGACGACGATGCGGTCGGGGAAGTCGGCGTGCATCACGGCCAGGCCGTAGGTGCCCTCGACGTGGCGCAGCGCCTCGCGGACCTTCTCCTCCAGGGTCTCGGCCTGGGCGCGGGCGATCAGGTGCACGACCGTCTCGGTGTCCGTGTCGGAGGCGAAGACCACGCCGTCGGCGAGCAGCTTGGCGCGCAGGTCGTCGGCGTTGTCGATGATGCCGTTGTGGACGACGGCGACCTTGGACTCGGCGTCCAGGTGCGGGTGCGAGTTCTCGTCGGAGGGCGCGCCGTGGGTGGCCCAGCGGGTGTGCGCGATGCCGGTGGTGCCGGCGAAGCGCTTGGGGACCTTGGCCTCCAGGTCGCGGACCCGGCCCTTGGCCTTGACCATCCGCAGGGCGGGGGCCTTGGGGGTGTTGATCACGACGCCCGCCGAGTCGTAACCCCGGTACTCCAGGCGCTGGAGGCCTTCGAGCAGCAGGGGCGCGACATCACGCTTGCCGATGTAACCGACGATTCCACACATAAAGGTCTGTTCCTCCGAGTTTCAGGGGTGCTGCTCAGCCGTAGACGATGCGCCGGAGCTGGCGCAGCGAGAGCTCCGGGGGAGCGACCGCGCGGTGCGGCAGCTCGGCGGCGATCCGGTCGAAGATCTCCGTGTTCACGAGGCCGCCGGACTGGAGCTCGCGATGGCGGCGGCGGACGAACCCCTCGGTCGTCTCGTCGAAGTACGCCAGCACGTCGAGCACGACCCGGGCCGCCTCACCGCGCGGCAGGGCGGTGGAGCGGACCAGATGGTCGACGAGATCGGCGTGGGAGTAGGACGACTCCGCAGGCGTACGGCGTTCAAGCACCTGTCGATAGTGGGGGAGCGTGTCCTCTTGTGCAAGAATCCTGCCCGATATCGGGCAGGATTCTTCTTGATCGCGCTACGTTTCTCTCTTGGTCTGGACCTTGGCCCCCTCCGGGAGCGGTCACAGCCGCTTCAGGACCGCCTGCTTCGCCAGCGTGAACTCCTCCTCGGTGAGGATCCCGGACCGGTGCAGCTCGCCCAGTTCCCGCAGCCGGCGCAGCAGGACGTCGTGGTCCTCGGCGGCGGGCGCCGCATCCCGCGCGGCGGCTTCCAGGGCGGCGGGCGCCTCGGGCGCCGTGTCCTCGGCCGCGTGCGGGTGCGGCATCCGGGCCGCCACGGCCGCCGCGGCCAGCGCCATCAGGGGGTCCTTCTTGAAGCCGTACACCTCCACGGCGAACCGGTCGAGGCTCGCCCGGAGCGCCGGCGGCGACTGGGCGGTGCGGAAGCGCAGGTACCCCTCCTCCAGGCCCATGGCGGGCAGCCACTCCACGGCCAGCACGTCCTTCAGGGCGATGGTCTGCGGTCCGCCGGAGGACTTGGCCTCGTCGGTCTTCCAGTTCCACTCCAGCCGGACCGTTTCGCCGTCGAAGGTGAGCACGCCGTCGCCCGCGCCCACGGTCAGCGGGACGTGCGGGCCGCGCAGGAGGTAGTGGTCCACCGGGCCCTTGTCGACCTGTTCCAGCAGCAGGGCGTTGCGCACCGCGTCCACGAAGTACTCGGCGGCGCCCTGGAGGTCCTTGCCGACCGTCAGCAGGTAGGGGTTCGACACGTCGTCCAGCCGCCCGCCCGTGATCTGGGTCAGCGCGCACGCGCCCTCGCGCATCCGCAGCTTCAGCCGCCCGGTCTTGCGCCCCGGTTCGAAGGAGGCGCCCGCCAGCGCCTCCAGCGGTACGACCACCTCGCCCAGCGTCCGGCGCAGCAGGCCGACCCCCTTGTCGCCGCTCGGCTCGATCCGGACCGCGTCGCCGTCGAAGGTCCAGGTGCCGTCTTTCGAGAAGATCTCCGCCATCGCCATACGGGGGATTCTCCCACCGGGCGGATTGGGCCAGTGGTGTGGGGAATTGGTCTACACCCTTGACCCGGGGTGAGGGGGCGGGTAGCCATGAATCCTGCCAGACACGTGCCACGTACATGCCACATCCGCGATGCCCGTCGAAGGGACGCTTTGTGAGACACCGTCGTACGCTCTCCCGCCTGCTCGCCCCGATGCTGCTGGTCGCCGTCGCGGGCACGGCCGCCGTCGGCGCCGCGCCCGCCCCCGGGGCGGCCGAGCCGCCCCGCCCGCTGGGCCAGATCGTCCCGGCCCCCTCCGAGGTGCGGGCGGGCGGCCAGGCGTACACGATCGACCGCGCGACCGACATCCGGGTGGGCCACTCCCGGGAGGCCCGCCAGGTCGGCGAGGCGCTCGCCCGGGTGCTGCGCCCGTCCACCGGCTACCGGCTGCCGGTCACCTCGCGCGAGGGCCACGGCGGCATCCGCCTGAAGCTCGCCGACGAGAGGTCCCTCGGCGACGAGGGCTACCGCCTGCAGTCCGGCCGCGGCGGCGTCACCATCACCGCCCGCAGGGCCGCCGGCCTCTTCCACGGCGTCCAGACGCTGCGGCAGCAACTGCCCGCCGCCGTCGAGAAACCGACGAAACAGGCCGGGCCCTGGCAGGTCGCCGGTGGCACGATCAAGGACGTCCCGCGCTTCGCCTACCGGGCGGTGATGCTCGACGTCGGACGCCACTTCCTCTCCGTGGAGCAGGTCAAGCGGTACATCGACCAGGCCGCGCTCTACAAGATCAACACCCTGCGGCTGCACCTCACCGAGGACCAGGGCTGGCGCATCGCCGTCGACTCCTGGCCGAGGCTGGCCACGTACGGCGGCTCCACCCAGGTCGGCGGCGGCCCCGGCGGCCACTACACCAAGGCCCAGTACAAGGAGCTGGTGACGTACGCGGCCTCCCGCCGGATGGACGTCATCCCCGAGATCGACATGCCGGGCCACACCAACGCGGCGCTCGCCAGTTACGCCGAACTGAACTGCGACGGCGTCGCGCCGCCCCTCTACACGGGCACCGAGGTCGGCTTCAGCAGCCTGTGCGCGAGCAAGCCGGTCACGTACCGGTTCATCGACGACGTGGTGCGGGAGATCGCGGCGATCACCCCGGGCAGGTACCTCAACATCGGCGGCGACGAGGCGCACTCCACCAGTGACGCCGACTTCGCCAAGATCATGAACCACGCGCAGAAGGTGGTCGGCAAGTACGGCAAGAAGGTCATGGGCTGGCACCAGCTCGTCGGCGCCGACCAGGTCGAGGACAAGGTCGTCCAGTACTGGGGCTACGACAAGACGAGTGCGGCCGAGCGGCAGAAGGTCGTGGACGCCGCGAAGGGCGGCACCCGGCTGGTGCTCTCCCCGGCCGACCGCAGCTACCTGGACATGAAGTACCACAAGGACACCCCGCTCGGCCTGAAGTGGGCGGGTTACGTCGAGGTCCGGCGCTCGTACGACTGGGACCCCGGCACCTACCTGGCGGGCGCGCCGGAGTCCTCGGTGCTGGGCGTGGAGGCCCCGCTGTGGACCGAGACCCTCGCCACCAGCGACCAACTGGAGTTCATGGCGTACCCGCGGCTGCCCGGTATCGCCGAGCTGGGCTGGTCGCCGAGGTCCACGCACGACTGGGAGAAGTACCGGCTGCGGCTGGCGCAGCAGGGGCCGCGCTTCGACGCGCTCGGCATCGACTACTACCGGTCGGCGCAGGTGCCGTGGCCGGCGCGGTGAGGTGATCCCGTACGGGGGGAGGGGCGCGCCGGGACCGTCCGGCGCGCCCCTCCCTGCTCATGGGGGTTACGACACCTCGTGCTCGGAGGTGGCCTCGCGGAGGCCGTCCTCGGTGAGGCCCTGGCGCCAGTAGCCGGTGAAGGTGATGCGGCGGCGGTCGACGCCGCGGTCGTTGACGAAGTGCCGACGCAGGGCGCGCACGCAGGAGGCCTCCCCGGCGATCCAGACGTACGGGGCGCCGGGGGCGTCGATGTCGGCGGCGGCGATCGCCTCGACGGGGGCGGGGGCGTCCTCGTCCCGGACCAGGTAGGTGATCTCGGCCCGGTCGGGCGCCGTCAGCTCCGTGGCGTCGCCCCGGTGCTGGACGGTGATCCATGCCTTGACGGGCAGGTCGGCGGGGAGCTGCTCCAGGGCGGCGGAGGCGGCCGGGAGCGCGGTCTCGTCCGCCCAGATGACGACGTGGCCGGTGTCGTCGGCGGGCCGGAACCGCACCCCGGTGTTGTCGGCGGCGGTGGGGCCGAGGACGGCCACGCGCTGTCCGGGCGCGGCCTGCTGTGCCCAGCGGCAGGCGGGGCCGCCGTCGGGGTGGAGGGCGAAGTCGATGTCCAGCTCGGGTCCTGCGGGGCCGTCGCGGTGGGCGCGGGCGGTGTAGGAGCGCATGACGGCGCGTATGCCGTCGGGCATGTTCCGGTACGAGGTGAACCAGTCGGGGTCGGTCTCCGCGGGGAGGGCGGGCTCGTCCTGGCCGGGGTGCGGGAGGAAGAGGGAGAGGGACTGGTCCCGGCCACCGGAGACGAAGCCGCTGAGCCCGGGCTCGCCGTGACCGCCGAAGGTGACGCGGAGGAGGGAGGGGGAGAGGGGGGCGGTGCGCAGGACGCGGAGCGCGAAGAGACGGAAGGGGACGGTCACGGGAGCCTCCTGGCGGTGTATGGGAACCGGCCGGAGGCTACCCGGCCGGAAGTGACGCCCCTTCAGGGGCGCGGGGAACTGCGCGACCGGCCACGACGCTCCCGCGGTGAACCGGAGGCAGCCGCGCGGCGAGCGCTTCAGGTGGAGGGGCGGGTCCGGGGCCTCTCCCGCGTGAGCAGAACGGGGTTGACGCGTCCGGTGCCGGGGCTGGGCTCTCGGCCCTGGCGGAGGAGCTTGCCCGGCACCGGCGCTTGCGCGAGGGGCGGCACCCGGGCGGGCCGGGAGCGGGAAGGGCGGCCCCGCCGCCCAAGGAGGGCTGGGGCGGCGGGGGACGGCTGCCCGGAGGGCATGCCGTCGCGGGCGCGAGCAACCACGACGTGCCCGCACGGGATCGAGGTCACGACCGTGTCCGTGCGGGGCGAGGCCCGAGGGCGGTACCCGGCGTCGGGGACGTTCCGTCAGGAGACCTTCTTGGCGGATTCGATCGCCTTCGCCAGGTCCTCCAGGACCGGAGCGCACTTCGCGTAGGAGTAGATCGGCTCCGTCACCCGCGGGACGACCTGCCCCGCCTTGACCGCCGGCAGCCCCGCCCACGTCGGCTTGTCCGCGATGTCCTGGGGCTGGAGGACCGCCGACCGGTTGTCCATCATGATGATGTCGGCCTGGTACTTCCCGACGTTCTCCCAGCTCAGCGCCTCGAAGAAGCCCGCCTTGTCCACCTTCGGCTCGACGAACCGCACGCCCAGCTCCTGGAAGTACAGCGTGTCCGCGCTCATCTTGGCGAGGGAGACGTAGAACAGCTCGGCGGAGGCGGAGCCGATCAGCACCTTCACGTCGGGGTGCGCCTTGGCCGCCGCCCGCAGCCGCGCGGCGGCCTT
The DNA here is from genome assembly GCF_044751045.1 of Streptomyces sp. NPDC088745. Lineage (NCBI taxonomy): Bacteria > Bacillati > Actinomycetota > Actinomycetes > Kitasatosporales > Streptomycetaceae > Streptomyces > Streptomyces sp. NPDC088745. Next base: position 228,980 of record NZ_JBIVLB010000008.1, read on the forward strand.
CTCGAAGCGGGACTTCGCCGCCACGGTCTTCGGGGCCTCCAGGTCCGCGCCCAGGGACGCGGCCAGGGCCGCCCGGCGCGCGAGGGCCTTCTCCATGTTGGTCTGCGAGGCCCACAGCGCGACCTGCGGAGCGAGCGAGGCGATCTTCGCGGCGGACTTCTCCGGCACGTACCAGAGCTTGTCCTTCTCCCACATGTCGGAGATCAGCAGCTCGGGCACCAGCTTGGCGTACTTCTCCACGTCGAACTCGCCGAAGGTGTTGCCGATGATCTCGACCTTGGAGATGTCCAGGTCCCCGGCCTGCACGTCGGCCTTGCCGTCCTTGCCCCTGGTCGGGCCGAAGACGCCCTTGACCTCGACGCCGTAGTCGTGGAGGGCGGCGGCCATGCCGGTGAAGGCGACGATGTTCCTGGGGAGGGACTTCGTCCCGGCCTTCGTCCCGCGGTCGTCGGTGAAGGACCAGGGGCCGGACTTCTCGCCCGCGCCGGTGCCGGACGCACCGCCGGAGGACTTCCCGCCGCACGCGGCCAGGGCGGCGCCGACGCCGAGCGCACCGCCGACGGCGAGCAGGCCCCGGCGGGTGGGACGGGAAGGACGGGGCGAGGGGGACGAGGAGGACATGGCGGAGTCTGCTTTCGTACGGGCGAAACCATGGACGACGGAACCGGAACCGGGAAGTCCAGGTCAGGTTAGCCTAACCTTCCAAGATCCCCGGGCCCGTCCGCCTTCCGCCCGTACGAAAGCACCCGAAAGCTACCGAAGGGTCGTGCGTCAGGCAGGCAGGCCCAGCTCCCGCGCGATCAGCATCCGCTGCACCTCGCTGGTCCCCTCGCCGATCTCCAGGATCTTGGAGTCCCGCCACATGCGGGCCACCGGGTACTCGTTCATGAAGCCGTACCCGCCGTGGATCTGCGTGGCCTCCCGCGCGTTGTCCACGGCGACGGTGGACGAGTACAGCTTCGCGATGGCCGCCTGCTTCTTGAACGGCTCGCCGTTCACCAGCCGGGAAGCCGCGTCGTACCAGCCGATCCGGGCCATGTGCGCCCGCGTCTCCATGTCGGCGATCTTGAACTGGACGGCCTGGTTCTCGCCGATCGCCCTGCCGAAGGCGTGCCGCTCCTTCGCGTACCGCAGCGACTCGTCCACACAGCCCTGGGCCAGCCCGGTGGCGAGCGCCGAGATGGCGACGCGGCCCTCGTCGAGGATGCGCAGGAACTGGGCGTACCCCCGGCCCTCCTCGCCGAGCAGGTTCCCCGCCGGGACCCGGACGTCGGAGAAGGACAGCTCCCGGGTGTCGGACGCGTTCCAGCCGACCTTGGAGTACGGCGCCGCGACCGTGAAGCCGGGGGTGCCGGAGGGGACGATGATCGAGGAGATCAGCGGCTTGCCGTCGGGCTTGCGGCCGGTGACGGCGGTGACCGTGACCAGGGCGGTGATGTCGGTGCCGGAGTTGGTGATGAAGCACTTGGAGCCGTTGATCACCCACTCGCCCGTCGCCTCGTCCCGGACGGCCGTCGTCCGGGTCCCGCCCGCGTCCGACCCGCCGTCCGGCTCGGTCAGCCCGAACGCGCCCAGCGCCTCCCCGGCGCACAGCCTCGGCAGCCACTCCCGCTTCTGCTCCTCGGTGCCGAACCGGAAGATCGGCATCGCGCCGAGCGAGACACCGGCTTCGAGGGTGATGGCGACGGAGGAGTCGACCCGGGCCAGTTCCTCCAGGGCGATGCCGAGGGCGAGGTAGTCGCCGCCCATGCCGCCGTACTCCTCGGGGATCGGCAGGCCGAACAGGCCCATCCGGCCCATCTCGCGGACGATCTCGTACGGGAACTCGTGCCGCTCGTACAGGTCGCCGATCTTCGGGGCGACGACGTCGTGCGCGAACTCCTCGACGGTGCGCCGGAGTTCTTCGTGCTCGGGGGTCAGGCGGTGGTCCATCGTCAGTCCTAGGGGGTGTCAGTCCTGGTGGGACAGGGCGCGAACGGTGCGGGACGGGCTGGGTCGGCCCAGGTGCTCCGCCATCCACCCGCTGGTGGCGGTGAGGCGGGAGAGGTCGACGCCGGTGTCGATGCCGAGGCCGTGCAGCATCCACACCAGGTCCTCGGTGGCGAGGTTGCCGGTGGCGGACTTCGCGTACGGGCAGCCGCCGAGCCCGCCGGCGGAGGCGTCGACGGTGGTGACGCCGTGCCGCAGGGCGGTCAGGGTGTTGGACAGGGCCTGGCCGTACGTGTCGTGGAAGTGGACGCCGATGCGGTCGGTGGGCACCCCGGCGGTGTTCAGGGCGGTCAGCAGGGAGGCGACCTGGCCGGGCGTGGCGACGCCGACGGTGTCGCCGAGGGAGAGCTCGTCGCAGCCCATGTCGATCAGCGCCCGGCAGACCCGCACGACCTGAGCCTCGGGCACGGCCCCTTCCCAGGGGTCGCCGAAGCACATCGACAGATAGCCCCGGACCCGCGCCCGCTCCGCCTTCGCCCGGGTGACGACCGGCTCGAACATGGCGAGCGCCTCGTCGACCGTACGGTTCAGATTGGCCTTCGCGAAGGACTCGGTCGCGCTGGCGAACACGGCGACGTGCCGCGCGCCGAGTGCCAGCGCACGGTCGAGCCCGCGCTCGTTGGGGACGAGGACGGGCAGGTCGACCGTGTCCCCGAGGCCGGCCAGCAGCGGGAACAGGTCCTCGGCGTCGGCGAGTTGGGGCACCCACTTGGGGTGCACGAAGCTCGTCGCCTCAATGGTGGTGAGGCCGGACGCGGCGAGGCGGTGGACGAACTCCGCCTTGACGCCGGTCGGGACGACGCCCTTCTCGTTCTGGAGCCCGTCGCGGGCCCCGACCTCGTGGATCCGCACCCGGGAGGGAAGCCGGGGGTCGCGCACGACCATGGGAAGGGTCATTTCTGCTCGTCCTCCTCGTCGGGGGCCACCACGGCCAGCACCTGGTCCATGGCGACGGTGGCCCCGGCCGTCACGTCGAGCTCGGTGACGGTCCCGGCGTGGGGGGCGGAGATGACGTGCTCCATCTTCATCGCCTCCACCACGAGCAGGCTCTGCCCCGCGCCGACCCGGTCCCCGACGGCCACCTTCACCACCGTCACCGTGCCCGGCATGGGCGCGGTGAGCGCGTCCGCGCCGCCGTGCGCGGCACCGGTGAGGCCGGCCGCGACGGGGTCGTACGCCGGCAGGTGCCAGGCGTCGCCGTCCCGGCCGAACCAGTCGCCGTGGTGGTGGAGGGTGTGGGTGAGCCCGCCGACCTCCACGGTGAGGGCGCGCTGCCCGTGCGGGGCGCGCGCGATGCGGGCCGGGAGGGCCTCGGCGGCGTCGACGCGCACCTCGCCCGCCCGGACCCGTACCGTCACCGGCTCCTGGCCGGACGCCTTGACGTGGTGCGCGGTCCACGCGGGCGTGCCCCCGAGCCGCCATCCGCTGGGCGCGTCGAAGGGGTCGGCCCACCCCCGCGCCGGGGGCGACAGCTCCGCCTGCGCCAGCAGGCCCGCCGCCGCGTACACCTCGGGCGGGACGGGCGCCTCGGCCAGCGACTGCGCGTCCCGCTCGACCAGCCCGGTGTCCAGGTCGCCCGCGACCACGTCCGGGTGGGCGAGCAGCCGGCGCAGGAAGCCCGCGTTGGTCTGGACGCCCAGGGTCACCGTCTCGGCCAGCGCCGCGCGCAGCCTGCGCAGGGCGGTGGGGCGGTCGGGACCGTACGCGATGACCTTGGACAGCATCGGGTCGTACAGGCTGCCGATCTCGGTCCCCACGGACAGCCCGGAGTCGGTCCGCACCCCGTCGCCCTGCGGCTCGTGCAGGGCGAGGATCGTGCCGCCGGAGGGGAGGAAGCCCCGGGCGGGGTCCTCGGCGCAGATCCGGGCCTCGACGGCGTGCCCGGTGAGGGCGATGTCGGCCTGCGCGAAGGGGAGTTCGGCCCCCGAGGCCACGCGTAGCTGCCACTCCACCAGGTCGATGCCGGTGACCAGCTCGGTCACCGGGTGCTCGACCTGGAGGCGGGTGTTCATCTCCATGAAGTAGTACGAGGACGGATCGTCGCCCGGCACGATGAACTCCACCGTGCCCGCCCCGCTGTAACCGCACGAGCGGGCCGCCTGCACGGCCGCCTCGCCCATCGCGGCGCGCGTCGCCCCGTCCAGCAGGACGGACGGGGCCTCCTCGATGACCTTCTGGTGGCGCCGCTGGAGGGAGCACTCGCGCTCGCCGAGGTGGACGACGTTGCCGTGCCCGTCGGCCAGGACCTGGATCTCGATGTGCCGGGGGCGGTCGACCCACCGCTCCACCAGGAGGGTGTCGTCGCCGAAGGAGGACCGGGCCTCGCGGCGGGCGGCGGCGATCTCCTCGGCGAGCAGGGCCTCCTCGCGGACCAGCCGCATGCCCTTGCCGCCGCCGCCGGCGCTCGGCTTGAGCAGCACCGGCATGCCGATCTCCCGTGCCGACGCGGCGAGCTGGGCGTCCGTCAGCCCGGAGCCCGACGAGCCGGGGACGACGGGCACGCCCGCCGCCCGCACCGTCTCCTTCGCCCGGATCTTGTCGCCCATGAGCGCGATCGCGGACGGCGGGGGCCCGATGAAGACCAGCCCGGCGGAGGCGCACACGGACGCGAACTCGGCGTTCTCCGCGAGGAATCCGTACCCCGGGTGGACGGCCTGCGCGCCCGAGCGCACCGCCGCCTCGACCAGGCGGTCGGCGCGCAGATAGCTCTCGGCGGCGGCGGGCGGTCCGATGCGCACCGCCGTGTCCGCCTCGTGCACGTGCCGCGCGTCGGCGTCGGCGTCGCTGAACACGGCGACCGAGCGGATGCCCAGTGCGCGCAGCGTGCGGATGACGCGGACGGCGATCTCGCCACGGTTGGCGACCAGCACGGTGTCAAAAAGCGAAGTCATCACGTCTCACATCCGGAAGACGCCGAAGGCGGGGTCGGCGAGCGGGGCGTTGGCGCAGGCGGTCAGGGCGAGGCCGAGGACCTGCCGGGTCTCCAGCGGGTCGATCACGCCGTCGTCCCACAGGCGGGCGGAGGCGTAGTAGGCGTTGCCCTGGGTCTCGTACTGGGCGCGGATCGGGTCCTTGAACTCCTCCTCGGCCTCGGCGGACCACTCCTCGCCCCGCCCCTCGATCTGGTCGCGCTTGACGGTGGCGAGGACGGAGGCGGCCTGCTCGCCGCCCATCACGGAGATCTTGGCGTTGGGCCACATCCACAGGAAGCGGGGGGAGTAGGCGCGCCCGCACATCGAGTAGTTCCCGGCCCCGTAGGAGCCGCCGACGACGACGGTCAGCTTCGGCACGCGCGTGCAGGCGACGGCGGTGACCATCTTCGCGCCGTGCTTGGCGATGCCGCCCGCCTCGTAGTCCCGGCCGACCATGAACCCGGAGATGTTCTGGAGGAAGAGCAGCGGAATGCCGCGCTGGTCGCACAGCTCGACGAAGTGCGCGCCCTTCTGGGCGGACTCGGAGAAGAGGATGCCGTTGTTGGCGACGATGCCGACGGGGTGGCCGTGGACCCGGGCGAAACCGGTGACCAGGGTCTGCCCGTACTCCGACTTGAACTCCTGGAAGCGCGAGCCGTCCACGATGCGCGCGATCACTTCGCGCACGTCGTAGGGGGTGCGGGAGTCGACGGGCACCGCCCCGTACAGCCCGGCCGGGTCGGCCTTCGGCTCCTCCACGGGCGTGACGGACCAGGGCAGCGGGCCGCGGCCGGGCAGCGTGGCGACGATGTTCCGCACGATCCGCAGCGCGTGCGCGTCGTCCTCGGCGAGGTGGTCGGTGACGCCCGAGGTGCGGGAGTGGACCTCGCCGCCGCCCAGCTCCTCGGCGGTGACGACCTCGCCGGTGGCCGCCTTCACCAGCGGCGGCCCGCCGAGGAAGATCGTGCCCTGGTTGCGGACGATCACGGCCTCGTCGCTCATCGCCGGGACGTACGCCCCGCCGGCCGTGCAGGACCCCAGCACGGCGGCGATCTGCGGAATGCCGGCGCCCGACATGCGGGCCTGGTTGTAGAAGATCCGCCCGAAGTGCTCGCGGTCGGGGAAGACCTCGTCCTGCATCGGCAGGAAAGCGCCGCCGGAGTCCACGAGGTAGAGGCACGGGAGGCGGTTCTCCAGCGCCACCTCCTGCGCCCGCAGGTGCTTCTTCACCGTCATCGGGTAGTACGTACCGCCCTTGACGGTGGCGTCGTTGGCGACGACGACACACTCGCGGCCGCTCACCCTGCCGATCCCGGCGATCACCCCGGCGGCCGGGGCCCGGCCGTCGTACATGCCGTCCGCGGCGAAGGGGGCCAGCTCCAGGAAGGGCGAGCCGGGGTCGAGCAGGGTGTCCACCCGGTCCCGGGGCAGCAGCTTGCCGCGCGCGACGTGCCGGGCCCGGGACTGCTCGCCGCCGCCGAGCCGGACGGCGGCGAGGCGGGTGCGGAGGTCGTCCGCGAGGGCCTGGTGCGCGGCCTCGTTGGCCCGCCAGGCCGCTGAGGACGGGTCCGCGGTACTGGTCAGCACCGGTGCTTCCTGCATGGTGTCGAGCTCCCTTGCCCGCGTGGTGCGCGGGATGCGCGCGAAGTTAGTGACCGTTAACGTCACTGTGAGGTTAACGAGCGCTAACGAGTCTGTCCAGGGCGGCCGGGGGGCGACCCGGCGGCGGCCGCGGGCGGGGGAGGGGCGTCACGGGCGGGCCGGGGACCGGAGTGGCGGCGGCGCCTCGTGCCGGGCCGGGGAGAACGGGCGCCGGTGGCCGCTCGCGCCGGGCGGGGGCACCCTGCGCCGGTGGCCACTCGTGCCGGGCCGGGGGAACGGGTGCCGGTGATCGCTCGCGCCGGGCCGGGGCCGGGATGCGTGCGGGGCGGGCCCGTCAGGGATCATTCGGCGCATGAGCACGCATGACGCGACGGGGATACCGGCCGGTGCCCCGGCCCCTGGCCCCGACCAGAGACCGCAGCACCCCTCGGCCGCCGCGACGGCTCCGGCCCCGCGGGTGCCTCACACCCCGCAGGACCCGCAGGCCCCACGCGACCCGCAGGCCCCACGCACCCCGCAGGACCCGCCGGGCCCGCTCACCGCGCAGGACCCGCAGGCTCCGCACACCTCGCAGGTCGCGCAGGACCCGTCGAGCCCACGGGTCCCGCATCCCGCGCAGGCCCCGCATCCCGCGCAGGCCCCGCACCCCGCGCAGGCCCCGCGCCCCGCGCAGGCCCCACACGCCCCACACGCCCCCCAGACCCCGCAGGCCGCGCCCCCGGGCCACGTCCCCGCCGGTGTCTTCGGGCCGCCCCCGAGCCCGGTGGGGCCCGGTCCGTACGGGGGTCCGGCGGCCGGGGGCGGTCAGTGGCCCCCGTACCCCCCGGCCCCGGCCCGGAAGGCGCTGCCCGCGCTGCCCGTGCCCCGGCGGATCGTCGAGGTCGACGCCCTGCGCGGGTTCGCCCTGCTCGGGATCCTGCTGGTCAACGTGTTCGTGATGAGCGGTGCGGCCGGGATCGGCGGCGGCACCGGGGCGGTCGCCACCGCGCCGGGCGCCGGCGGCGACGCGACGGGTGCCGACTCCGTGGTGACCTGGCTGGTGTCGTTCCTCGCGCAGGGGAAGTTCTACCTGCTGTTCGCCTTCCTCTTCGGCTACAGCTTCACCGTCCAGATGGCCTCCGCCGAGCGCTCCGGGGCCCGCGTCGTGCCCCGCACCCTGCGCCGCACCGCCGGGCTCCTCGTACTCGGCCTGCTGCACGCCGTGTTCCTCTTCGCCGGGGACATCCTCACCTCGTACGCGCTCCTCGGCCTGATCCTCCTCGCCTCCCGCAACGCCTCCCCGCGCGGCGCCCGCACCGCCGCGTATTGGGTGTGGGGGGCCTTCGGCGCCCTGCTGCTCCTGCTGTCCGCGCTGATGGCGCTCGTCCCGCCGACCGCCGCCGACCTCGCCGGCACGGACGCCGAGTCCGCCGCGCTCGCCGCCGCCTACCGGGGCTCCTCCGCCGACGTCGTCGGCGCCAACCTCGACCAGCTCCCCCTCGTCGTCCTCGTGGCGGTCCTGGGCGCCGGAACGGTCGTCCCCGCCTTCCTGTTCGGGCTGGCCGCCGGGCGCTCCGGCTGGTTCGACCGCACGGACCCGGCCGGGCTGCTCCGTACCGTGCGCGTCGGACTCGCCGTCGGCCTGCCCGCCGCCGCGCTCGCCGCGACCCTGGAGCTGGGCGGCGGGCGCTGGTCGACGCTCGGCTCGGCGCTGGGCATGCTGACCGCCCCGGCGCTCACGGCCGCGTACCTCTGCGGCATGCTCCTGTTCTTCCGCACCCGCCCCGGCCGCCGCGCCGTCGCGGTCCTGGCCCCCGCGGGCCGCATGTCGCTGACGAACTACCTCACCCAGTCCCTGGTCATGGCCCTGGTCTTCACCGGGTACGGCTTCGGGCTGTACGGCGAGCTGGGCGTCGCCGTCCCCGTCCTGATCGCCCTGCTGCTGTACGCGGTCCAGCTCGCGGTCAGCGGACCGCTGATGCGGCGCCACCGGCACGGGCCGGTGGAGTGGCTGCTGCGCGTGGTCACCCTCGCGGGCCGGCCGGGCGGCGCCCGCACCGGCGCCGGTCAAGTTAACGAGCGCTAACGCGCCGGTCTAGAATGCTGCCATGAGCACCCAAGCCGCCCCCGGCGGAACGTCCCGGGTCGCGGCCCCCACCCGCCGCGAGCAGATCCTCAGGGAAGCCGCGCGCCTCTTCGCCGAGCGCGGCTTCCACGGGGTCGGCGTCGACGAGATAGGCGCGGCGGTCGGCATCAGCGGCCCCGGCCTCTACCGGCACTTCGCGGGCAAGAACGCGATGCTCGCCGAGCTCCTGGTCGGCATCAGCGAACGCCTCCTGGAGGGCGGCCGGGCCCGCGTCGCCGCCGCCCCGGACGACCCCGCCGCCCTCCTCGCCTCCCTGGTCGACGGCCATGTCGACTTCGCGCTCGACGACCGCCCCCTGATCACCCTCCACGACCGCGAACTGGACCAGCTGCGCGAGAGCGACCGCCGCCGGGTGCGCCAACTCCAGCGCCAGTACGCGGAGCTGTGGGTCCAGACGGTCCGGGACCTGCACCCGGCGACCCCCGAGTCCGAGGCCCGAGCCGCCGTCCACGCGGTCTTCGGCCTCCTCAACTCCACCCCCCACCTGGGCTCGGGCCTGCCGGACCGGGACGCGACGGCGGCACTGCTGCGCCGCCTGGCCCACGGCGCGTTCGGGGCGCTCGGCTCCTGAGCCCGCCCGCGGGCCCGCCCGGCAGAATGGACCCCATGCCCATACTCAGCCGTGCCGCCCTCGTCGAGCACCTCGTCCGCACCCGCATCGCCGGGGACGTGGCGACCCCGCGCGACAACAACCTCTCCCACTACCGCAAGCTCGCCAACGGCGACCGTCACTACTGGCTCGGCATCGAGCTCGGCGACCGGTGGACGGACGAGCAGGACGTACTGGCCGTGATGGCCGAGCGGTGCGGGGTGAGCGACGACCCCGAGCACCGGCACGGGCAGGACACCATCGACCCCGAGCTGACCGTCGACGCCCTGGACCGGGCCGCCGCCCGCCTGCGCAAGGCCGCCGCCGACCGGCAGCGGGTGCTGTTCGCGACCGGGCACCCCGGCTCGCTGCTCAACGTGCACGGCGCGACCGCGCGGGCGCTGCGGGACGCGGGGTGCGACGTCGTGCGGATCCCGGGCGGGCTGACGGCGGACGAGGGGTACGTGGTGCAGTTCGCGGACGTGGCCGTGTTCGAGCGGGGGGCCAGCCTGTGGCACACGCACTCGCCCGCGCCGATGACCGCGATCCTGGACGGCCTGGAGCGCAACGGCGAGGCCCGCCCCGACCTGGTCTTCGCCGACCACGGGTGGGCGGGGTGCGCCGGGCAGCGCGGCATCGACGCCATCGGGTACGCCGACTGCAACGACCCGGCCCTCTTCCTCGGCGAGGCGGAGGGGACCATGGCCGTCACGATCCCGCTGGACGACCACGTCGTGGACCCGTTCTTCTACGAGCCGATGACCGCCTACCTGCTGGACGCGGCCGGTCTGCGCTGATCCGGGCGACCGCCTACCCGCCGGCCGCGGCCGGCCTGCGCCGGCCCCGGCGCGGGGTCGGGTCCAGATAGACCCGGGCGACGGCCGGATAGCGCTCGCGGAGCTGCGCCTCCGCCTGCTCGCAGGCCCATTCCACCTCGGCGGCCGACGCCACGTCCCGGAAGTCGATCTTCGCGGCGACGAGGACCTCGTCCGGGCCCTGGATGAGGGTGGTCAGTTCGATGACGTCCGCGATGTGGGGTACGGAGAGCAGCTCCTCCCGTACCCCCTCCCCCATCTGCGCCGGCACGGCCCGCCCGATGAGGAGCTGGGCGTTGCTGCGGCCCAGGACCCAGGCGACGTACGCCAGCAGCAGGCCGATCAGGACGGAGGCGAGGCCGTCCCACACGGCCGAGCCGGTGAGCCGGCCCAGGAACAGGCCCGCCGCCGCCAGCAGCAGGCCCGCGAGGGCCGCGGAGTCCTCCATCACGACGGCCTTGACCGCCGTGTCGGGGGTCAGCCGGAAGTAACGGCCGACGGGCGCGCCCAGCCGGGCGGCCTCCGCGCGGACCTGCTTGACGCCGGTGCGCAGCGAGTAGCCCTCCAGGAGGAAGGCGACCGCGAGGACGATGTAGGAGACGAGGGGGTTTCCGAGTTCCTCGCCGTGGGTGAGGGTGTGGACGCCGTCGTAGACCGAGAAGACCGCGCCGCCGACGAAGGTCGCGACGGAGGCGAGCATCGCCCAGATGTAGCGCTCCGGGCCGTGGCCGAGGGGGTGCGTGGCGTCGGCGGGTTTCCCGCTGCGTTTGAGGGCGGTCAGCAGGAGGAGTTCGGTGACCGTGTCGGCCACCGAGTGCGCCGCCTCCGACAGCATCGCGCTGGAGCCGCTGATGACTCCCGCGACCGCCTTCGCGACCGCGATGCCGAGATTGGCGACCGCCGCGACGACCACCGTGAAGGTGCTCTCGCCCCCGGGCTTTTCCGTACCGTTGTCTGTCTTGCCGTGCTCCGCCATGCCTCGGACCGTATGCCCGATCAGCGCGGTACGCGAACCACGCCCTCCTGGATGACGGAGACGGCCAGCCGCCCGTCCTGGGTGTAGATCCGCGCCTGGCCGAGTCCGCGCCCGCCCGACGCCGACGGCGACTCCTGGTCGTACAGCAGCCACTCGTCCGCCCGGAAGGGGCGGTGGAACCACATCGCGTGGTCGAGGGACGCCCCGACGACGTCGCCGGTCGCCCAGCCGCCCCGGCCGTGGGCGAGCAGCACGGAGTCCAGGAGCGTCATGTCGGAGACGTAGGTGGCGAGGCAGATGTGCAGCAGGGGGGCGTCGGCGAGTTTGCCGTTGGTACGGAACCAGACCTGCGAGCGCGCCTCGCGCGGCTCGCCGACCGTGGCGTACGGGGGCGGGTCGACGTAGCGCAGGTCGATCGCGGCGCGGGCCTCCAGCAGGCGGTCCACCGTGGCCGGGTCGACGAAGCGGCCGGCGTGGCGGGGCAGGGTCTCGGCGGCCGTGGGCAGCGTCGCCGGGTCGGGGGAGACCGGCATCGGGGCCTGGTGCTCCAGGCCCTCCTCGTACGTCTGGAACGACGCGGAGAGGTGGAAGACCGGCCGGCCGTGCTGGACCGCGACCACCCGGCGGGTGGTGAAGGAGCGGCCGTCGCGGATGCGGTCGACCGTGTAGACGATCGGGGCAGACGGGTCGCCGGTGCGCAGGAAGTAGGCGTGCAGCGAGTGCGGGAGGCGGTCCTCGGCGACCGTGCGTCCGGCGGCGACCAGGGCCTGGGCCGCGACCTGGCCGCCGAACACGCGCGGGACGATCGCCGAGCGGCTCACGCCCCGGAAGATGTCCTGCTCGATCCGCTCCAGGTCGAGCAGATCGAGCAGGGAATCGAGTGCCTTGGTCATGGGAGGGGCAGCGGGTGGCTGCTACAGGCCCATGTCCTTGGCGATGATCATCTTCATGACCTCGCTGGTGCCGCCGTAGATGCGGTTCACCCGGTTGTCGGCGTACAGGCGGGCGATCGGGTACTCGTTCATGAAGCCGTAACCGCCGTGCAGCTGGAGGCACTTGTCGATCACGCGGTGGGCGACCTCGGTGGTGAACAGCTTCGCCGAGGCGGCCTCGGCGGCCGTCAGCTCGCCGGCGTCCAGCGCCTCCGTGGCCCGGTCCACGACCGCCTCGGCGGCGTCCACCTCGGCCTGGCAGGCGGCCAGCTCGAACTTGGTGTTCTGGAAGGCGGCCACCGGCTTGCCGAAGACCGCGCGGTCCTTGACGTACTGCTTGGTGAAGCGGATCGCGGCCTTCGCCTGGGCGTACGCGCCGAACGCGATGCCCCAGCGCTCGGAGGCCAGGTTGTGGCCGAGGTAGCCGAAGCCCTTGTTCTCCTCGCCCAGCAGGTCCTCCACCGGCACCTTCACGTCCACGAACGCCAGCTCGGCGGTGTCGGAGGTGCGCAGGCCCAGCTTGTCCAGCTTGCGGCCGACCGAGTAGCCCTCCAGCGTGGTGTCCACGGCGAACAGCGAGATGCCGAAGCGGCGGTCGTCCTCGCGCGGGGGCGCCGTGCGGGCGCAGACGATCACGCGGTCCGCGTGCACGCCGCCGGTGATGAAGGTCTTGGCGCCGTTGAGGACGTAGTGCGTGCCGTCCTCGGAGAGCTTGGCGGTGGTCTTCATGCCCGCCACGTCGGAGCCGGTGCCCGGCTCGGTCATGGCGAGCGCCCACATCTCCTCGCCGGTGACGAACTTCTCCAGGTAGCGCTTCTTCTGCGCGTCGGTGGCGAGCATCTTGATGTACGGCAGGCCCAGCAGGACGTGCACGCCGGAACCGCCGAAGGTGACGCCCGCGCGGGCGGTCTCCTCGTACAGGACGGCCTCGAACTTGTGCGACTCCATGCCGGCGCCGCCGAACTCCTCGGGCACGTTGATGCCGAAGACGCCCAGCTCGCCGAGCTTGTAGTAGAACTCGCGCGGCGCCTGTCCGGCGGCGAACCACTCGTCGTAGACGGGCACGACCTCCGCCTCGATGAAGGCCCGCAGGGTCTCCCGGAACGCCTCGTGGTCCTCGTTGAATACGGTACGGCGCACGTGACGCTCCCTCTGCGAGTGGTGGTTCCCTGTCCTTGAGCGAGGCCCGCCGGCCGCGACCGCTAAGCGCTTGCTCAGATACCCGGCAAAAGTTACCGGCCGGTTCTGGGGGTGTCCAGGGGGGAGGGGTGTCGGAGGGGCCACAGGGGGCCGTCCGGGGGGTGCGGGCGGGGTGGACGCCCGGCAGGGGGCGGGTCCCGCGCGGCGGCCTGTTCTGTCCTTCGCGTACAGGTGCCGGGGCCTCTTCATCCATCCGTACATGTGCGGAATCCGTCGTGCTGCCTACGCTCGGAGCCATGAACACTCCCTCTTCCGAGCCCCGCGGCCCCGTCGACTCGTCCCGCATTCCCCGGTACGCCGGTCCGGCGACGTTCGCCCGGCTGCCGCGCCTGGACGAGGTCGGTGGGCGCACGGATGTCGCCGTCGTCGGCGTTCCCTTCGACACCGGCGTCTCCTACCGGCCGGGCGCCCGCTTCGGCGGCAACGCCATCCGTGAGGCCTCGCGGCTGCTGCGGCCCTACAACCCGGCGCAGGACGCCTCCCCGTTCGCGCTGGCGCAGGTCGCCGACGCCGGGGACATCGCCGCGAACCCGTTCAACATCAACGAGGCCGTCGAGACCATCGAGGCCGCCGCCGACGACCTGCTCGGGTCCGGCGCGCGGATGATGACGCTGGGCGGCGACCACACCATCGCGCTGCCGCTGCTGCGGTCGGTGGCGAAGAAGCACGGGCCGGTCGCCCTGCTGCACTTCGACGCGCACCTGGACACCTGGGACACGTACTTCGGCGCGGAGTACACGCACGGAACGCCGTTCCGGCGGGCCGTCGAGGAGGGCGTCCTCGACACCGAGGCGCTGTCGCACGTCGGCACGCGCGGCCCGCTGTACGGCAAGCAGGACCTGCGGGACGACGAGAAGATGGGCTTCGGCATCGTGACGTCGGCCGACGTCATGCGGCGCGGCGTGGACGAGGTCGCCGACCAGCTCCGGCAGCGGATCGGGGACCGGCCGCTGTACATCTCGATCGACATCGACGTGCTGGACCCGGCGCACGCCCCCGGCACGGGCACGCCCGAGGCCGGCGGCCTCACCTCGCGGGAGCTGCTGGAGATCATCCGGGGGCTGTCGTCCTGCCACCTGGTGTCGGCGGACGTGGTCGAGGTCGCGCCGGCGTACGACCACGCCGAGATCACGTCGGTGGCGGCCTCGCACACGGCGTACGAACTGACGACGATCATGTCGCGGCAGATCGCCGCCGCGCGGGGTTGAGCGGGGTCCCGTGCGGGGTTGAGCGGGGTCCCGTGCGGGGTTGAGCGGGGTCCCGTGCGGGGTGGGGGCGGTTCCCTGTCCCGTGCGGGGAGGTGGGGGGTCCCTGTCCCGTGCGGGTGCGTCGTGGCTGGGCGCGCAGTTCTCCGCGTCCCTGACGGCACGCCCTCCGGGCAGCCGTCCCCGCCCCGGCACGGGCCCGCCGCCGCACCATGCGCCAAGCTGGGGTGCATGACCCACGATCACGACCTCGTCCTGCGGCCCACCCCCGCGCAGACCGCCGCCGCCCTCGCCCCGCCCGCCGGGCGCACCGGTGGGGACCTGGTCGTGGAGACCCTGCGGGGGCTCGGGGCCACCACCGTGTTCGGGCTGCCCGGGCAGCACGCCCTGCCGCTCTTCGACGCCCTGCGGCGCTCGCGGCTGCGGTACGTGGGGCTGCGGGTCGAGAACAACGCCGGGTTCGCCGCCGACGGCTACGGGCGGATCACCGGCGAGGCCGCCCCGCTGTTCCTGTCCACCGGGCCCGGCGCGCTCACCGCCCTTCCCGCCCTCCAGGAGTCGGCCGCCGCCTCCGCGCCCGTGCTGGCGATCTCCAGCCAGGTGCCGGTGGACGGGCTGGGGGGCCACCGGCGTGGCCACCTCCACGAACTGCGGGACCAGCAGGCCTCGTTCCGGGACGTCGTGAAGTCCGTGCACATCGCCCGTACGCAGTCCCAGATCCCGTCCGTGATCGCCGAGGCGTGGGAGTCCGCGCTGAGCGCCCCGCACGGGCCCGTCTGGGTCGAGATCCCGCAGGACGTGCTGGCGGCCGAGACCTCCGTGCCGGTCGTCGTCGCCCCGGACGGCATCCCGCACGAACTGCCGCCCCGCCCCGAACTCACCGCCGTGGCGGCCCACCTGCTGTCCACCGCCGCGCGCCCGGTGATCGTCGCGGGCGGCGGAGTCGTACGGTCCGACGCCTCGAAGAAGCTCAGGCAGCTCGCCGAGCGGCTCGACGCGCCCGTGGTCACCACCTTCGGCGGCAAGGGGGCCTTCCCCTGGCACCATCCGCTCTCCCTCCAGTCCTGGCTGGAGGACCGGCACCTGACCGACTTCCTGGAGGAGGCCGACGTCCTGCTCGTCGTCGGGTCCGGGCTCGGTGAACTGAGCACCAACTACCGGACGTTCGCCCCGCGCGGGCGGATCATCCAGATCGACGCCGACCTCGGGAAGCTCGAAGCCAATTACCCGGCTCTCGGCATCCACGCCGACGCCCGGCTCGCCCTCACGGCCCTCCTGGAAACCGTCGAGGAGGCGCGGGCGGACGACGGCGCCGCCGCAGCCGTACGGGACGTACTCGACCGGATCCGTCAGCGCATCGACGGGCAGGGGCTGCGGCTGGAACAGGACGTCCTGGCCGCCGTCCGCGAGGCGCTGCCCGCCACCGCCCCCAGCTTCTGGGACATGACGATCCTGACCTACTGGGCCTGGTCCGCCTTCGACGCCGGCCGGCCCAACACCATGCACTCCGCGCAGGGGGCGGGCGGGCTCGGCTACGCGTTCCCGGCCGCCCTCGGCGCGGCCGTCGCCGACCCCGACAGCCCCGTCCTCGCCGTGTCCGGGGACGGCGGCGCCCTGTACTCCGTCGCCGAGCTCGCCACCGCCCGCCAGCACGACCTGCCGGTGACCTGGCTCATCGTCGACGACGGGGGGTACGGCATCCTGCGCGAGTACGCGGACGAGGCCTACGGCGAGCCGTTCGGCACCGAGCTGTCCCGGCCGGACTTCGTCGCCCTCGCCGAGTCCTTCGGGGTGCCCGGGACCCGTACGACACCCGAGTCCCTGGCCACCGACCTCGCCGCCGCGCTGAAGGCCCCCGGGCCCTCGGTGGTCGTGCTGCCGGCGCGGCTGCGGATGTTCGGGGCGACGCACACGCAGGCGACCTAGGCCTGCGCTGCCACCGTGACCTCGGGCGGCCGGTCCTGGCGGTCCGGAGCATCGGCGGCCGGGGTTTCGCCGGCCGGGGCCCCGGCGAGGGGCTGGAACTCGACCGTCCAGGTGTCGCCGCTCAACCGCATCGTCAGCGCGGCCTCCAGGGCCAGCGCCAGCCGGCCCAGCAACGGCAGGGTGGGCACGGTTCCGCCCAGTTCCATCTTCGAGAGCTGGGGCTGGGACATGCCCGCCCGGCGGGCCAGCACGGTCTGCGAGAGCCCGAGCGCGGTGCGCCTGTCATAGATGATCTGCCCGAGGTCCCAGGCGAGATCGCGCTCCTTGCGCCGCCGCTCCCGCTCCGGGTCCTCGGCAATCCCCTCGACGACCTTGCGGTCCCGGGATCGCTTCCACTCCGCGTGACTGACCATGGGGTCATCCTCTCTCAATCGGTACGACGAAATTCCTGTTCCGCGGGATCGTGCTCGGCCTCGCACTCGGCCTTGGCGCGCCGCGCACGGGCCACTTCGGTGGTCTCCCGCTGCCGTGTCTTGCGAAAGACGGTCAGCATGACCACCCGGCGGCCGGGGGCGAGCCAGTACGTGATGCGGACGGACCTGCGGTCGTGGCCGATGGTGAAGCGCAGTTCACGGACGCCGTCCCCCAGGTAGCGGGAGTAGGGCTCCCGCAGGGTCGTGGCGTTGTGGCGGAGGCGTTCCGCCGCGTCCTCGACGGCCTCGTAGTCCTCGGCCGGCAGATTCATCAGCCACAGCCGAACCTCCGCCTCGATCTCGATCTCGAATGGATCACTCATGTCTGGGACCGTATAGATCCTCAGAAGTATATATCCGGTAACAGCTAAAGGGCCCCTCGAAGGTGTGAACCCTCCCTTCCCGCTGACGCCACCGCCCCTTCCCCCCACGGCGTACAACCTTTTCCCTCCCCCCGAGTCCTCTGTGGCGGGGAGTGCCGCACAGCCGCTCCCGGGCCGCCGGCACCCAGTGCGGTCCAGCCAGCAGAGTCCAGGGGACGGATACGCATGCCCATACGCACCAGCGCCACCACCACGCACCGCCGCATAACCAGAGGCCTCACCGCCGCCGCCCTCGCCGCCGGCGTCCTCCTCCCGGTCGCCGCCGCGGGCCCCGCCACCGCCGCCGCACCCCGGGTGACGTGCAGCTCGAACAAGGCCGGGCTCGCCAAGAAGCTCACCGCCGACCTCACCGCCGCCCTGCGCGGCCGGCCCGGCGCCCCCGCCCTCGCCGTCCACGAGCGGGCGACGAACACGTACTGCACCCTGCGCGCCCAGGACTCCTACGACTCCGCCAGCATCGTCAAGGTCACCGTCATGGGCGCCCTCCTGTACGACGCCCAGAAGCGCGGGCGCGCCCTGACCGCCCGCGAGCGCGACCTCGTCACCGCCATGATCACCACGTCCGACAACAACGCCACCAGCACCCTGTGGAAGCAGCTCGGCACGGGCAAGGTCAACGCGTTCCTGAAGGCCGCCGGGGCCACCCGCACCAAGCCCGGGGCGAACGGCTACTGGGGCCTCACCCAGGTCAACGCCGCCGAGCAGAGCAAGGTCCTCGACCTGTTCACCCGGACCAACGCCGTCCTCACCGCCGCCTCCCGCGCCTACGGCCTGGACCGCATGGCCCGCGTCGTGCCCGCCCAGCGCTGGGGCGCCCCCGCGGGCGCGCCCCGCACCGCGAAGGTCCACGTCAAGAACGGCTGGCTGCCGCGCGCCACCAAGGGCTGGCGGGTGCACTCCCTCGGCGTCTTCACCGGCCAGGGCCACGACTACACGATCACCGTCCTCACCCACGGCAACACGACGATGCGGCAGGGCGTCGACACCGTCCAGGCCGTCTCCCGCGCCGTCCACCGCGACCTGAACCCCGCCGCGAAGGCCGCCCACACCCTCCAGGCCCCCGAGGTCGTGCCCCCCGCCGTCCCGCGGGAAGTGATCCCGCCGACCCCGGAGAACCCCGCCCGGCGGTGACCGGGGGCGGCTCCGGCGCACCGGACCGCCGCCCGCGCCCCCGCCCGGACCCCGCGGCGGGATGAAATCCGCAGCTCGCGGCGTTGGTGCCTTCCGGTGGGACGAGAACCAACGGGAGGCACCGCGTGGCAGACCAGGAACAGAGGGCCGTCGGGGCCCGCAAGGCGGGCTGGGCCCGGCGGCTGACCTCCTACGCCTGGCGCTACCGCGCCAACGTCCTGCTCGCCCTCGGCTCCTCCCTCGGCGGCATGGCCGTCATGGCCCTCGTCCCGCTCATCACGAAGATCGTCATCGACGACGTGATCGGGAAGGGCACCCGGTCGCTCGCCGTGTGGACCGGGCTGCTCATAGCCGCGGCCGTCGTGGTGTACGTGCTGACGTACATCCGCCGGTACTACGGCGGCAAGCTCGCCCTGGACGTCCAGCACGACCTGCGCACCGAGATGTACGGCACGATCACGAGGCTTGACGGCCGCCGCCAGGACGAGCTGTCCACCGGACAGGTCGTCGGCCGCGCCACCAGCGACCTCCAGCTCATCCAGAGCCTGCTGTTCATGCTCCCGATGACCATCGGGAACATCCTGCTCTTCGTCATCTCCCTCGGGATCATGGCGTGGCTCTCACCGCTGCTCACCCTGGTCGCCCTCGCCGTCGCCCCCGCTCTCTGGTTCATCGCCCGGCTCAGCAGGAAGCGCCTCTTCCCCGCCACCTGGTACGCCCAGGGCCAGGCCGCCGCCGTCGCCGGAGTGGTCGACGGGGCCGTCTCCGGGGTGCGCGTCGTGAAGGGCTTCGGGCAGGAGGAGCAGGAGACCGGCAAGCTGCGCGAGGTCTCGCGGCGGCTGTTCGCGGGCCGCTTGCGGACGGTGAAGCTCAACTCCCGTTACACCCCCGCCCTCCAGGCCGTCCCCGCCCTCGGCCAGGTCGCCATGCTCGCCCTCGGCGGCTGGCTCGCCACCCGGGGACAGATCACCCTGGGCACGTTCGTCGCCTTCTCCACCTACCTCGCCCAGCTCGTCGGCCCGGTCCGGATGCTCGCCATGGTGCTCACCGTCGGACAGCAGGCCCGGGCGGGCGTCGAGCGCGTACTGGAGCTGATCGACACCGAACCGTCCCTCGTGGACGGGACGAAGGAACTCCCCGCGGACGCCCCCGCCACCGTCGAGTTCGACGCGGTCGCCTTCTCGTACGAGGAGGGCCGCCCGGTCCTCGACGGGTTCTCGCTGGAGATCCGCGAGGGCGAGACCGTCGCCGTGGTCGGCTCGTCCGGCAGCGGCAAGTCGACCGTCTCGCTGCTGCTGCCGCGCTTCTACGACGTCGAGCGCGGCGCGGTCCTGGTCGGCGGCCACGACGTGCGCGAGCTGACCCTGGAGTCGCTGCGGGACGCCATCGGGCTGGTGCCCGAGGACAGCTTCCTCTTCTCCGACACCGTCCGCGCCAACCTCGCCTACGGCCGCCCCGACGCCACCGACGAGCAGATCCGCGCCGCCGCCCGCGCCGCCCAGGCGGACCGCTTCATCGACGAGCTGCCGAACGGCTACGACACCCTGGTCGGCGAACAGGGCCTCACCCTCTCCGGCGGCCAGCGCCAGCGGCTCTCGCTGGCCCGCGCCATCCTCACCGACCCCCGCCTGCTCCTCCTGGACGACGCCACCTCGGCCGTCGACGCCCGGGTCGAGCACGAGATCCACGAAGCGCTGAAGTCCGTGATGGCGGGCCGCACGACGCTCCTCATCGCGCACCGCCGCTCCACCCTGAACCTCGCCGACCGGATCGCCGTCCTCGACCGGGGCCGCCTCGCCGACATCGGCACCCACGCCGAACTGGAGCGCCGCTCGGCCCTCTACCGCCGTCTGCTCACCGACCCCGACGAGCTCGGCGGCGTGTCGCCCGGGCACGTGCTCCAGCAGGCGCCGGTCCAGGACGACCGGTCCGTGCAGGCGGAGCTGGACGCCGAGTTCGACGCCGAGCGCGGCATCACCCCCGCCCTGTGGACACGGGACGGGAACGACCCGGCCGAGGACACCGGCCACGCGCCCGGCATGCCCGCCACGCCCGAGCTGCTGGCACAGGTCGAGGCACTGCCGCCCGCGCACGACGTCCCGGACATCGACGAGGCCCGCGCGGTCGCGCCCGAGGACTCCTACAACCTCCGCCGGCTGCTGCGCGGCTTCGGGCTGCCGCTGCTGGTCAGCCTCGGCCTGGTCGCCGTCGACGCGGGCATGGGCCTGCTGCTGCCGGTCCTGATCCGGCACGGCATCGACGAGGGCGTCACCCGGCTCGCGCTCGGCGCGGTCTGGACGGCCGCCGGGCTGGCCCTGCTGGCCGTGCTGGTGCAGTGGGGCGCGCAGGTCAGCGAGGCCCGGATGACGGGACGCACCGGCGAGCGGGTGCTGTACTCGCTCCGGCTGAAGATCTTCGCGCAGCTCCAGCGGCTGGGACTCGACTACTACGAGCGGGAGCTGACCGGGCGGATCATGACCCGGATGACGACGGACGTCGACGCGCTCTCCACCTTCCTCCAGACCGGCCTGGTCACCGCGTTCGTGTCCGTCGTGACCTTCCTCGGCGTGCTGGTGGCGCTCGTGGTCATCGACGTCGAACTGGCGCTGGTCGTCTTCGCGACGCTCCCGCTGCTGGTCGTCGGCACGTACTTCTTCCGCAGGAAGAGCGTCCAGGCGTACGAACTGGCCCGCGACCGGGTCTCCGTCGTCAACGCCGACCTCCAGGAGTCCGTCGCCGGACTGCGCGTCGTGCAGGCCTTCGGACGGGAGCGGGCCGGCCGCGAGCGGTTCGCCGAGAACAGCCGCGACTACCGGCGGGCCCGGGTGCGCGGCCAGTGGCTGATCTCGGTGTACTTCCCGTTCGTACAGCTCCTCGCGTCCGTCGCGGCGGCCGCCGTCATGATCGTCGGGGCCGGGCGGATCGAGGCCGGGACGCTGACGGCGGGCGCGCTGGTGGCGTACCTGCTCTACATCGACCTGTTCTTCGCGCCGGTGCAGCAGCTCTCGCAGGTCTTCGACGGGTACCAGCAGGCCACCGTCTCGCTGCGGCGCATCCAGGAGCTGCTGCGGGAGCCCACGTCCACGGCCGGTGCGGCCGCGCCGAAGGACGTTCCGTCGCTGCGCGGCGAGATCGCCTTCGAGGACGTGTCGTTCAGGTACGGAGAGGAGGAGGAGGCGCTCTCGGACGTCTCCCTGCGCATACCGGCGGGCCAGACCGTCGCCTTCGTCGGCGAGACCGGTGCGGGCAAGTCGACCCTGGTCAAGCTGGTCGCCCGGTTCTACGATCCGACCTCGGGCCGCGTCACCGCCGACGGCCTGGACCTGCGCGACCTCGACATGACCGCGTACCGCCACCGCCTGGGCGTCGTCCCGCAGGAGGCGTACCTCTTCGCCGGGACGGTCCGCGACGCCATCGCCTACGGGCGGCCCGACGCCACCGACGCCCAGGTCGAGGCGGCGGCCCGCGCGGTCGGCGCGCACGACATGATCGCCACCCTGGACGGCGGCTACCTGCACGAGGTCGCCGAGCGCGGACGCAACCTCTCCGCGGGCCAGCGCCAGCTCGTCGCGCTCGCCCGCGCCGAGCTGGTCGACCCGGACGTGCTGCTCCTCGACGAGGCGACCGCCGCGCTCGACCTCGCCACCGAGGCGCAGGTCAACCGGGCCACCGACCGGCTCACCGGCCGGCGCACCACCCTGGTCGTCGCGCACCGGCTGACCACGGCCGCCCGCGCCGACCGGGTCGTGGTGATGGACCGCGGGCGGGTCGCCGAGGACGGCACCCACGACGAGCTGCTCGCCCTGGACGGGCGGTACGCCCGGCTGTGGCGCACGTTCGTGGGGGAGGACGAGCCGGCGGCGGTCTGAGCCGGGAGCCCCGCGGCCCGGCCGGCCCGGCTCGTTCCCGCCCCTCGGTGCCGGTCGCCCGCTTTGCCCGTGCAACCGTTGTGGGCCCCCGGGCGTCGTACGTGCATACGACCCCCGGGCCGCCGGGGGTGCGGGTGTTCGACGGTGCGGGGGTGTTCGGTGGGGAGGGGCGGGGCAGGCGTGGGTCCGATGGGACGGATGAGGCGAAGAGTGACCGGTGTGCTGGCGGTGACGGTCGCGGCCGGGCTGCTGACCGTGGGCGGCCCCGCCGTCGGCCGGGCGGACGCGGCGGCCGGCGCCTGCGCCGGGACACGTGTCAAGACGTACGGCTTCGCGACCGGCGAGGTCCGCGTGCACCGGAACGGCTCCTACGTGTGCGCCATGACGGTCGCCAAGCGGCCGGGCGTGCGGCAGAGGATGCGGGTCGGCGTTCAGGCGCGCGGGAGCAGGGCGGCCGTCGACTCGGGGACGTACGCGCGACGGGCGGGGCCGGTGACGGTGTACGCCAGGGCACGGTGCGTGCGGGTGGAGGGGGCGGTGGCCGGGCGGGGGACGGCCTCGGGCTGGATCCTGTGCTGAGACCGGCCCGGACCGCGGATTCTTCCGTCCGGTTGCCGGTGTGGCGCACATTCGTCCAACTTCCCTGGTGACAAAGGGGTTTGCGGGACACTAGGTTCCCCCTGTTGTCCGTGTGCCGACAGGGGAGTGGTTCATGCGCAAGACGTTCCGGGCAGTGGTCGCGGGAGCGGTGCTCATAGGCACCGTCGGAGCGACCGGGGGCGCCGTCCAGGCCGCGCCCGCCGAGCCGAGACCCGCCGCACGGCCGGCCGCCGCCGACATCAGGGACCGCATCCTCGCGGTACCGGGCATGAGCCTGATCGAGGAGAAGCCGGTCGACGGCTACCGCTTCTTCGTCCTGAACTTCACCCAGCCGGTGGACCACGCCCACCCCCGGAGGGGCACCTTCCAGCAGCGCCTGACCGTCCTGCACAAGGACGTGGACCGGCCCACCGTCTTCTCCACCAGCGGTTACGACCTCTACACCGACCCGTCGCGCAGCGAGCCCACCCGGCTCATCGACGGCAACCAGGTGTCCATGGAGTACCGCTTCTTCACCCCCTCCCGCCCCCGGCCCGCCGACTGGTCCAAGCTCGACATCGAGCAGGCCGCCGACGACCAGCACCGCGTCTTCACCGCGCTGAAGAAGATCTACGGCAAGAAGTGGCTGTCCACCGGCGGCTCCAAGGGCGGCATGACGGCCACCTACTACGAGCGCTTCCACCCCCGCGACATGGACGGCGTCGTCGCCTACGTCGCCCCGAACGACGTGGACAACCGTGAGGACTCGGCGTACGACCGCTTCTTCCGCACCGTCTCCACCAAGGAGTGCCGCGACAGGCTCAACGCCGTGCAGCGCGAGGCCCTGGTGCGGCGCGGACCGCTCACCGCCAAGCTGAAGAAGTGGGCGGCGGAGAACAGGGCGACCTTCCGCACCGTCGGCAGCCTCGACAAGTCCTACGAGTCCTCGGTGCTCGACTTCGTCTGGGCCTTCTGGCAGTACAGCGACGAGTCCGAGTGCGCGGACGTCCCCGCCGCGGACTCCTCCGACGAGGTCATCTACGACTACGTCGATTCCAAGTCGCCGTTCTCCTCCTACACCGACCAGGGCCTCGACCCGTACACGCCGTACTACTACCAGGCCGGCACCCAGCTCGGCGCGCCCCAGTACACGTACCCGCACCTCAAGGGCCTGATGAAGTACGGCCCCGACTACTTCCAGCCGCGCGCCTTCGTGCCGCGCGAGATCCCCATGCGGTGGCAGGAGGGCGTCATGAAGGACGTCGACCGCTGGGTGAACCGCAACGCGCACCGGATGATGTACGTCTACGGGGCCAACGACCCGTGGGGCGCGGAGCGCTTCCGCCCCGCGCGCGGCGGCGACAACCACGTCTACACCGTGCCGGGCGCCAACCACGGCGCGAGCATCGCGGGCCTGCCGGCCGATGAGCGGGCCGCCGCCACCGCCCGGCTCCTCAAGTGGGCCGACGCGGCGCCCGCCGCCGTCCAGGCCGACCCGTCGAAGGCCGAGCGGCTCACCGCGTACGACGCCCGGCTCGACCGGACGGAGCTGAACAGGGAGCGGACGCTGCGCCCCTGACCCCTACACCGGCCGGGCGCACCCCACCGGCTTCCCGCCGCCCAGCTGCACGTACAGCCGGGTGGCGGGAGGGCAGTCGGGGCGGGCGTCCACGGCGCGGCTCACCCGGTACTCCGGGGAGCGCCCGCCCGAGCCGTCGCAGGGGGTCTCCTCGACCTGGCCGCCGCCCGCCCCGTACAGGCAGTCCCCGACGATCGTGTGCGGGCCGCCGCCCCCGCCGGGGTCGCCCGGGTGGGGGTCGGTGAGGTTGCGCATGCAGGCGTAGCCGCGCGGGACGACGCCGTCGCCGTTCTCGTCGCCCCGGGTGTCGCCGGGCGGGCGCGACTCCGAGATGTGCAAGACGAAGTCGGTGGTGGCGGGACACGAGGGGCCGTTCCCCGCCTGCCCGTTGTAGCGGGCGGTCACCTTCGCGGCGGCGCGCTCGCTGCGGCAGGAGACCTCGCGGGGGGCCCTCCCGTACGAACTGCACTCCCGTACGTCCAGGAAGACGGCCCCGTGGCCGGACGGCGCGGCGGGCAGCGAGTCGGCGGCCCGGGCCGGACCGCCGCCGGTGGCGCCGTTGCCATTGCCATTGCCGTCGCCGTTGCCGTCGCCGTCGCCGGAGAAGGGGTTCTGGCAGCCGGTCAGCACGGTCGCGGCGAGGAGGGCGGCGACGGCCCAGACCCTGGGCGAGGGCCGCGTGGCCCGGGTCTGTTCGCCTGCTCTCCGTGCCCCGGTCGTGCTGGACGTCCTCGTCGTTCCTTTTGTCCTGCGCATGCAGCATCCCCCCCGAAAGCCTCCGCACCTGTGCCCAGAGTGGGCCGTCCTGGCGGGCGCACGCCAGGCTCACGGGGGCGAATTACGTCGTACGGGGCGGCGGCGGGGCCTTCCGGCCCGCAGAACGGCCCCGTGTTCGACCACATCCGTCACTCCGTGCGCCCGCAGTCGCTCCCGTACCGGCTCCGGTAAAAACCATGGAATCCGGGGAACCCGGCCGCGACCCGCTCCGTCCCATCGCCGTACTGCTGGTGAGTCTCCGCAGAGCGGTGTCGGCCCACGCTGCTGGCCGCGTTCGCCGACTCCCCTCTCCAACCGCCTGCGGCCGGCAGCACGGCCGCCACCGGTGCGCCCCCTGACGTATGCGCCGGTGGCGGCCCCCTCTCTCCTCCCCCTCCGGAACCGCCGACTCCGTTCCCCCGCACGGCTCTTGACGGGTACTTAGTTTCAGGGAAGCGTGACCCCGCTGGAAGTTTCCGTCAAGGGCCGCCGCGTCCGCCGAGGGCTTCATGGAGGGGTACCGCGATGTCCGAGAACACCTTCGAGCCGTCCCGCCGCGCACTGCTGGGCGCGAGCGCCGCCGCGGTGGCCGTCGCCGCCTCCGTCGCGCCCGTCGCCGCCGCCGAACGGCCCACCGCGTACTCCGACGCCCGGCTCGGACGGATCATCTCCGGCATGACGCTTCCGGAGAAGGTCGGCCAGCTCTTCGTGATGCGCGTGTACGGGCACTCCGCGACCGCCCCCGACCAGGCCGACGTGGACGCGAACCTCAAGGACCTGGGGGTGCGCGACGCCGCCGAGCTGATCGCCAAGTACCACCTCGGCGGGATCATCTACTTCGCCTGGGCGCACAACACCCGCGACCCGCACCAGATCGCCGACCTGTCCAACGGCATCCAGCGGGCGGGGCTGGCCGAACGCCACCGCGTCCCGCTGCTCGTCTCCACCGACCAGGAACACGGCATCGTCGCCCGCGTCGGCAAGCCCGCCACCCTGCTGCCCGGAGCCATGGCGCTCGGCGCGGGAGCCTTCCGGCGGGGCGCCCGGGACGCCCGCGAGGCCGCCCGGATCGCCGGGGCGGAACTGCTCGCCATGGGCATCCGGCAGAACTACGCGCCGGACGCGGACGTCAACGTCGACCCGGCGAACCCCGTCATCGGGGTGCGCTCCTTCGGGTCGGAGCCGCGCGCGGTGGCGGAACTGGTCGCGGCACAGGTCCGCGGCTACCAGGGGGCCGGCGTCGCCACCGCGGCCAAGCACTTCCCCGGGCACGGCGACACCAAGGACGACAGCCACGACCAGCTGCCGCACATCGACCACACGCGCGAGGAGTGGGAGGCCCTGGACGCCCCGCCGTTCCGGGCCGCGATCGCCGCCGGGATCGACTCGATCATGACGGCGCACATCGTCGTGCCGTCCCTCGACCCGGCGCTGGACCCGGCCACCCTGTCCCGGCCGATCCTCACCGGAGTGCTGCGCGAACAGCTCGGCTACCGGGGCGTGGTCGTCACCGACTCGCTCGGCATGCAGGGGGTGCGCACCAAGTACGGGGACGACCGGGTGCCGGTCCTCGCCCTGAAGGCCGGCTGCGACCAGCTCCTCAACCCGCCGAACCTGGCGGTGGCGTGGAACGCGGTGCTCGCTGCGGTCAGGAGCGGCGAGCTGACCGAGTCCCGCCTCGACGAGTCGATCCTGCGCATCCTGCGCCTGAAGGCCCGGCGCGGCCTCTTCGACCGCCCGTACGTCACCCACCGGGGGGTCGACCGGACCGTGGGCGTCCGCGGCCACCTCGCGGCGGCGGACCGCATCGCGGACGCCACGACGACGCTGCTGGTCAACGAGGGCGGCCTGGTTCCGCTCTCCCGGCGCGAGCACCGCAGGGTACTGGTCGTCGGGGCCGACCCGGCCTCGCCCTCCGGCACGACGGGACCGCCGACAGCCGTCCTGGCCCGGCTGCTCGGGGAGGCGGGCTTCACGGCGACCGCCCTGTCCACCGGGTCGGCCCCCACCCCCGCGAAGATCGCCGAAGCGGTGGCGGCGGCGCGGGCGGGCGCGGACGCGGTGCTGGTCGCGACGCGGAACGTCTCGGCGACGAGCGCCCAGCGGACGCTGGTGAGGGAACTGGCGGCCACCGGGCTGCCGGTGGCCGTCCTCGCCCTCCAGAACCCGTACGACGTCGCGCACCTGGCCGGAACGGGAGCGCGGGCCCACCTGGCGGCGTACTCCTGGACGGACGTCGAGCTGGGCGCGGCGGTACGGGTCCTGACCGGCCGGACCCGCCCGGCCGGGCGGCTGCCGGTGCCGGTCCAGCGGGCGGACGACCCCACGAAGGTGCTCTTCCCGGTGGGCCACGGCCTGCGCCGCTGACGCGGGGACGGGGCGTGCCGCCGCGCCCCTCCCAGGAGCCGGGGTCCGGAAACCGCCCCGGTCTCCCGCACCCCCGGCCGCCTACGCCGCCGGCGCCCGCAGCGCCAGGAACTCCCGCCCCGCCACCAGCAGCCCCGGCAGCTCCGCGGCCTCCGGATACCACCGCTTCTCGTACTCCCAGCACACCCACACGTCGTCATCGGCCCCGGCGGTGCCGGGGGCGGCGTCGGACCCGCCGAGCTGCGCCAGGCACTCGTCCAGCGGCAGCACCCCGCTGCCCAGCGCGAGCGGCGTGGTCACGTCCCCGGAGGCGATGTCCTTCACCTGTACGTAACCGAGGTGCGGCGCGAGCACGCCGTAGGAGGTGACGGGGTCCTCCCCGCCGAGCCAGGTGTGCATGACGTCCCACAGCACCCCGACGTTCTTGTGCCCGACCGCCGCCACCACCCGGGCCGCGTCCACGCCCGTGCGGTGCGAGTCGTGCGTCTCCAGCAGGATGCGCACGCCGTACTCGTCCGCGCTCTCCGCCGCCGCCCCGAGCCGCCGCGCCGCCCGCTCGTCGCCGCCCCCGACGTCCTCGCCCGCCCCGGGGAAGACCCGCACGTACCGGGCCCCCAGGTCCCGCGCGAGCTCCAGCAGCCCCCGGACCTCCTCCAGCACGGGCCCGTCCTCGCCCTCCGCCGCGACCTTGGCGTACCCGGCGACCGTCAGGATCTCGACGCCCGCGGCGGCGAACGTCTCCACCACCTCCGCCCGCTCCTTCGCCCCGATCCCCGGATGCACCGGCTCCTCCGGGTGCGCACGCAGCTCCACCCCCTGGAACCCGCACGTCTGCGCCAGCGCGGCGACCTCCGACATCGGCATCCCGGGCACCCCGAGGGTGGAAAAGGCGAGCTTCACCGTCTGAACAACTCCTTCGATCCGTGTGCGTGCGCCGCGTCCGGTGTGCGTGCGCCGCGTTCCGTACGCGGGGGCCGCGACCTGCACGTCATCGGGTGCGCCCTTCCCTCCCGGTACCCCTGTCAGCGGTCCGAAACCGCCCGCACCCGCCGTCGCCGCGTAGCCGCGCCCCGCACGGGGCAGGGAACGGCCATGACCCCTACCGCAGCCACGCCCTGGCAATTCACCGACTCCCGCGGCCAGTTGGTGACCGCGCCGGCCCGCCCGGCCCGTATCGCCGCCTACATCCAGGCGGGCGCGACCCTGTACGACCACGGCCTGCGCCCCGCCGGGATCTTCGGCTCCTACCACGACGGCCCCGCCCCCGACCCGGCCAAGGCGGGCAGCCTGCCGCTCTCCGAGGTCGCGTACTTCGGCGCGGGCCAGGCACTGGACCCCGACGCGGTCCTCGCCGCCGGAATCGACCTGCTGGTCGCCGTCAGCTACGGCGGCAGCGCGGTCTACGGCATGGAGCCGGACACCGCCAAGCACCTCGAACAGCACATCCCCACCGTCGTCCTGGACATCGGCCAGGGCCGCTCCCTCTCCGAGGTCCGCGACACCTTCCACGCCCTCGCCGAGTCCCTCGGCAGCACCGAGCCCCCGGAGGCCGCGCACGCCCTGGCCGACGCGCAGGCCAAGCTGAAGTCCCTGATCAGCCCCACCACGCCCGCCCTGCTGGCGCTCTCCCCGGCCGACGCCGCCGACGTCCACCTGGCCCGCCCGCACGCCTGGCCCGACCTGCGCGCCCTCACCGCCCTGGGCGTCCCCCTGCTGGACCCGCCCCCGGAGGGCGGCGCGAACTGGTCGACGGTGCCGTGGGAGCGGGCCGCCGGACTCGCCCCGCAACTGGTCCTCGCCGACGTACGGGCGAACGCGGCCCCCTTCGAGGCGGGGCGAATCGGCCCGGACGTCGAGGTCGTCCCCTGGAACCCGGAACTCCCGGCGAGCGCGACGGCCCACACGGCCTTCTTCGAGTCCATCGCCGAAGCCCTCCACGAGGCCTGAGGAAACCGCCTCAGCGGTGCGGGGGACGCCTGGGGTGACGGCGCGGGGCCGAGGGCCTGGAGGCGGAGCCCCGGCGGCGACCGCACCCCCACCCACCCGCACAACGGACCCGCCCCCCGAGGGATCATGGACGGCGCGCGACGCACCGACCCGCCAGGAGGCCCCATGTCCCGCCCCATCACCCTCGTCACCGGCGGCAGCCGCGGCATCGGGGCCGCCACCTGCCTGCGCCTGGCCGCCGACGGCCACGACATCGCCCTCGCCTACGCCCAGGACGAGAGCGCCGCCCGGACGGTCGCCGCCCAGGTCCGCGAGGCCGGGGCCCGCGCCCTCGCCGTCCGGGCCGACACCTCCCACGAGCCCGACGTCGACCGCCTCTTCGACACCGTCGCCGCCGAGCTCGGCCCCCTCACCGGCCTGGTCAACAACGCCGGCGTCACCGGTCTGCTCAGCCCCCTCGCCGAGGCCTCCACCGGCGACCTCCGCCGCGTCCTGGACGTCAACGTCCTGGGCACCCTCCTGTGCTGCCGCCGCGCCGTCCGCGACATGACCGCCCACGGCACCCCGGGTGCCATCGTCAACGTCTCCTCCGGCGCCGCCACCCTCGGCAGCCCCGGCGAGTACGTCCACTACGCCGCCTCCAAGGCCGCCGTCGACACCATCACCCTGGGCCTCTCCAAGGAGCTCGGCCCCGACGGCATCCGCGTCAACGGCGTCGCCCCCGGCCTCGTCGACACCGACATGCACGCCACCATGGGCGACCCGGACCGCCCGGCCCGGATGGCGCCCGGCATCCCGCTGCGCCGGGCGGCCGACCCGTCCGAGATCGCCGCGGGCATCGCCTGGCTCCTGTCGGAGGACGCCTCGTACACGACCGGCACCGTGCTGCGCATCGCGGGCGGCCGCTGACCGGGCCGCCGCCAACGAGCGCCTACGCGACCGGCGGGGCGACGTCCGTCCTGGCGGACCGGCTCAGCCCAGCCAGCGTTCCCGCTCCGCCCGCAGGGCGTCGCCGACCGTCGCCGGTTCGGCGTCCCACACCCGGGTGGCCCGGCCCGCACGGGTGTAGCGCGGCCAGTCGGCGCCCGGGTCCAGGTCCCGGACGAAACCGACCCACGCGCCGTGCATCGCGTCCGCGAGCGCCTGCGGCGGAGTCGGGCCCGCGACCTCGGCGACGTTCTCCGCGTCCAGCGCGTCGAAGGAGAACGGCAGGTCCAGGCAGTGGAAGGCCTGCCCCGCGAACGGCCCCGCGGCCTTCGTCTCCCACCGGAACTCGTAGAACCAGGTGGGCAGTTCGCGTGCCGCGCGGCCCTCGGCGATCGTCAGGCCGGGCCGGCGGAAGACGGCGTCGGTGAGGGCGGAGCCGCCCATCGCGTCGAACTCGTCGCGGGTGAACCCCAGCATCAGCGGCTGCTCGCCGACGCCCGCGCCCGCACCGCCGTCGGCGAGCGCCTCGGTCACGGGCACGGGGATCAGCCCGCCGTCCGCGAAGGGGGCGAGGGCGAGGCCCTGGGGCAGGCCCTCGCGGTCGTCGCCCGGCGCGTCCAGGGCGTCCTGGAACTCGTACAGCGTCCCGTACGGCAGGTCCCGCAGCGCGGCGGCCGTCGCCGGGACCCCGGTGCGGGCGGTGAACAGCCGGGCGACGCCCTCGCCGGCGGCCTTGTCCTGCGGCCGCATCACCGCGCCGGACACCGAGATCGCCGCCCGGAACAGGCCCTGGGCGCGCGGCGTGGCCAGCAGCGTCTGGACGGCGCCGCCGCCCGCCGACTGACCGGCCACCGTGACCTTCGCCGGGTCGCCGCCGAACGCGGCGATGTTGTCGCGCACCCACTCCAGCGCGGCGATCCAGTCGAGCACCCCCCGGTTGTCGGGGGCGTCGTCCAGGTGCAGGAAGCCCTCAATGCCGAGCCGGTAGCCCACCGACACCAGCAGGACGCCGTCCCGGTTGAAGGCGGCCCCGTCGTACCAGGGACTGGCGGCCGAGCCCGCGACGTAACCGCCGCCGTGGATCCACACCAGCACGGGGAGCCCGCCCCGCTCGGGGGCGGCCTCGGCGCGCGGTGTGAAGACGTTCAGGTTGAGGACGCCCTCGCCCGGGATCGTCGGCTCGGGAATGATCGTCATCTCAGTGAAGGCGCGGCGCTGGGCGGTGGGTCCGTACGCGGTGGCCTCCAGCGGCCGGGTCCACGGCCGCGGCGGCACGGGCGCGGCGAACCGCAGGTCGCCGACCGGGGGTTGGGCGTACGGAATGTTGAGGAAGCGGTCGCCGCCGGCCCGGCGTTCGCCGCGTACGGGGCCGAGGGCGGTGGTGACGACGGGGGCCTGGGCGGACATGGCACTGCCTCTCCTGGGGCGCGCACCGGCGTCGTGGCCGACCGGAGCGGGGGGGTGCTGTGCGGGGTGGACTCGCTGCTCCTCAGCAGGTTCCGCTTCCGCCCCATTTAAGTCAAGGGTTGAAATAAATGAGGTGGCCGCCCCCGCACCCCCCGTCGGGCCCCACCGGGCACAATCGGCGGGTGCCGCACACCACGCCCGCCCCCGTCCCTCTCGACTCCGCCTCCGTACGCCGGCGCAACCTCGCCCTGGTCCTCCAGCACATCGCCGCCCACGGCCCCTGCTCCCGCAGCCGCATCGCCGCCGCCGTCGGGCTCGTGCCCGCGTCCGTCACCGGCCTGGTCGCCGATCTGGCCGCCCGCGGCCTCGTCCAGGAGGAGGCCGGCGGAACCGGGGGAGGGCGAGGCCGCCCCGGCCGCCCCGTCCGGCTCGCCCCCCGGCGCGTCCTGGCCGTCACCGTCCAGATCACCCTGGAACAGCTCCGCACCCAGGTCACCGACCTCGCCGGCGCCGTCATGAGCCGCGCCGACACCCCGTACCGCGTTCGGCACGGCGACCCCGCCCCGCTGGCCCGCGCCGTCGCGGCCGTCGTGCGCGAGGCGGAGGACCGGGTCCGGTCCGTTCCCGGTGCGCTGCTCTCCCGCGTCGTCGTCGCGATGGCGGGCCCGGTCACCTCCGACGCCTCGCACGCCGTCCTGGCCGCCACCGACTTCGGCTGGACGGCCCCGGTGGACCTCGGCGCCCTCGTCACCGCCGAACTGCCCTCCCTGGGCTGCCCGTTGGGGGTCGTCAACGACGCCAACGCCGCCGCCCTCGCCGAGTACCAGGCGCTGGCCGCCGACCGGCCCCGCCCGCCCCTCGGCCTCGCCTACCTCAAGGCGGACACGGGCGTCGGCGGCGGCCTCGTGGTGGGCGGCCGCATCGTGGACGGCAGTCACGGCGCCGCCATCGAACCCGGCCATCTCCCCGTCGCCCTGGACGGCCCGCCCTGCGCCTGCGGTGCGCGCGGCTGCCTCGCCGTGTACGCGGGCCCGGAACCCCTCCTGGCGGCCGCGGGCCTTGCCGCCGCACTCCGTACGGACGGCAAGGACGCGGCACTCGCCGCACTCGACCGGGCCCTGCACGCCGGCGACCCGGCCGCCCTCGCCGCCCTCGCCGCGGCGGGCGAGGCGGTGGGCGCGGCGATCCTCGGCATGGTCGCGCTGCTGGACGTCGAAGAGATCGTGCTCGGGGGCTACCTCGCGGACTGGCACCGGTGGCTGGCGCCCGCCATCGACGCCCGCCTGGCGGGCCGCCGGGCCCTCGCCGCCCCCTGGATGCCCCGCCTGACCCCCAGCACGCTCGGCACCGGCGCCACGCTCCACGGCGCCGCCGCCCTCGCCCGCGCGGCCGTCCTCGACGACCCGGGCGCGATTCCGCCGCTGTCCCCGTGACCCCCGCGAGCGCCGGCCCCGGCCCGCCCCCTCACCCGGCCCGCACCACCCCCGTCGAGCCCCGCACCACCAGCTCCGCCGCAACCACCTCCACGTGCCCCGCCGCCCCCGCACCGGCGGCGAGCGCCCCCGCCCTCGCCCCCGCCTCGTACAGCGGCAGCCGTACCGTCGTCAGCGCGGGCACCGCGTCCGTCGCCGACGGCAGGTCGTCGAACCCGGCCACCGACAGATCCTCCGGAATCCGCAGCCCCCGCTCCCGCGCCTCCGCGCACACACCGAGCGCGATCGTGTCGTTCGCGGCGACGATCGCGGTCAGGTCCGGGGCGGCGGACAGGAGTCGGGCGGCGGCCGCCCGGCCGCTCGCGCGGTCGTACGAACCGTGCAGGACCAACGCCGGATCGTCGGCGGCCCCCGCCGCCGCGAGCGCCTCCCGGTGCCCCTCCAGCCGGTGCCGGGTCGTGGTCCGCTCGGCCGGTCCGGCGACGTAACCGATCCGCCTGTGCCCGAGGGAGAGCAGGTGCCCGGTGAGGCGGCACGCCCCGGCCCGGTTGTCGAAGGAGAGCGTCGCGTGGACGAACTCCGCCCCACCCAGCGCCGGCCGCCCGCACAGCACGATCCGGGTGCCCGCCTCCGCCAGCCTGGCCAGCTTCGCCGCGACCGCCGCCGAGTGCTCGGCGTCCTCGATCGCACCGCCGGTCAGGATCACGGCGGCCGCGCGTTGGCGCTGGAGGAGAGTGAGGTAGGTGAGCTCCCGGGCGGGCGAGCCCCCGGTGTTGCAGACGACGGCCAGCCGCTCGGCGTTCGTGCGGATCGGGGCCGAGGCGTCCGACGGGGTGTTGAGATGGGCCTGCGCCGCCCCCGCCATGATCCCGAAGAAGGGGTCCGCGATGTCGTTGACCAGGATGCCGACCAGGTCGGACGTGGCGGCGGCGAGCGCGCTGGCCGGGCCGTTCACCACGTAGTCGAGCTCCGAGACGGCGCGCAGGACGCGCTCGCGGGTGGCCGCCGCGACGGGGTAGTTCCCGTTCAGCACCCGGGACACCGTCGCGGGGGACACCCGGGCGTGCGCCGCCACGTCCGCCAAGGTCACTGTCATCGCGCAGTCCTCATCAAGCCCTCATCCGTCCGTCCCGGTCCGCCGGGTCCCGCCCGCCCGCTCGCCGGGACCAGGTGCGCGGTCCCGGGTCTTGTCGCATCGCCGTGCACAGGTTAGCTTCTTGCCTCACAGCGTATAGAAAGCGCTTTCTACAGGGTGGGGCCGCCGAGCGCGGCCGTACGAAGGGACTGACGTGACACGCAAGACAGTGCGGATCGCCATGAACGGCGTCACCGGGCGCATGGGTTACCGCCAGCACCTCGTACGGTCCATCCTGGCGATCCGCGAACAGGGCGGCCTCGACCTCGGCGACGGCGAGGTCCTGTGGCCCGAGCCCGTCCTCGTCGGCCGCCGTGAGCACGCCCTGCGGGCGATGGCCGAGCAGCACGGCATCGAGGAGTGGTCCACGGACCTGGCGGCCGTCCTCGCCGACGACTCCGTCGACGTCTACTTCGACGCCCAGGTCACCTCGGCCCGCGAGGACGCCCTGAAGCAGGCGATCGCCGCCGGAAAGCACCTCTACACCGAGAAGCCGACCGCCACCGGCACCGAGGGCGCCCTCGAACTCGCCCGCCTCGCCCGGGCCGCCGGCGTCAAGAACGGCGTCGTCCAGGACAAGATCTTCCTCCCCGGCCTGCTCAAGCTGAAGCGCCTCATCGACGGCGGCTTCTTCGGCGACATCCTCTCCGTCCGGGGCGAGTTCGGCTACTGGGTCTTCGAGGGCGACTGGCAGGCGGCGCAGCGCCCCTCCTGGAACTACCGCTCCGAGGACGGCGGCGGCATCGTCGTCGACATGTTCCCGCACTGGGAGTACGTCCTGCACGAGCTCTTCGGCCGCGTCACCTCGGTCACCGCCCAGGTCGCCACGCACATCCCCGAGCGCTGGGACGAGAACGGCAAGCCCTACCCCGCCACCGCCGACGACTCCGCCTACGGCATCTTCCAGCTCCAGGGCGGCGCGATCGCCCAGATCAACTCCTCCTGGTCCGTCCGCGTCCACCGCGACGAACTGGTCGAGTTCCAGGTCGACGGCACCCACGGCTCCGCCGTCGCGGGCCTGCGCAACTGCCGCGTCCAGCACCGCTCGGCCACCCCCAAGCCGGTCTGGAACCCCGACCTGCCGGTCACGGAGTCCTTCCGCGACCAGTGGCAGGACGTCCCCGACAACGCCGACTTCGACAACGGCTTCAAGGCCCAGTGGGAGCTCTTCCTGCGCCACGTCGCCCTCGACGAGCCCTACACCTGGGACCTCCTGGCGGGCGCCCGCGGCGTCCAGCTCGCCGAGCTCGGCCTCAAGTCCTCCGCCGAGGGCCGCCGCTACGACGTCCCGGAGCTGTCCCTGTGAGCACCGTGCTCCTCCCCCTCGCCGGAGGCGGAATCCACACCCACACCCCCCGCACCGAGACGTCCTCGTACGTCCCCGGCGGCAGCCCCCTGGTCTCCCGTACGGTCTTCTCCGCAGCCCACGTCGTCGCCGACCCCTGCGCCGACACGAGCCCCGACTCCCCGGCGGCCGTCGACTGGGACGCCACCCTCGCCTTCCGCCGCCACCTGTGGTCGCACGGCCTGGGCGTCGCCGAGGCGATGGACACCGCCCAGCGCGGCATGGGCCTGGACTGGGCGGGCGCGGCGGAACTCATCCGCCGCTCGGCCGCCGAGGCGAAGGCGGTCGACGGCGCGATCGCCTGCGGCGTCGGCACGGACCAACTCCCCCCGGGAGCACACGACCTGGCGACGGTCACGGCCGCGTACGAGCAGCAGCTCGCCCTCGTCGAGTCCACCGGCGCACAGGCCGTCCTGATGGCATCGCGCGCCCTCGCGGCGGCGGCCCGTGGCCCCGAGGACTACCTGGCGGCGTACGGGCACCTCCTGCGGCAGGCCACCGAACCCGTGATCCTGCACTGGCTGGGCCCGATGTTCGACCCCGCCCTGGAGGGCTACTGGGGCTCGACCGACCTGGACGCGGCGACCGAGACCTTCCTCCAGGTCATCACCGCCCACCCCGAGAAGGTCGACGGCATCAAGGTGTCCCTTCTCGACGCCCGGCGCGAGATCGACCTGCGCCGCCGCCTCCCGGAGGGTGTGCGCTGCTACACGGGCGACGACTTCCACTACCCCGAGCTGATCGCGGGCGACGAACACGGCTTCTCCCACGCCCTCCTGGGCATCTTCGACCCGCTGGGCCCACTGGCGGCGGAAGCGGTGCGGGTCCTCGACACGGGGGACCGGGACGGTTTCCGTAAGCTCCTCGACCCGACCGTCGAACTCTCCCGGCACCTCTTCCGGGCCCCCACCCGCTTCTACAAGACAGGCGTCGTCCTCCTCGCCTGGCTGGCGGGCCACCAGTCCCACTTCACGATGGTCGGCGGCCTCCAGTCCGCCCGCTCCCTGCCGCACCTGGCCCACGCCTACCGACTCGCGGACGGAGTGGGCCTGTTCCCGGACCCCGCCCTTGCCGCGTCCCGTATGCGCTCCCTGCTGACCGTCCACGGAGTACCCCAGTGACGACCCCCGACCCGACCCGCCTCAGCATCAACCAGGAGACCATCAAGCAGTGGTCCCTGGAGGAACTGGCCACCGGCTGCACGGCCGCGGGCATCTCCCACGTCGGCCTGTGGCGGGCCCCCGTCCAGGAGTACGGCGTAGAACGCGCCGCCAAGCTGATGCGCGCCTCCGGCCTGGCCGTCACCAGCCTGTGCCGGGGCGGCTTCCTCACGGCCACCGACCCGGAGCAGCGTGCCGCCGCCCTCGACGACAACCGCCGCGCGATCGACGAGGCGGCCGTCCTGGGCACGGACACCCTTGTCCTGGTCTCCGGCGGACTGCCCGACGGCGAACGGGACTTGACGGCCGCCCGCGAACGCATCGCCGACGCGCTCGCCGTCCTCGCCCCCTACGCGGCCTCCTGCGGCATCCGCCTCGCCATCGAACCCCTGCACCCGATGTTCGCCTCGGACCGCTGCGTGGTCTCCACCCTGGGCCAAGCCCTGGACCTGGCCGAACGCTTCCCCGCCGACCAGGTCGGGGTGGTCGTGGACACATATCACATCTGGTGGGACGACCAGGCTCCCGCGCAGATCGCCCGGGCGGGTGCGTCCGGCCGCCTCCACTCCTTCCAGGTGGCGGACTGGATCACTCCGCTTCCGGCGGGTGTCCTGCTCGGCCGGGGCCGGCTCGGTGACGGCAGCATCGACATGCGCGCCTTTCGTGAACTGGTCGATGCGGCGGGCTTCGTGGGGGCGATCGAGGTCGAGATCTTCAACGAGGAGCTCTGGGGGCGTCCCGGGGCGGAGGTCCTTGGGGAGGTCGTGGCCCGCTTTACGGAGCACGTGCTGTGACATCGGGCTGTACGAGTGGGTCCCGCCCCCTTGGTAGTGGTGCTACCGGGGGTGGTCCCGTTTCGGGAGGGCGGACGAGGTCCCGGAGTGGGGTGGGGCCTGGTCGGGTGTGCGGGAGAGATCGCGGGGTGGGGTGGGGTGGGGCGGGGCCGGGTCGGGTCGGGTGTGCGGGTGGGGGCGGTGGTTGATGGGCCCGGGTCGGGTGTTGTGGGGGCCGTCCTCTTGTCCGGAGTGTGGCGCTTGCGGGGAGCCCGTCAAGGGCGCTCCTTCGTCGCGTCGGCTTCGCCGATGTCGCGTGCGCTCCACCCTTGACTGTCTCCCCTCCAGCGCTGGTTTCGTGGTGCGGAGGACGGCCCAGAAATGGCCCCGGAGGAGGCCGGGAAGCGGCCGTTCGCCGTTGCCGGGTGCGAGTGGGTGGGTGGGGGCGCCGGGAAGTGGTCCGGGTTGCTCGCTGCCCGTCGGCGGGTGGGTGGGGTGTCGGCTATGGGTGACGGGTGTGTGCGCCTGATGCTGCCGGTGGGGGTGCGCCGACTTGAATGGGGCTGCGGGCGTCACGTCGGCGGGTGCGGGCCGCCGTGGGGCCGATGCTCAAGCTGGTGGCTGAGGTAGGTGGGTGGATTCAAAGGAGAAACGACAGGCGTAGGTGTGCTGGGACATATGCATTGAGCCCATATATCGCCGCCCGCCCCCCTGTCTGCTGGTGCCCGCCGTGTCTGACGTCTTGGAGGAAAAGGTCGTTCGTCAAAGCAGAGGCGGGCGGGGGAGTGATTGATGGGGTGGCGCGTGCGGCGCGGAAGCGGCCGGAACACGATGGGGCATCACAGAAGTGGGACACATCTGCGCTCGTGTGTCCCACTTCGCGGCCCACGCGCACCCGCAATTCCAGCGGAGCGCAGACAAACGGGGAGCACCCCTCGCCCCGCCGTCCCACACCCGTCCCGCATCCGTCACATGTCCGAATGTGCCCGCATATCGGTCCTGCTGTTAGCTCATGTGGTGAAGGTGTCCCAGAAGTAGGACACTCCCGCGTCTATGTGTCCCACTTTTGGAACACACCCCCCGCGAACCCGCTCTGCGAAGCGCCCTCCCAACCCGCCCACGCGGACCAGGCCCGGCACCGTACAGGCCTTCAGGGGGGTGGGTAGTGGCATGTGCGTCCAATGCAGATGTCCCAGCACACCTACGAACACCGATGAGCTGGGAATCCACCCACTGACCTCAGCCACCAGCTTGTGCACCGGCCCTACGGCGGCCCGCACCCGCCGATGTGACGCCCGCAGCCCCATTCAAGTCGGCGCACCCCCACCGGCGGCATCAGGCGCACGCACCCGTCACCACTAGCCGACACCCCACCCACCCGCCGACGGGCAGCGAGCAACCCGGACCACTTCCCGGCGCCCCCACCCACCCACTCGCACCCGGCAACGGCGAACGGCCGCTTCCCGGCCTCCTCCGGGGCCATTTCTGGGCCGTCCTCCGCACCACGAAACCAGCGCTGGAGGGGAGACAGTCAAGGGTGGAGCGCACGCGACATCGGCGAAGCCGACGCGACGAAGGAGCGCCCTTGACGGGCTCCCCGCAAGCGCCACACTCCGGACAAGAGGACGGCCCCCACAACACCCGATCCGGGCCCATCAACCACCGCCCCCGCCCGGGCTACTTCTTGCCGCCTCCCAGCACCTGACCCAGCAGATCACCGAGCCCGCCCCCCGCGCCGGGCCCCGCCCCCGCCGCCCCGGGGTTCCGCTTCTCCGTGGCCCGCTTCGTCACCACCGCCAGGACCACCGGCAGCGCGATCTCGATCGCCCGCGTCACCGACGCCTCGGGCAGCCCGGTCTTCTTCGCGACAGCACTCGCCACCGGCTTGGCCATCTTGCCGAGCATCCCGGCCATCATTCCGCCGCCGAGCAGACCACCCAGGCCGCCGCCCAGCGTGGCCACGCCCTGGAGCGGCGGATCCGCAGCCTCCGTGAGGGCGGCCCGGACCTCCTCGGCCTCCTCGGGCGAGGCGTTCTCGGCCTTCTCCGTGAGCCCTCCCGCGAAAGCGTCCGCGGTGGACGCGACGACGCTCTGGGCGCCGGCCGCGTCCGTACCGAGCAGTCCGGCGATCTCGGCGAGCTTGTCGTCGCCCAGCTCGTTGAGCACGTCCTTCTGAAACGAGTCGTCGTTCATATCGGAAACGCTACGTCTGCACCCAAATGTCGGCACCTTATGACCACCCGAAGAAAATCCCCCGCCGCCGTACAACCCTTGGCCGCCCTCGCGGGTCTTACGTGACATCAGGGCTTCCGGGGGGAATCTGGGGGGATTCGAGGGAGGCCTGACACGGGGAGGGGGACATCGAAGGGCCCGGTCGACGGACCGGGCCCTTCGACTTCCACGAGGAAGCTGCGCGAGGGAGTTCCCTCGATGCCGCGTGCTTCAGGCAGTCAGTCTGCCGCTCCGCACCGCGCCCACGAAGGACGATCGGCCCTCGACGGGCAAGCGGGCAAGCGGGCAAGCGGACGACCGGGCAAGCGGACGACCGGGCCACGCGCCGCCGGGCCCCCGTCCCCGGCACGGACGTCCCCGGTGAACCCCACCAGGCGCCTCGTCGAAGTCCTCCCTTCGAGCAGAAGGCGAACGGTTCACAAGACCCCGGCCCGCGCCCGCCCTAGCATGGGCGCTCCCGGCCCCGACCGCCCGCAGAGGAGTTGACCATGGTGTTCGCCGTTGACCCCGAGGCGTGCGAGAGAACGGCGGATGCGGTGCGTGTCGCGCTGCAACGACGCCCCGACTGGCTCCAGGCCTTCGAGCAGGACTGGCTGAGCGCCGCCGCGGACTTCGACAGCGAGGCCCTGGAGCGCGTGGTCGACAAGTGGTTTCCGTTCGCCTGCGCCTGTGCCACCCCCGGCTACCTGGACGAGGTGGAGCACACCGTCAAGCGGATGACCGAGGGGGACACCGAGGGCATGGTCTTCTTCGACGACGACGGCAACACGTACGACGCCGACAACAGGCCGGTGGACGCCAGGGGACACGGATGAACGACGTGTACGCGATCCGCTACGCCGACCGGGCCGCGCGGTGCAAGGCGACTCTCACGGCACCCCGGGCCGCGTCCCTCGCGGCGCTGGAGAAGCAGTTGGCCCGGAATCCCTTCGGGCCTCCGGCGACCAGCAACCGGGACAACAGTTGGTCCGCCGCCTTCACCGGCGGCTTCGTGACGTACATCGTCTCCAACCGTCACGTCGTGGTGAACGTCGTGGATCTCGTCGCGCTCTGACCCGGGCCCCGGCCCGGGCCTTCGTCCACAGCCCCGCACACGTTGTCGGACCCCGGCGGTAGCGTCGTCCCATGTCCAGCACAGGCAGCGCGGCAGGCGCACAGGGCGGTCCGGTCAACAAGGCGGTTCTCGAAGGCGTCCTGGAGCGGATCACGTACGCCAACGAGGAGACCGGTTACACGGTCGGCCGTGTCGACACCGGGCGCGGGTCCGGCACGGGCGACCTGCTGACCGTCGTCGGCGCGCTGCTCGGCGCGCAGCCGGGGGAGTCCCTGAGGATGGAGGGGCGCTGGGGGTCCCATCCGCAGTACGGCAAGCAGTTCACCGTCGACAACTACACGACGGTCCTGCCCGCCACCATCCAGGGGATCAGGCGCTATCTCGGTTCCGGGCTGATCAAGGGCATCGGGCCGGTCATGGCCGACCGGATCACCACCCACTTCGGCGTGGACACCCTCGACATCATCGAGCAGCAGCCGAAGCGGCTGGTGGAAGTGCCGGGGCTCGGGCCGAAGCGGACGAAGATGATCGCCGTCGCCTGGGAGGAGCAGAAGGCCATCAAGGAGGTCATGGTCTTCCTCCAGAGCGTGGGGGTCTCCACCTCCATCGCCGTCCGCATCTACAAGAAGTACGAGGACGCCTCGATCTCCGTCGTGAAGAACCAGCCGTACCGCTTGGCCGCCGACGTCTGGGGCATCGGCTTCCTCACCGCCGACCGCATCGCCCAGGCCGTCGGCATCCCGCACGACAGCCCCGACCGGGTGAAGGCGGGCCTGCAGTACGCCCTGTCCCAGTCCTCCGACCAGGGGCACTGCTTCCTCCCGGAGGAGCGCCTCATCGCCGACTCGGTGAAGCTGCTCCAGGTCGACACCGGGCTGGTCATCGACTGCCTCGCCGAACTGGCCGAGGACCCGGAGGGCGTCGTACGGGAGAAGGTGCCCGGTCCGGAGGGGCCGGGCGGAGAGCCGGTCACCGCCGTGTATCTGGTGCCCTTCCACCGGGCGGAACTCTCCCTCGCCGGGCAGGTGCTGCGCCTGCTGCGCACGGAGGAGGACCGGATGCCCGGCTTCCGGGACGTGGACTGGGGGAGGGCGCTTTCCTGGCTGGCCACGCGAACGGGCGCCTCCCTCGCCTCCGAGCAGGAGGCCGCCGTCAAGCTCGCGCTGACGGAGAAGGTCGCGGTGCTGACCGGCGGCCCCGGCTGCGGGAAGTCGTTCACCGTACGGTCCGTGGTGGAGCTGGCGCGGGCGAAGCAGGCGAAGGTGGTGCTGGCCGCGCCCACCGGGCGGGCGGCCAAGCGGCTGTCCGAGCTGACGGGGGCCGAGGCGTCCACCGTGCACCGGCTGCTGGAGCTCAAGCCGGGCGGGGACGCGGCGTACGACCGGGACCGGCCGCTGGACGCCGACCTGGTGGTCGTCGACGAGGCGTCCATGCTGGATCTCCTGCTCGCCAACAAGCTGGTCAAGGCGGTGGCACCCGGTGCCCACCTCCTCCTGGTGGGGGACGTGGACCAGTTGCCGTCGGTCGGGGCGGGGGAGGTGCTGCGGGACCTGCTCGCGGCGGGCGGCCCCGTGCCGCACGTGCGGCTCACCCAGATCTTCCGGCAGGCCCAGCAGTCGGGCGTCGTCACCAACGCGCACCGGATCAACTCCGGGGAGCACCCCCTCACCCAGGGCATGAAGGACTTCTTCCTCTTCGTCGAGGACGACACCGAGGAGGCGGGCCGGCTCACCGTGGACGTCGCGGCCCGCCGCATCCCGCAGAAGTTCGGGCTCGATCCCAGGACGGACGTGCAGGTGCTCGCCCCCATGCACCGCGGCGCCACCGGGGCCGGCAACCTCAACGGGCTGCTCCAGCAGGCCGTCACCCCCGCCCGCCCGAACCTCCCCGAGAAGCGGTTCGGCGGCCGCACCTTCCGCGTCGGCGACAAGGTCACCCAGATCCGGAACAACTACGACAAGGGGGAGAACGGCGTCTTCAACGGGACCGTCGGCGTCGTCACCGCGCTGGACCCGGTCGAGCAGACGCTGACCGTGCGTACGGACGAGGACGAGGAGGTCGCGTACGACTTCGACGAACTCGACGAGCTGGCCCACGCGTACGCCGTCACCATCCACCGCTCCCAGGGGAGTGAATATCCGGCCGTGGTGATCCCGGTCACCATGAGCGCCTGGCCCATGCTGCAACGGAACCTCCTGTACACCGCCGTCACCCGGGCCAAGAAGCTGGTCGTCCTCGTCGGTTCCCGCAAGGCCATCGGCCAGGCGGTGCGCACGGTCTCGGCCGGTCGCCGGTGCACCGCGCTGGCCCACCGGCTCGCAGGCGGAACGTACGTGCCGACCCCGCGTCAGTCCTCCCGGTCAATCTCTGCGGGCCATCGGTGGGAAACATCACCCGGGGCTTCCGGAACCGGGGCGAAGGGGGCAGTATGAGCAGGTTGGCGGCACTCAGTGCCGCGAACTGGCCTGTTGGCCGACCCCGAGTGCACTCTGCTGAGCCAAGTGGGGGATGGTAGAGACAGTCAGGGCACCTCGAAGAAGAGGCACTACGTCGGTGAGGGATGACGTGAGCGAGAGCGACAACTCTGTAGTACTGCGGTACGGCGATGGCGAGTACACCTACCCGGTGATCGACAGCACCGTCGGCGACAAGGGCTTCGACATCGGGAAGCTCCGGGCCCAGACAGGACTGGTGACCCTCGACAGCGGCTACGGCAACACCGCCGCCTACAAATCCGCGATTACCTACCTCGACGGCGAGCAGGGCATCCTGCGCTACCGCGGGTACCCGATCGAGCAGCTGGCGGAGCAGAGCAGCTTCCTGGAGACCGCCTACCTGCTGATCAACGGCGAGCTCCCGAAGGACGACGAGCTGTCGACCTTCAAGAACGAGATCACCCAGCACACGCTGCTGCACGAAGACGTCAAGCGCTTCTTCGACGGCTTCCCCCGCGACGCGCACCCGATGGCCATGCTGTCCTCGGTCGTCTCGGCGCTGTCCACCTTCTACCAGGACAGCCACAACCCGTTCGACGAGCAGCAGCGCCACCTGTCGACGATCCGTCTGCTGGCCAAGCTGCCGACGATCGCCGCGTACGCGTACAAGAAGTCGATCGGCCACCCGTTCGTCTACCCGCGCAACGACCTCGGCTACGTCGAGAACTTCCTGCGGATGACCTTCTCGGTGCCCGCGCAGGAGTACGACCTCGACCCGGTCGTCGTCGCCGCGCTGGAGAAGCTGCTCATCCTGCACGCGGACCACGAGCAG
Source organism: Streptomyces sp. NPDC088745 (assembly GCF_044751045.1). Classification (NCBI taxonomy): domain Bacteria; kingdom Bacillati; phylum Actinomycetota; class Actinomycetes; order Kitasatosporales; family Streptomycetaceae; genus Streptomyces; species Streptomyces sp. NPDC088745. The sequence continues at coordinate 273,068 of NZ_JBIVLB010000008.1, forward strand.
AACTGTTCGACCTCCACCGTGCGCCTGGTCGGTTCCTCGCAGGCGAACATGTTCGCCTCGATCTCCGCCGGCATCTCCGCCCTGTGGGGCCCCCTGCACGGCGGCGCGAACGCGTCCGTGCTGGAGATGCTGGAGGCCATCCAGGCCGACGGCGGCGACGTGGACGCCTTCATCCGCAAGGTGAAGAACAAGGAGGACGGCGTCCGCCTGATGGGCTTCGGCCACCGGGTGTACAAGTCCTTCGACCCCCGCGCGAAGATCATCAAGGCTGCGGCGCACGACGTCCTCTCGGCCCTCGGCAAGTCCGACGAGCTGCTGGACATCGCGCTGAAGCTGGAGGAGCACGCGCTCTCCGACGACTACTTCGTCTCGCGCAACCTCTACCCGAACGTCGACTTCTACACGGGTCTGATCTACCGGGCGATGGGCTTCCCCACCGACATGTTCACCGTGCTCTTCGCGATCGGCCGCCTGCCGGGCTGGATCGCGCAGTGGCACGAGATGATCAAGGAGCCGGGTTCGCGCATCGGCCGCCCGCGCCAGATCTACACCGGCGAGGTCCTGCGCGACTTCGTTCCGGTCGAGGGCCGCTGACCTCTTCGCCTCCGGGCCGCGACAGCGAAAAGCGCCCCGCCGCCGATCCCCCCACGGGTCGACGATGCGGGGCGCTTCCCTGTTTCCCGGATCGGATTCCCCCCACGGGATCCCCACCGGGCCGTCTGACGGCTTGCGCCGCCAGAAGTCTCTGGGTCGTGCGTCCTGCTCGGTCCTGCTGTGCGTGCGTACCGCTCGTACGTCCTGCTCCGTGCGCGTCCTGCGTACCGCTGCGGTCCGCCAGGACACGTAACGGACGGGAGGGCCGCTCAAAGCTCCCCGGCGTACGTGTCCCGGCCAACGCTTGCCGGGGACGTCCCCCAAGACATCCCGCGAACGTCCCCCAAGACGTTCTTGGCATCGCTTCTTGGACTCGCGAACCCGGCCAATGGTTACCCCCTCAACACAGTGATCTGCGTCACTCCACCATGCACTGTAGTTGCGACGCGTTCGTGTGTGTTGGTGTACGTCATGTGAAGGTACGGAGCCGGAGGCTGTTTGTCACTACGAAGACGGAAGAGAACGCCATCGCGAATCCCGCGATCATCGGGTTGAGCAGCCCGGCAGCCGCCAGCGGGAGTGCCGCGACGTTGTAGCCGAAGGCCCAGAAGAGGTTGCCCTTGATGGTCGCCAGGGTCCGCCGCGACAGCCGGATCGCGTCCGCCGCGACCCGCAGGTCGCCCCGGACGAGCGTCAGGTCGCCGGCCTCGATCGCCGCGTCCGTGCCGGTGCCCATGGCCAGGCCCAGGTCAGCGGTGGCGAGCGCCGCCGCGTCGTTCACGCCGTCGCCGACCATCGCCACCGTGCGGCCCTCGCCCTGGAGGCGGGCGACCACGGCCGCCTTCTCCTCGGGCAGGACCTCCGCGTACACCTGTGCGGCGTCGATCCCCACCTCTGCGGCCACCGCGTCGGCCGCCCGACGGTTGTCGCCGGTCAGCAGCACCGGTACGAGACCGAGGGCGCGCAGCTCCCGCACCGCCTGGGCGCTGCTCGCCCGCACGGTGTCCGCGACGGTGAGCACTCCGCGCGCCTCGCCGTCCCAGGCCACCGCGACGGCGGTACGCCCCCGGGCCTCGGCGGCGGCCTTCGCGTCGGCCAGCCGCGGCGGCAGCTCGATCGCGGCGTCGGACAGCAGCTTGGTCCGGCCCACGAGGACGGCGTGTCCCTCGACCTCGCCCCGCACGCCGAGCCCGGGGACGTTGGTGAAACCGGAGACGGGCGGGTGGTCCCGGCCCGCGCCGCCCTCCGTGTCCGACGCCGCGGCCACCCGCGCCACCGCCCGCGCGATCGGGTGCTCGGACGCGTGCTCCAGCGCCCCCGCGAGCCGCAGCAGCTCCGCGCGCCCGACCCCGGGGGCCGGGAACACGTCCTTCAGCTCCATCCGGCCGGTGGTCACCGTGCCCGTCTTGTCCAGGACGACGGTGTCCACCCGGCGCGTCGACTCCAGCACCTCGGGCCCCTTGATCAGGATGCCGAGCTGCGCGCCCCGCCCCGTCCCCACCATCAGCGCGGTCGGCGTCGCGAGGCCCAGCGCGCACGGGCACGCGATGATCAGCACCGCCACGGCGGCGGTGAACGCGGCCGTCACGTCGTCCGTGACCAGCAGCCACCCCACCAGGGTGCCCAGCGCGATCAGCAGCACCACCGGCACGAACACGGCCGAGATCCGGTCCGCGAGCCGCTGCACCCGCGCCTTGCCGTTCTGCGCGTCCTCCACGGCCCGCGCCATCCGGGCCAGTTGCGTGCCGGAGCCGACGGAGGTGGCCTCGACGACGATCCGCCCGCCGGCGTTCACCGTCGCCCCGGTGACCTTCTCGCCCGGACCCACGTCCACCGGCACCGATTCACCGGTGAGCATCGAGGCGTCGAGCGCCGCACGGCCCTCGACGACCGTGCCGTCGGTGGCCACCTTCTCCCCGGGCCGTACGACGAACCGGTCGCCCACCGACAGCAGCCGGACCGGAATCCGCACCTCCTGGCTGCCGCGCAGGACGGCGACGTCCGTGGCGCCCAGTTCCATCAGCGCGCGCAGCGCCGCGCCCGCCCTCCGCTTGGAGCGGGCCTCCAGCCAGCGGCCGAGCAGGATGAACACGGTGACCCCGGCGGCCACCTCCAGGTAGACCGCGGACGCCCCGTCCGGGCGGCCCGCCGTCAGGCCGAAGCCGTGCCGCATCCCCGGCATCCCCGCGTCCCCGAGGAACAGCGCCCACAGGGACCAGGCGAAGGCCGCCAGGGTGCCCGTCGAGACGAGGGTGTCCATGGTGGCCGCACCGTGTGTGAGGTTCGTCCAGGCGGCCCGGTGGAAGGGCAGCGCCCCCCACACCACGACCGGCGCGGCCAGCGTCAGGGACAGCCACTGCCAGTTGTCGAACTGGAGGGCGGGGACCATGGACAGGAGGATCACGGGAGCGGCGAGCAGCGCGCAGACGACCAGCCGCTGCCGCAGGGCGAGGAGGTCACGGTCGGCCGGCTGCTCCCGCGCCGCCTCCTCGGGGGCCGGCGCGGCGGGCTCCTCGGCGGTGTACCCCGTCCGTACGACGGTGGCGATCAGGTCCGGCACGCCGACCGCCGCACCGTCGTACGCGATCCGGGCCTTCTCCGTCGCGTAGTTGACGGTGGCGGCCACCCCCTCCATCCGGTTGAGCTTCTTCTCGACGCGGGCCGCGCAGGAGGCGCAGGTCATACCGCCGATGGCCAGCTCGACGTGCGTGTCCAGAGGGGCGGGCGGGGTGGCGCTGTTCATCGGGGCTCCAGACAGCGGACGGGCCGTACCCGTACCAGTATGGGGAACCGGCGGGTACGGCCCGGCAGGGCGCGGGGGCGGCGGGTCAGCGGGTGCCGACCAGCTCGTACCCGGCCTCGTCGACGGCGGCGCGGACGGCCTCCTCGTCCAGCGGGGCGGCGGAGACCACGGTGACCTCGCCGGTCGAGGCGACCGCCGTGACCGAGGCGACGCCGGAGAGCTCCGAGATCTCGGCCGACACGGCGCCCTCGCAGTGGCCGCAGGTCATGCCCTTGACCTCGTACACCGTGGTGACGGAACCGACCGCCACGTCCGCCGCGCCGGCGGAACCGCAGGAACCGGACGGCGAGCAGCAGGAGCCCGAGGCGGCCTGGGGGGTCTCGGCGGCGGGGGTCTGAGCAGTCATGTCGGTGCTCCTCTTCGAAGGACGTACGCGGCACATCCGGGCGGTGTCGCGCGACTGTGGTGCTCAGGGAGGGCACGGGGCTGCCGTGACTCCCTGACACGGCACACACTATACCCCTAGGGGGTATCAAATCCAGCGTGGCCCGGCGACACGCCGAGCGCGGTGCCGCCCGCCCTGTCGCCGGGCGCGGCGACGACCGCCGTCGCCGTCGGCGGCAGAGCGGCGGCCGAGAGCGAGGCGGGGAAGCCGGAGCGGTGGCGGTGGCGGTGGCGGTGGCGGAGCCGGCGTCGGAGGCGGAGTCGGAGTCGGACGGAGCCTCAGTGGGCGGGCCGGCCCCGGTGGACGGCCCACTCCCGGGCCAGGATCGACATCCGCGTCGCGTCGACCCAGCCGTCCCGCTCGTCCCACAGGGCCTCGCGCTCGACCCCCTCGGCGACGAAGCCGACCTTCTCGTAGGCCCGGCGGGCGCGCGGGTTGAAGTCGTAGACGCCGAGCCCGACCCGGTTGAGGCCGAGCACGTCGAAGGCGTACGTCACGATCAGGCGGCAGGCCTCGGTGCCCAGGCCCCGGTCGCGTCCCGCGGGCCCGAGCAGGGTGCGGAAGGAGCAGCTCCGGTTGGCCGGGTCCCACTCGTTCAGGACCACTTCGCCGACGCACATGCCGGTGGCCCTCTCGACGACCGCCAGGTCGAGCCGGTCGGTCTGCCCGGCGCGGGTCAGGTACCAGGCGCGGGTGCGGTCCACCTCGTCCTCGGTGAAGGCCGGGGAGCCGGTGAAGCGGGCCACCTCCGGGTCCCGGAGCGCCGCCAGCATCGCCGGGAGGTCCCCCTCGGTGAAGGGGCGCAGCAGGGTCCGCCCGCCGGTCAGGGTCGGCTTGACGGAGAGGTCGGCGTGCGGGGCGGCGGTCATGCGGTGATCCTCCGCGCCGCGGGGGAACGGCGGCAAGCGAAATTCGGGGGGAAGGGGGCGGGCCCCGCACCGACGGCCTGGATGCGGCCGGGTGCGGGGCCCGCGGGCGGCGGAACGGTCAGCCCCGGCGTCCTCTGTTGCCGGGACGGCGGGACACCCAACTGCGGATCGTGTCCGCGTACCAGTACGGCTTCCCGCCCTCCACGTGGTCGGGCGGCGGCAGCAGGCCGTGCTTGCGGTACGAGCGCACGGTGTCCGTCTGCACCTGGATGTGTGCGGCGATCTCCTTGTACGACCAGAGCTTGTGGTCCGTCGTCATCGGTGCACCTCCCTGCGACTGCCCGCAGCCACGGCCGGGGGGCCGTCGGGGGAGCTGCGGCTGTCGCTTGGCGATCACTCAGCCTCTGCCCCGTGAACGACGCTGCGTGACCAGGAGGGAGGGGCTGTCGTGTGCCTGTGACGGAAGGCCCGCGTAATGGCGACAAGTGTGACGCAAAGGACATCTCTGTGACGGAAGTGGTGCGGGGGACAGGGGCGACACACCGGCCGGGCCGGACCGATGTGCTCGGCCCGGCCCGGCCGGGGGTGATAGGGGAAGCGCCCTGGCGGCGGCCTTCCGCTCCACTCCTCCGGCCGCGCCCCGCGCCCCGCTACGCCCCGCACCCCCGCAGGAACGCCCGTGTCCGGCGCGCTATCGGCAGCGGCGCGTCCGGCGCGCACGGGTACATGTCCTGCTCGACGATCGCGAACAGGTCGCTGCCGCGCGCCTCCGCGAGGCGCCGCGCCGCCGCCAGCACCGGTGCGAGGTCGGGCACCCCGCGCGGCGGTTCGCACATCACCCCGAGCCCGACGGCGGGGCCGAACGGCAGCCGTTCCTCCCGCACCCGTGCCAGCACCACCGGGTCCACCTGCTTCAGGTGCAGATAGCCGATGCGCTCCCCGTACGTCTCGATCAGCTCGACGCTGTCGCCGCCGCAGTAGGCGTAGTGCCCGGTGTCCAGGCACAGCGACACCAGTCCGGCGTCGGTGCCGTCCAGCAGCCGTACGACGGCCTCCTCGCCGTCGACGTGGGTGTCCGCGTGCGGATGCACGACGACCTTCAGCCCGAACTCCTCGCGCACCTGCCGCGACAGCCGCTCCGTCTGCGCGGTGAGCGTGCGCCACTGCGCCGGGGAGAGCGTCGCGTCCTCCAGCACCTCGCCCGTCCTGTCGTCCCGCCAGAACGCCGGAATCATCACCAGGTGGTCCGCGCCCACGCCCTGCGCGAGGCGGGCCACCGTCGACACGTGCGACCAGGTCGACTCCCAGTGCCGTACGCCGTCGTGGTGCAGCGCGGTGAAGACGGTGCCGGCCGCCGCCCTGAGGCCGCGCGACCGGAGCTCCGGCAGCAGGGCGGCGGGCCGCGGCGGCAGATAGCCGTACGGGCCCAGCTCGATCCACTCGTACCCCGCGCCCGACACCTCGTCCAGGAAGCGCCGCCAGGGAACCTGCCGTTCGTCGGAGGGGAACCAGACACCCCAGGAGTCCGGGGCGGAGCCGATCCTGAGGCGCGGGTGGCGTGCGTCGGGAGCCATGGGGGAAGGGTCCGGGCAGGCCGAGAGGGGTGTCAAGGGGGAGGCGGGGGAAGGCGGTCGGGGAAGCGGCGCAGGCCGCGCGGTCCGTATGTCCTGACAAACCATTGACAGTGTTCCGGGCCCGCGGATAGACCTGGGACCGCCGCCGGCCCGAGGAGGTGCTCGTGTACGACCTGATCGTGATGGGCCGCCTCGGGGTGGACCTGTATCCGCTGAGCGCGGGCGTGCCGCTGGACCGGGTCGAGACCTTCGGCCGGTTCCTCGGCGGCTCCGCGGCCAACGTGGCGGTCGCGGCGGCCCGGCTGGGGCCGCGCACGGCACTCGTCTCGCGCACCGGGGCCGACCCCTTCGGGGCGTACCTGCGGCGCGAGCTGGCGGCCTTCGGCGTCGACGCGCGCTGGGTGACCGAGGTGGCCGCGTACCCCACGCCCGTCACCTTCTGCGAGGTCTTCCCGCCGGACGACTTCCCGCTGTACTTCTACCGGCGGCCCCGCGCCCCCGACCTGGAGATCCGGCCCGGCGAGAGCGACCTCGACGCGGTGCGGGCCGCCCGCCTGTTCTGGGCCACCGGCACCGGGCTCTGCGCCCAGCCCAGCAGGGACGCCACCATGGAGGCCCTCGCGGCCCGTTCGCGCGCCCCGCACACGGTGTTCGACCTGGACTGGCGGCCCGTGTTCTGGACGGGGCAGGACCCGCGCCCGTACTACCGGGAGGCCCTGCGGCACGCGACGGTGGCCGTCGGCAACCTCCAGGAGTGCGAGATCGCCACCGGTGCGCGGACGCCTGCCGAGGCGGCGGCGGAACTGCTCGCCGCGGGGGTGGAGCTGGCGGTCGTGAAACAGGGCCCCGAGGGGGTGCTCGCCGCGCACCGGGACGGGACCCGGGTGCGCGTGCCGCCCCTCGAGGTGACCGTGCTCAACGGGCTCGGCGCGGGGGACGCGTTCGGCGGCGCGCTGTGCGAGGGGCTGCTGGCGGGGCGTCCGCTGGAGGAGACGGTGCGCCGGGCGAACGCGGCGGGGGCGCTGGTGGCGACCCGGCTGGAGTGCTCCTCCGCGATGCCCTACGCACACGAGATCGACGCACTGCTGGCGACAGGGGGCACCGGGCATGGCTGAGCACCCGCACGAACCCCGACGGGGGGCCCCGGGCATGGCCGGGCACCTGCACGTACCGGCGGGCGGCGCGGCGCACGGACCGTACGCGCTGGACATCGGCCCCGAACGGGCGGGCTGGACGTACGCGTCGCTGCGCGTGCTGGAGCTGCGGCCCGGCGGGTCCCACCACCTGGCCACCGGGGACGCGGAGTGGATCGTGCTGCCGCTGGCCGGGGCGTGCGACGTCCTGGTCGACGGGCAGGCCGTCGGACTGCGCGGCCGGGAAGGGGTGTTCGCCTCGGCCACCGACTTCGCGTACCTGCCCCGGGACGCCCACGCCCGGATCTCCTCCGGCGCGGGGGGCCGGTTCGCCCTGGCCGGGGCGAGGTGCGAGCGACGGCTCCCCGTCCGTCACGGACCGGCGCCGGACGTGCCCGTGGAGTCGCGGGGGAGCGGCCGCACCGCGCGCACGGTGCGCAACTTCGCGTCCGCCGACGCCTTCGCCTGCGACCGGCTGATCGCGGTGGAGGTGGTCACCCCGCCGGGGAACTGGTCCTCCTACCCGCCGCACAAGCACGACGAGGCGGTGGCGGGGAAGGAGTCGGTGCTGGAGGAGATCTACCACTTCGAGCTCACCGGCGTCGGCTACCAGCGCATCTCGCCGTCCCGGCCCGGGGGATCGGACCTCCTGGCGGAGGTGCGCTCCGGGGACACGGTCCTGGTGCCCGACGGCTGGCACGGCCCGTCGATCGCGCCGCCGGACGGGCCCCTGTACTACCTGAACGTCATGGCGGGCCCGGTCCGCTCCTGGGAGATCACTTTCCGGGAGGGGCACGGCGGGGCCTACCGCTGACCAGCCCGTGCGGGGCGGGCGCGCGGTGTCCGTCCCGTGCGGGAGCGTCCGGCCGGTCGTACGCCTGACGGCAGGCCGTCCCCGTCCCGAACCCCTCCCGGAGGAGGACCCCGATGCCCGCCACCGCCACCACCCGCCGCCTGACCACCGCCCAGGCTCTCCTCACCTTCCTCACCCACCAGTTCACCCCCGCCCGCACCCGCCTCATCTCCGCCACCTGGGGCATCTTCGGGCACGGCAACGTCGCCGGGGTCGGCCAGGCCCTCACCGAACTCGGCCCTGCCGCCATGCCCTTCCTCCAGGGCCGCAACGAGCAGGCCATGGTCCACGCCGCCACGGCCTACGCCCGCCAGAGCCGTCGCCTCTCCACCCACGCCGTCACCACCTCCATCGGCCCCGGCGCCACCAACCTCGTCACCGGAGCCGCCCTCGCCACCGTCAACCGTCTGCCCGTCCTCCTCCTGCCGGGCGACACCTTCGCCACCCGCCCCGCCGACCCCGTCCTCCAGCAGCTCGAAGTCCCGTACGCGGGCGACGTGTCCGTCAACGACTGCCTGCGCCCGGTCTCGGCGTACTTCGACCGCGTCACCCGGCCCGAGGCCCTGATCCCCGCCGCCCTGGCCGCGATGCGCGTCCTCACCGACCCGGCCGGGACCGGCGCCGTCACCCTGTGCCTGCCGCAGGACGTCCAGACCGAGGCGTACGACTGGCCGGAGGACTTCTTCCGCGACCGGGTGTGGCGGGCGCGCGCCCAGGAGCCGGACGCGCACGCCCTGGACCGGGCCGTGGAGTGGCTGGGAGCGGCCCGCCGCCCCCTGATCGTGGCCGGCGGCGGCGTCCGGCACGGCCGCGCCGAGGACGCCCTCGGCCGCTTCGCCGAGCGCACCGGCATCCCCGTCGCCTCCACCCAGGCGGGCAAGGGCTCGCTCCCGTACGACCACCCCTGCGACGTCGGCGGCGTCGGGCACACCGGCACCGCCACCGCCAACCGCCTCGCCCGCACCGCCGACCTGGTGCTCGGCGTCGGCACCCGCTGGAGCGACTTCACCACCGCCTCCCGCACCCTCTTCCAGCACCCCGGCGTCCGCTTCGTCAACCTCAACGTGACCGACGCCGACGCCCACAAGCTGAACGCCCTCGCGCTGGTCGGCGACGCCCGCAAGGGGCTCCTGGCCCTCGGGGACGAGTTCAGCGGCCGTACGCCGGAGACCTACCGCACCGAGTTCCGCACGGGAAAGGCGGAGTGGGAGGCCCATGTGAGCGCCGTGTACGCCGCCCGCGACGACAAGGCCGCACCCACCCAGGCCCAGGTCCTGGGCGTGCTCGACGCACTGGTGGACGAGCGGGACGTCCTGATCAACGCGGCGGGCTCCCTCCCCGGCGACCTCCACCGGCTGTGGCGGACCCGCTCGCGCGACCAGTACCACGTCGAATACGGGTACTCCTGCATGGGGTACGAGATCCCCGCCGCCCTCGGCGTCCAGCTCGCCGCCCCCGGGCGGCCCGTCTGGGCGCTGGTCGGCGACGGAACGTACCTGATGAACCCCACCGAGATCGTCACCGCCGTGCAGGAGCGCCTGCCGGTCAAGGTGGTGATCCTCGACAACCGCGGGTACGCCTCCATCGGCGGCCTCTCCGAGACCGTCGGCGCGGAGCGCTTCGGCACCGACTACCGCTTCCGCGCCCCCGACGGCACGTACACGGGAGCGCCCCTGCCGCTGGACCTCGCCGCCAACGCGGCCTCGCTCGGCATGCGGACCCTGCGCGCCCACACCGTCGCTGACCTGCGGGAAGCCCTCGCCGACGCGCGGGCGAGCACGGTTCCCACATGTGTCTACGTCCGGACCGAAACGGGCGACACAGTGTCGGGCCCCTCCGGCGGCGACGCGTGGTGGGATGTTCCCGTGGCCGAGACCGCGACCCGCCCGTCGGCGGCCCGGGCACGCGCGCAGTACGACCGGCACGTCGCAGCCCGACGCCACCACCTCTGAAGGAGTGCAGTTCATGAAGACCGTCAACCACTGGATCGGTGGCAGGACCGTCGAGGGCGCGTCGGGCAACTGGGGCCCCGTCACCGACCCGGCCACCGGCGCTCCCGACACCCGCGTCGCCCTGGCCTCCGTCGAGGAGGTGGACGCCGCCGTCGCGTCCGCCAAGGCCGCGTACGCGACCTGGGGCACCTCGTCCCTCTCCACCCGCACCGCGATCCTCTTCCGCTACCGCGCCCTGCTCGACGCGCACCGCGACGAGATCGCCGCGCTGATCACCGCCGAGCACGGCAAGGTGCACTCCGACGCGCTCGGCGAGGTGGCCCGCGGCCTGGAGATCGTCGAGCTGGCGTGCGGCATCACCACGCAGCTCAAGGGCGAGCTGTCGACGCAGGTGTCCAACCGGGTGGACGTGTCGTCGATCCGGCAGCCGCTCGGCGTCGTCGCCGGCATCACGCCGTTCAACTTCCCGGCCATGGTGCCGATGTGGATGTTCCCGATCGCCGTCGCGTGCGGCAACACCTTCGTGCTGAAGCCCTCCGAGAAGGACCCCTCGGCCTCGCTGCGCCTCGCGGAGCTGGCCACCGAGGCCGGTCTGCCGGACGGCGTGCTGAACGTCCTGCACGGCGACAAGGTCGCCGTCGACCGCCTCCTGGAGCACCCGGACGTCGCCGCGGTCTCCTTCGTCGGCTCGACCCCGATCGCCCGCCGCATCCACCAGGTGGCCTCCGCCAACGGCAAGCGGGTCCAGGCCCTCGGCGGCGCCAAGAACCACATGCTGGTCCTCCCGGACGCCGACCTGGACGCCGCCGCCGACGCGGCCGTCTCCGCCGCGTACGGCTCGGCGGGCGAGCGCTGCATGGCCGTCTCCGCCGTCGTCGCGGTCGGTTCGATCGGCGACGAACTCGTCGCGAAGATCGTCGAGCGCGCCGAGAAGATCAAGATCGGTCCGGGCAACGACCCCGCCTCCGAGATGGGCCCGCTGATCACCGCCGCCCACCGCGACAAGGTCGCCTCGTACGTCACGGGCGCGGCCGCCCAGGGCTCCACCGTCGTCCTCGACGGCACGGGTCACACCGTCGAGGGCTTCGAGAACGGCCACTGGATCGGCCTCTCGCTCCTGGACCACGTCCCGACCGACTCCGACGCCTACCGCGACGAGATCTTCGGCCCGGTGCTGTGCGTGCTGCGCGTCGACACGTACGAGGAGGGCGTGGCCCTCATGAACGCGTCGCCGTTCGGCAACGGCACCGCCATCTTCACCCGTGACGGCGGCGCGGCCCGCCGCTTCCAGCTGGAGATCGAGGCGGGCATGGTCGGCGTCAACGTGCCGATCCCGGTGCCCGTCGGCTACCACTCCTTCGGCGGCTGGAAGGACTCGCTCTTCGGCGACCACCACATCTACGGCAACGACGGCGTCCACTTCTACACCCGGGGCAAGGTCACCACCACCCGCTGGCCGGACCCGGCGGACGCGCCCTCGGGCGTCGATCTGGGCTTCCCCCGCAACAACTAGCCCCTACGGTTCCGCTCCCTCACCCCGCCCCGCCTCGACGGCCCCGCCCCCGCTCCCTCGGGTGGCGGGGCCGCCCCCGGGGGGGGAAAACGGGCAGGCAAGGGGGCGGCCTCTCCCGCTCCCGGCCCACCCGGGTGCCCCCGCCCCGACACCGGCCGCTCCCGCGCACGAGCCCCGCCCCGTGCCCCCCCACCCCCTACGGATACATCCCCCCGGCCCCCACCCCCCGCGCCCCCACCACCCGCTCCACCGACACCAGCGTGAACCCCCGCTTCCGCAAGCCGTCCACCACCTCCGCCACGGCCGCCCCGTCCGCCCCCTCCCGCACCCGCACGATCCCTCCCGCTCCCCACCCCACCTGCACCAGCCCCAACTCCCGGCACACCGCCCCCACCTGCCGGTTCGTCAGCCCCTGCGGCGGCCGCATCAGCCGCGGCCGACGCCCCGTCACCTGTTCGACCACCCGCTGCGTCTGCGCCAGTTGCCGCCGCGCCTCCGCCACCGGCACGTCCGTCAGCCGCGGCTGCGTCCAGGTGTGGTTGCCCACCTCGTGACCCTCGGCGGCCATCCGCCGCACCAGCTCCGGATACCGGAAGACGGGCCCCCGCCCGGCGACGAAGAACGCCGCCGGGGCGTCCTTCCGCGCCAGCACGTCGAGCACCGCTCCCGTGCGCGGCCCCGGCCCCCCGTCGAAGGTCAGCGCCGCGCACGCGACGACCCGGCAGTCCACCGGGTCCGCCGTCGTGCCGCCCGCGAAGCCGGTCAGCAGGGCGGCGCCCACCGCGGCGGCGGCGGCGATCAGGGAACGGCGCGGTTTCGTCACCGCACACCGGTACCAGCGCGGGCCCCCCGCACAAACGCCCCGCCCGCCCCGGGTCACCCGGTCAGCGCGGCGACGTCCCCACGGCGACCGTCGCGCCCGTCTCCTCGTCCTCCTCCACCCGTGCGGCCAGCCCGCCCCGTGCCATCGCCGCCACCGTCCGCCCGGCCTGCCGTTCGCTCGTCTCGATCAGCAGACTGCCGCCCGGAGCCAGCCAGCGCGCCGCCCCGGCCGTCACCCTGCGCTGCACGGCCAGGCCGTCCGCGCCGCCGTCGAGCGCGACCCGGGGCTCGTGGTCGCGGGCCTCGGCGGGCAGCAGGGGGATGTCGTCGGTGGGGACGTAGGGGGCGTTGGCGACGAGGACGTCCACCCGGCCCCGCAGCGCCGTCGGCAGGGGCGCGTACAGGTCGCCCTCGTGGACCCGGCCGCCCAGCGGCTCCACGTTGCGCCGCGCGCACCGGACCGCCGCGGGCTCCACGTCGGCCGCGTGCAGCTCGGCGCCGGGCAGCCGCGCCCCCAGCACCGCCGCCACCGCCCCCGAACCGCAGCACAGGTCCAGGACCACGGCCCCCGGCTGCCGGGCCGCGGCCAGCGCCAGCGCGTGCCGGACGAGGAACTCCGTACGCGGCCGGGGAACGAAGACGCCCGGGTCGACGGCGACGCGGTGACCGCAGAACTCGGCCCAGCCGAGCAGGTGTTCCAGCGGCAGGCCGGCCACCCGCCGGGCGACCAGCGCGGCGAGGTCCGGGCCGGTGCGTCCGGTGGACAGGAGCAGCCGTGCCTCGTCCTCGGCGAACACGCAGCCGGCGGTGCGCAGTCGGGCGACGAGGGCGGTGAAGACGGCGGGGGAGAGCGCGGTGAGGGACATGGGAGAGCCTTTCGGAATGCTTACCGAGGGCGCTCTCCGGTCGAAATCCGTTACGACGGGACCGATGACGGTGTCATCGGGCGACGGCTACGGCGACCACGGGGCGAGAGCACCCGACCTGCGACAGCGGTAATGGGTCTCACCTCCTGAGGTCCGGGCCCACACACCGGTGGTGGGCAACGCGGTCCGACCGTACCCGAGCAGGTCAACCGCTGTACAGGCCGGTGGACGACCGGGCCGTCGGGCGGGCGCCACCGGTGACGGCGGGCGGCGCGCCGCCCGCGCGGCGCACGCCGAGCGAGCGCGCGGTACGCGGCCGCCGGGAGGCCCGCGTCGACGACCGGCGGAGCCGGGCTCCGCGACAACGGGTGCGGCACACGGGCGGCGCGGAAGACCGGCCGGCGGGGGAGGCCGGGCGCTCCGCGGTCACCCCCACCGCGCCGGGCCCGCCGAAGGGGCCCCGTATGCCTCCGGGCCGGGCGCTGGACGCGCGCCGGGCCCCGCGTGCCTCCGGGCGCCGGGCGTTGGACACGCGCCGCCGGTGTGCCGTCGGCGGACTACTTGCCGGCGGCGAAACGCATCAGGGCCTGCTCGTCGCCCTGCTTGATCTTGCCGGTCTGGTTGATGACCTCGAGCTGCCAGTTCGGCCCGTTGCGCACCGCCTTGGCGACCGCGCAGCCGTTGTCGCTGGTCAGCAGCGAGGGCCAGATGTCGGCGACCTGCTGGACGCTGCCGCCCGTGGCGTCGTACACCTTGAAGCTGATGTTGCGCGCCTTGGAGAAGGAACTGCTCTTCTTGAAGGCGGCGGCGACGAACACGATCGACGTGACGTTCGGCGGCACCTTGGAGAACTCGACGGTCACCGTCTCGTCGTCGCCGTCGCCCTTGCCGGTCTGGTTGTCACCGCTGTGCACCAGGCCGCCGTTGCCGAGCGGGTCCAGGGAGTCCAGGCCGGCCAGGCGCACCGGGTCGCCGCCCGACATCGCGACGGCGATCAGGTCCAGGTCCGTGCCGACCGTCCGCAGGAGCTTGCCCAGGACACCGCCGCTGCTGCCGGAGGTGGGGTCCCAGGACACCCCGATGGACATGTGGGTCACACCGGCCAGGTCCGCCGGTCCGTCTTCCTTGCTGAGCGTGATCATGTGCGATCCCTTTGCTGGTGGACAAGTGAGTACAAAGTCTGCATCGAACACTGCAACGATCTCCGGGCGGGGTTGGTTCCAGCGCGGGCGCACCGGACCCGGCAACCGAGCGCCGGCGGCCGCGGTCCGCCGTCCGGGGCGTACAGCGCCCGCGGTAGGGCGGCCGGGCGGTCTACTCCCGTCGGAGGGGCACGAGTTCCACCCGGCGGCGGCCCGGGGCCGCCGGGGCGGACCGTAGGGTCGTCAGCATGGAGAATCCCCTTCGCCGACTTCCGCGCGGACGCCCGCGCGGGCGTCGGCTCGCCGCCGTGGTCGCGGTGCTCGCCGTGTTGCTGGGCGGAGGCGTCTGGGCGTCCGTCGCCGCCGCGGACGACCCCGTACCGGTGCACAGGTCCGACCGCATGCTGGAGATGCCCGGCGCACGCGTCGACACCTCGTACTTCGTCGGCGACGGCGGCGGCCGCCGCCCCGCCGTCCTGATCGGGCACGGCTTCGGCGGGTCCAAGGACGAGGTCCGCGCCCAGGCCGAGCAGCTCGCCCGCGACGGGTACGCCGTCCTGACCTGGTCCGCCCGCGGCTTCGGCAGGTCCGGCGGGAAGATCGGCCTCAACGCGCCCGACGCCGAGGTCGCCGACGTCACCCGGCTCGTCGACTGGCTGGCCGGCCGGAAGGAGGTCCTGCTGGACAAGGAAGGCGACCCCCGCGTCGGCGTCACCGGCGGCTCCTACGGCGGCGCGGTCTCCCTGCTGGCCGCCGGCCACGACCCCCGCGTGGACGCCGTCGCCCCCCGGATCACGTACTGGGACCTCGCCGATTCCCTCTTCCCCGACGGGGTGTTCAAGAAGCTCTGGGCCGGGATCTTCGTCACCACCGGCGGCGGCTGCCACCGCTTCGAACCGAAGCTGTGCGAGCTGTACGAGAGGGTCGCCGTCACCGGAAAGCCCGACGACGCGGCGCGCGCCGCCCTCCGGGCGCTCAGCCCCTCCGCCGTCGCCGACCGCATCAAGGTGCCCACCCTGATCCTGCAGGGCCAGAGCGACTCCCTCTTCCCCCTCGGGCAGGCCGACCGGATGGCGCGGGCGATCACCGGCAACGGCGCCCCCGTCGCCGTCGACTGGCTCTCCGGCGGACACGACGGCGGCGACCCGGAGACCGCCCGCGCACAGCGGCGCGTCACCGCCTGGTTCGACCGGTACCTCAAGAAGGACACCTCCGTCGACACCGGTCCCGCCTTCCGGGTCAGCCGCACCGGAGGCGTCGACTCCACCAACGGCGCAGCCCGGCTGCGCGGCGCCTCCGCCGACGTCTACCCGGGCCTGCGCGGCGGCGCCCGGGCCGTCCCCCTCACCGGCCGCAAGCCCGAGCAGACCTTCGGCAACCCGGCGGGCGGCAACCCGCCCGCCATCTCCGCCGTGCCCGGCGCGGGCGCCCTCTCGCAGCTCTCCGGGCTCGGCGTGGGCCTCTCCCTGGACTTCCCCGGCCAGTACGCCCGTTACGACTCCGCGCCCCTCGACGAGGGCGTCCAGGTCACCGGAACGCCCACCGTCAAGGTCAGGGTGAAGTCCACCAGCGACGACATGGTCCTCTTCGCGAAGGTCTACGACGCCGCCGCCAACGGGCGGCAGGTGCTCCCGCGCCAGCTCGTCGCCCCCGTCCGCGTCACCGGCGCGAAGGCCGGGAGGACCGTCGAGCTGACGCTCCCCGCCGTCGACCACACGTTCCAGGCCGGACACCGGATGCGGCTCCTGCTCACCGCGACCGACCTCGGCTACGCCTCCCCGGCCGAGCCCGCCGCGTACACCGTCTCGCTCGCCGACGGCACGCTGAGCGTCCCCACCGACGCGGAGCTCGCCACCGCCGCCGCCGGGCTCGCCCGGTGGGTGTGGGGGCTGCCGCTCGCCGGCGTGCTGGTCGCGGGACTCCTGCTGCTCAGCGCCCGGCGCCGGACGGCCGCCCCGGCGCCGGACCCGGCGCTCGCCGAGGTCCCCCTCCAGATCACCTCCCTGAGCAAGCGGTACGGCAAGTCCGGCGACCGGTACGCCGTCCGCGACCTCTCCTTCCGGGTCGAGAGGGGCCAGGTGCTGGGCCTGCTCGGCCCCAATGGCGCGGGCAAGACCACCACCCTGCGCATGCTGATGGGCCTCATCACCCCCGACGGCGGCGAGATCCGCGTCTTCGGGCACGCCATCCGGCCCGGCGCGCCGGTGCTCTCCCGGGTCGGCGCGTTCGTCGAGGGCGCGGGCTTCCTGCCGCACCTCTCCGGACGCGCCAACCTCGACCTGTACTGGCAGGCCACCGGGCGGCCCGCCGAGGACGCGCACATCGACGAGGCCCTGGAGATCGCCGGCCTCGGCGACGCCCTCCAGCGCGCCGTACGGACGTACTCCCAGGGCATGCGCCAGCGCCTGGCCATCGCCCAGGCCATGCTGGGCATGCCGGACCTGCTGATCCTGGACGAGCCGACCAACGGCCTCGACCCGCCGCAGATCCGCGAGATGCGCGACGTGATGATCCGGTACGCGGCCGGCGGACGCACCGTCATCGTCTCCAGCCACCTCCTGTCCGAGGTCGAGCAGTCCTGCACCGACCTCGTCGTCATGGACCGCGGCAGGCTCGTCCAGGCCGGGCCCGTCGCCGAGATCATCGGGTCCGGCGACACGCTCCTGGTCACCGTCGCCGGCGACGTCAGCGCGGCGGCCGTCGAGAAGGTCGCCGCGCTGCCGGGCGTGGAGACGGCGGTACGCGCCGAGGGCGGCCTCCTGGTCCGGCTCGACGGCGCGAGCGCACAGCAGCTCGTCGCGGAACTGGTGCGCCTGGACGTGCCGGTGACGGGCGTCGGCCCGCACCGCCGCCTGGAGGACGCGTTCCTCACCCTGATCGGAGGCTCCGCATGAGCACAGCAGGCCCCGCCGCGGCGGACACCGCCCCCGGCTACCGCCCCGGCCGCACCCTGCCGCTGCGGGTGGAGGCCCGCCGCCAGTGGCGGCGGCGGCGCACGCTGGTCATGGCGGTGATCCTGGGCGCGCTGCCCTTCGTCCTGATCGCCGCCTTCGCCATCGGCGGCACCCCCGCCGAGCGCGGCAGCGGCGCCAACAACCGCATCAACCTGATGGACACCGCCACCGCGTCCGGCGCGAACTTCGCCGCCACCTGCCTCTTCGTCTCGGCGGGCTTCCTCCTGATCATCCCGGTCGCGCTGTTCTGCGGCGACACCGTCGCCTCGGAGGCCAACTGGTCCTCGCTGCGCTACCTGCTGGCCGCTCCGGTGCCCCGCGCCCGCCTGCTGTGGAGCAAGCTGGCGGTGGCGCTCGCCTTCAGCCTCGCGGCGATGGTCCTGCTGCCGCTGGTCGCCCTGGTCGCGGGCACCGCGGCCTACGGCTGGGGGCCCCTGGAGCTCCCCACCGGAGGCGCCCTGGCGGCGGGCACGGCCCTGCCCCGCGTCGCGATCATCGTCGGCTACCTCTTCGTCTCCCAACTGGTCACCGCGGCGCTCGCCTTCTGGCTCTCCACGAAGACGGACGCCCCGCTGGGCGCGGTCGGCGGCGCGGTCGGCCTGACCATCGTCGGCAACGTCCTGGACGCGGTCACGGCGCTCGGCGACTGGCGCGACTTCCTGCCCGCACACTGGCAGTTCGCCTGGGTGGACGCGCTGCAACCGCAGTTGGAGTGGGGCGGCATGCTCAAGGGCGCGTCGGTCTCGGTGACGTACGCGCTGGTCCTCTTCGCCCTCGCCTTCCGGGGCTTCTCCCGCAAGGACATCGTCTCGTGACGTAATCGAAGCTGCGGCGGGCGGCCGGCTCCGTACATCATGTGCGGCATGTCAACTCTTCTGCTCGCCCTGGCAGTTGTCTCCGCCGGCCTCTACGCGGGCATGATGCTCGTCTTCCGGACGGGCGTCATGCCCGCACTCGCGCGGGTGCCGGACGACCAGTTCGCGGCGGTCATGCGGCGCATCAACGAGGAGGTGCCGCGCGCTGTCTTCGTCACGACGATGTTCGCGTCGGTGCTCTTCCCCGCCGCCGCCCTGTTCGTCCCCCCGGAGGGCGGCCGCACCTCCCTCCAGCTCTGGCTGCTGATCGGCGGCCTGGCCCTCACCGTCCTCAACCACGCCGTCACGGCGGGCGGCAACGTCCCCCTGAACAACGCCCTCGCGTCCGCCGAGAACGGACCGGCGACGGACGCGCAGGCCCGCGCGGCCTTCGAGACCCGCTGGAACCGCCTGCACGCCGTCCGCACCCTGTGCGCGGTGGCGGGCTTCGCGCTGCTGGTGGCGGGCGCGGTGGTGACCGGCTGACACGGCCCCCCGGTCCCGTCCGCCCCGCGCGGGCTGTTCATTCCGGCAGGTGTGATCGCGGTTCCGGGTGCCGGTACGGCGACACCAAGGGTTCAATCATGCGGAAAAGCGGAATTCCGGAGTCCTCAAGAGGCGATCTTCCTTCGAAGGGGGGAGGGTGAGCACCGGGTCGATTCGCCGTCGCGCACGCCACGTTCTCTACCCATGGAGGAAAGAGAGAGTGTTTTCGGAATCCGCTTCATTCCGTGCCGCATGGATTACTCGCGGCCTGTCCGGGCATTTCGGCACCGGAGGCCGCGAGCCCGCCGAAGGGTGCCCGCCGCAGGCGCGCCGGCCGGTGCGGCGTCGCGCCCGGGCGGGCGTGGCGGCGCTGGTGCTCGCGGTCACCGGGGGCGCGCTGCTGCCCGTGGCGGCGGCCGGCGCCGCTGCGGCCGCCCGGCCGGCCGAACCGCTGCCACCGGCGCCGCAGTACGCGCCGGGCCCGCCCCCGGCCCACCACGCGAGCCCCCCGCCGTCCGGTACGTACACCATGCCGCCGCCGTCCTGGCACACCGCCCCGCAGGGGGCGCCCGACGGGCCCTCGCCCCGCCAGGCGGCCGCCCGGGCCACGCCGAGCCAGGTGGCCACCGCCTTCGTGCGGTTGCTCAACCGTGAGCGGGCGGCCGCCGGATGCCGTCCGGTGCGCACCCAGCGGACGCTCACGTACGTGGCGCAGCAGCACAGCGCGTACCTGGCGAAGAGCCGCACCCTCACCCACACCGACGCGTACAACCGGGACGTGGGAGAACGGCTGAACGCCGCCGGGTACCGCTGGCGGCGCGCCGCCGAGAACCTGGCCGTGGCCTCCTCCGACGCGCCGTCGGCGCTGCGGGAGTGGAAGGAGAGCCCCCGGCACCGCCGGTCCATGCTCACGTGCGCGTTCCGCCACGCGGGGGTGGGAGCCGTCCGGTCCGGCGGCCGCACCTGGTGGACGCTGACCCTGGCCGTACCGGCCCGCTAGGGGCCGCACGTGCGTGACCGGCCGCACCCGCGGCGGCGGGCCGGTCGCGCACGGCGCTCCGCAGTCGGCGAATTCGGGGCCGCAGTGCGGAACCTGCGCGCGTTTTTCGACGACGCGCACCCGGGCGGGGACGGGCGGCGGATTCCGTCGGGCGGAACAGCGGTGGCAATTCCACATCGGTAAGTGAAGCGCCCCCGGTTGCGGAGCCTTTGCACTCGACGACATCGACGGGCCCGTCCTCCCACGCGCCGTTCACCGCATTGCCCGTCCTCCGTCCGGTGCGGGGAAAACCCCTCGAACGGGAATTCCGCACGACGTTGTTGACGTGGGCGTCGTCATCGGGGAGGGCGGGGCCCGGCGGTTCGGGAACGGGGCCCCGCTGCCGGGTGAGGCCGCTCTGCGGGCCCGCGGGTGCGGCGACGGCGCGTCGCGCGGCCCGGGTAGCGGCGGTGCGCGCGAAAAAGGCCCTCCCCGGAAGGAGGGCCCGAAGGTTTTCGCGCGGTGCGCCCCCGGCAGGACTCGAACCTGCGGCCAAGCGCTTAGAAGGCGCCTGCTCTATCCACTGAGCTACGGGGGCCGGGCGGTGGGCCTGGTGGGGCCCGGGTCGGCCGGTGGGGCCGTTGCCGGGGACAAGGATAGGGCTCCGATCGCCTTGGCCCGGCTGCTTCACCTGCGTGGCACGATGTGGAGGTTCAGTGAAGCGCCCCCGATAATCGCAGGCAAGTGCGAATCCCGCACCGCTTTTGGCGTCCCGTACCCCGGGTGTTGTGCACTCGTTATGCCTGTGCCCCACTCGTCCCAAGTGTCCCGGGGTGCGCATTGTCACCGATTGGGGGGATATTGGCGCGCAGAAGCCCTCTATACGCTTCTAAAAAAGGTCATAATTGGGCATTCTTCGTATGTGGTGACCTTGGACGTACGGCCTCAGCTGCTCGACGCACTTTCCGCCCTGCGCGACCGTGTCGCCGCCGTGCGCCTCCCCTTTCCGCTGCCGGGAGCGCCCAGGGCCCGGCAGACGCGGGTGGAGCTTCTCGCACAGCTCGACGACTACCTGGTGCCCCGGCTGCGCGCCCCCGAGGCACCGCTGCTCGCCGTCATCGGCGGCTCCACCGGGGCCGGCAAGTCGACGCTCGTCAACTCCCTGGTGGGCAGACGCGTCACCGAGGCCGGTGTGCTGCGGCCGACGACGCGCACCCCGGTCCTGGTGTGCCACCCCGACGACCACCACTGGTTCGCGGGACAGCGCGTCCTGCCGCAGTTGACGCGCGTGTGGCTGCCGGAGCGGTGCGAGGAGGAACGGGAGGACCAGGACGCCAGGGGCGACGGGAGCGAGGAGCAGGAGAGCGGGGTGCTGCGGGTGGAGACCTCCGCGTCGCTCCCGGCGGGACTCGCCCTCCTCGACGCCCCCGACATCGACTCGCTGGTGTCCGCCAACCGGGTGCTCGCGGCCGAACTCCTCTGCGCCGCCGACATCTGGGTGATGGTGACGACGGCGTCCCGCTACGCCGACGCGGTGCCGTGGCACCTGCTGCGTACCGCCAAGGAGTACGGCGTGACGCTGGTGACCGTTCTCGACCGGGTGCCCCACCAGGTGGTCGGCGAGGTGTCGCGGCAGTACGCGGCGCTGCTCACCCGCGCCGGGCTCGGCGCGGTGCCCCGCTTCACCGTCCCCGAACTCCCCGAGTCGGCGGGCGGAGGCAACGGGCTGCTGCCGTCCACGGCGGTCGCCCCGCTGCTGGAGTGGCTCACCCACCGGGTGCGCGACCCCGCCGCCCGGCAGCAGGCCGTCGCGCGCACCGCGTGCGGCGTCATGGACTCCCTGAACGCCCGGATGCCGGAGCTGGCGGGCGCGGTCGCCGCCCAGTACGCCGCCTCCGTACGGCTGACGGGGGCCGTGGAGAACGCGTACGCGAAGGAGGGCGCACGGGTGCGCGGGCGGCTGGAGAGCGGTGCGGTGCTCTCCGGTGACGCCCTCACCCGCTGGCGGGCCCACCCCGCGGACGCCACCGACGGGGAGCTCCTGGAATCCCTGGTGGACAGCCTCACCGCCCTGTTGCAGTGCGCCGTCGCCGCCGCGGACGAACAGGTGCGCGCCGTGTGGGGCGCCGAACCCGCGGCCCGGGCGGTGGTTCCGGCCGGCCCCGACCCCGAGTCGGGCGAGCGCATCGGGCTGGTCGTGCGGCGCTGGCGGCGGGTGCTGGAGGAACTGGCGGAGGAGGAGGTGCGGGAGCTGGAGCGGCCCGCGGCCCCCGACCCCGAGGCCGTCGCCGCCCTCCTCGCCGCTTCCCTGCTGGGCGGCAGGCGGGCCCGTTCGGCCGGGGAGCGGCTGGCGGAGCGCATCGGTGCGCAGGGCGCGCTGCGGTTGCGCGACCGGGGCGGCGAACTGGTGACGACGTACATCGAAAGGGTCCTGCACGCCGAGCGCGACCGGCGGCTGGCCCCCCTGGACGCGCTGGACGTGACGCCCGAGCCGCAGGCCGAGCTGATCGCCGCGCTGTCCGTGACGAAGAAGGAGAGGTGACGGCGATGGGCGCGGAGACGGGTGCGGACGCGGCGGACGCGGCGAGGGCGAACCGGAGCGGCTGGGACGACGGGCTGATCGCCCGGCGGGCGGCGGACCGGCGGCCGGGCGACGGCCCGCGCGGGCGGGTGCCGCGGGCGCGGGCGCTCGAAGGGCCGCGGGGCTTCCCCGCGGACGAGTTCGGCGACCTGCCGCCGGGCGGGGGCGAGTACGGGGCCGACCTGTCCGTACGGCTGGACGCGCTGCGGGAGTTGCTGGGGCTCTCGCGGACCCGGCTCGCGGACGACGCCCTGCACGAGGCCGGGCGGGTGCTGGACGAGGCGGTGGCACGCCGGCGGCTGTCCGCCCAGCACACGGTCGTCGCCGTCGCCGGCGCGACCGGAAGCGGCAAGTCCACGCTCTTCAATTCCCTCGCGGGAGTGAGGATCTCCGAGACCGGGCTCAAACGGCCCACCACCTCCGCGCCGATCGCGTGCAGTTGGACCGACGGCGCGGCGGGGCTCCTGGACCGCCTCGGCATCCCCGGACGGCTGCGCCGGCGCCCCTCCCCGGCCGGTACCGGCGCCGGCGGCGACGAGGGCCTGCGCGGACTGGTCCTGGTGGACCTGCCCGACCACGACTCGGCCGTCACCGCGCACCGCGAACAGGTGGACCGGGTGCTGGCCCTGGTGGACGCGGTGATCTGGGTCGTCGACCCGGAGAAGTACGCGGACGCCGCCCTCCACGAGCGCTATCTGCGGCCGCTCGCCGGGCACGCCGAGGTCACCTTCGTCGTCCTCAACCAGATCGACCGGCTGCCCGGCGATTCGGCCGACCTGGTCCTGGACGACCTGCGCCGCCTCCTCGACGAGGACGGCATGGCGCTCGGCGAGCACGGCGAACCCGGCGCCGTCGTCCTCGCGCTCTCCGCCCTGACGGGTGAGGGGATGGAGGAACTCCGCGAACTGCTGCGGGCGTTCGTCACGGAAAGGGGCGCGGCGGGCCGGCGGCTCGCGGCGGACGTGGACGCGGCGGCGGCCGGGCTGCGCCCGGTGTACGTGGCGGAGGGCCGGGCGGGACTGGGCGAGCGGGCGCGGGCGGAGTTCGCGGACCGGCTGGCGGCGGCGGTCGGCGCGGCGGCGGCCGGGGAGGCGGCCGAGCGGGAGTGGCGGCGCAACGCGGGCAGGGCGTGCGGGTCGCCGTGGCTGCGGCTGTGGCGCTGGTACGAGGCCCGGCGCGTCCCGGGCGGCGGCGCGGTGGGGCCGGAGCGGGCGGCCGTGCCGCCCGCGGACGTGGAGGTGACCGCGCGCCAACGGGTCGAGCAGGCGGTGCGGACCCTCGCCGACGCCGCGACCCACGGGCTGCCCGCTCCCTGGGCGCAGGCCGTACGGGAGTCCGCGGTGCGCGGGGCGAAGGGGCTGCCCGAGGAGCTGGACGTGCTCGTCCTGGAGGCCGGGGTGCCGCGCGGCAACCCGCCCAGGCCCGCCTGGTGGCCCGCCGCGGTGCTCGCCCAGGCGGCGATGACGCTGCTTCAGGTCTACGGCGGGCTCTGGCTGCTGGGCCAGGTCCTCGGGGTGCTGGAGCCCGACCTGCTGCCGCCGTTCCTGCTGATGCTGGCCGGGATGGCCGGCGGGCCGGTCGTGGAGTGGGGCTGCTGGGCCGCGGCCAGGGGGCCCGCGCGGCGGTACGGGCAGGACGCCGAGCGGCGGCTGCGGGAGGCGGCGGCGGGCTGCGGCCGCGCCAAGGTCCTGGACCCGGTCTCGGCGGAGCTGCTGCGCTACCGGGAGGTGCGGGAGCGGTACGCGGTGGTGACGGGGGCGGGGCTGGGCTGACGCGCCCGTTCCACGTCGTGCGGGCTGCTCGCGCGGTCCTCGCGGAAGGCCCCGTCACCCCGTCGGGTGACGGGGTTCTCCCCATCCGGCCCGTTGTCCACAGGCCCCGGCGGGAATCGCGGAAACCGGCCAGCATGACGACAGGCGCCTTACGACAGGCGCCGCACGGCAGGCAGAGAACGGGGGAGAAGCGATGAACGACACGATGGTGACCCTGGTGGGCAACGCCGCCACCGCACCCGTCTTCATGGAATCGGCGCTGGGCACGGGATCGGTACGGCTGCGGCTCGCGGTGACCGCCCGGCGCTTCGACCGCGGGCAGGACGCCTGGGTCGACGGCCCCACCAGCTTCTACACGGTGTGGGCCAGGCGCTCGCTCGCCGGGAACCTGGCCGGTTCGGTGGACGTGGGCGATCCGCTGGTCGTCTACGGCCGGCTGCGGGTCAAGGACGAGACGAAGGACGACCGGCGCTGGCTCTCGGCGGACGTCGACGCCGTGGCGGTGGGGCACGACCTGTCCCGGGGGACCTCCGCCTTCCGGCGGGTGGCCAGGGCGGACCCCCGCCTGGTGGAGCCGGTCTCCGTCCGCGAGGCCGCCGCCGCCGGAAACGCCGGGAACGGCGGAGCGCCCGGGGCGGGCTCGCCCGCGGTCGTGGGGTGGGGCGGCGAGATCCCGGTGACCTGGGCGGCACGCGGGGCCCCGGCCGAGGCGGTCCCGGACGGGACGGGCCCGGACCAGGCGGTCCCGGACAAGGCGGGCCCGGACCAGGCGGTCCCCGGCGGTGGGAGGACTCCGGACGTGAAACCCGCCCGCAGGCCCGGCCGCCCCGTGGGGGCCGCCTCCTGACCCGGCGTCACCACGCAACGTGGCCAAGCACAAAGGAACGGTCACCGACGATAACGATTCCGATGCTAAATCGGACGTCCGGACGCAAGGCGGGGAGCTGTTCGGCGGAGCGTCCATAGGATTCCCGGATACCCATGGGGCTCTTGAGGTTGCAGGCGAGGCACTCCCCACACGCGCACCATGCGAAAGAACCTCGCCCGGAGGGGACTTGCATGTTTGACGAAGCGCCCGCTTCGGAACGAAGGCGCCGCACCGCTCGCGCGCCCCGTACCACCACCAGCACCGCCCGCACCACGAGAGCCGGCCGCACCAGCAGAACCGCCCGCGCCGCCCGCGGGCTCGCCGTCGTCGCGCTGGCCCCCGCGCTGCTCCTGGCGGGCCCGGCGGCCGGCACCCCGGCGGCGGCGGCCGAGAAGCCGCGCAACCCGGGAGGCGCGGCAGCCACCCTCGGCAGGCTCACCGTCCACGGCACGGTCACCATCCGTGACGCGGGCCAGGAGTGGAAGACCGAGGCCGGCCTCTACGAGATGACCGTCACCGGCGGCGGAACCCTCCAGAGCTACGGCGTCGACCTGCGCAGCGCGGCCCGCACCGGGACGACGTACAAGGAAGTCGGCTGGGACGAGTCCTCGCTGCACAAGAACAAGAACGCCGGGAAGATCCGCTGGATCCTGGAGCACTCCTACCCCCAGGTCAACAACCTCTCCGAGCTCGCCGAGGCGGCGGACGTGAAGTCCCTCGACGACACGTCCGCCGCGGCCGGCACCCAGGCCGCGATCTGGCACTTCTCCGACAACGTGGAGGCGGTGCCGGCCGGCCGCAGCGCCCGCAGGCTCGCCGCCTACCTCACGCGGGCCGCCGAGCGCGCCGCGGAGCCCGAGGCCTCGCTCGCCCTGGACCCGCCCGCCGTCGCGGGCCGGGCCGGGGAGCGGGTCGGCCCGGTCACCGTGCGCACCCGGGCGGACCGGGTCACCGTCGCCCCGTCCGGCGACGCACCGCACGGGATGCGGATCGTCGACGCCGAGAACCGGCCGCTCCGGGACGTCGGCCGGGGCGCCCGCCTGTACTTCCAGCCGCCCGCGGACGTCCCCTCCGGCACCAGCGCGCTCACCGTCCAGGCGGACGCCCGGGTGCCGATCGGGCGGGCCCTGGTCAGCGACACGCACAGCCAGACCCAGATAGTGGCCGGTTCCAGCTCCTCCACCGTCACCGCCGAGGCCACCGTCACCTGGGCCGAGAAGCAGGCCGCGGGCGCGGTCCCGGCGCTCTCCGCGAAGCGGGACTGCGCCAACGGCGGCATCGCCCTCACCGGCACCAACGCGGGCGACGCCCCCTTCACCTTCGAGCTCCTGGGCGCCCGGCACACCATCCCGGCACGCGGCTCGCGCACGGTGACCGTCCCGCTCCAGGAGGACCAGGCGTACGACCTCACGGTGTCCGGTTCCGCCGGCCCCCCGGCCCCCCACGGCTCCGCCGATTCCGGCAGCCCCGTCGCCCTGCGGATGAACGTCAGGGGCGTCCTGGACTGCGAGATCGCGGGCGCCGCCGCCATCGGCACCGCCGACGCCCCCGCCAACCGCCCCACCCCGGCCACCGGCGGCAGCGCCCCCCTGGCCACGGCCCCCGGCGACAACCTGGCCGAGACCGGCGCCTCGGGCGCCACCACCGCGATCCTCTACTCCGCCCTGGGCCTGCTGGTCCTGGGCACCGGAGCGGTCGTCCTGCTCCGCAAGAAGGAACCCGCCCCCGCCCCCGACGGGAACTGACCGCCCCCGGAAGACCCACGGCACCCCCGGGGGCCTGCCAGGACAGGCCCCCGGCCCCCCGCGCCGGGCCCCGCGTCCGGCACCCCGGCAGTTATCCGGTTACCGCCGGGGGAGTGACGTCAGGCAAGATGGGGTGTATCTGCCCACCCCACGATCTGCCGGACGGTTTCTCTTGGCTGAGTTCATCTACACCATGCGCAAGGCGCGTAAAGCGCACGGCGACAAGGTGATTCTCGACGACGTCTTCCTGAACTTCCTGCCCGGCGCGAAGATCGGTGTGGTGGGCCCCAACGGTGCGGGCAAGTCCACCGTTCTCAAGATCATGGCCGGTCTGGAGCAGCCGTCCAACGGCGACGCGTTCCTCTCGCCCGGTTACAGCGTCGGCATCCTCATGCAGGAGCCGAAGCTCGACGAGTCGAAGACCGTGCTGGAGAACGTCCAGGACGGCGCCGCCGAGCAAATGGGCAAGCTCAAGCGCTTCAACGAGGTCGCCGAGCTCATGGCGACCGACTACAGCGACGAGCTCCTGGAGGAGATGGGCAAGCTCCAGGAGGACCTGGACCACTCCAACGCCTGGGACCTCGACGCCCAGTTGGAGCAGGCCATGGACGCCCTGGGCTGCCCGCCCGGCGACTGGCCCGTCACCAACCTCTCCGGTGGCGAGAAGCGCCGCGTGGCGCTGTGCAAGCTGCTCATCGAGGCCCCGGACCTGCTCCTCCTTGACGAGCCCACCAACCACCTGGACGCCGAGTCGGTGAACTGGCTGGAGCAGCACCTCGCGAAGTACCCGGGCGCCGTCGTGGCCGTCACCCACGACCGGTACTTCCTGAACAACGTCGCCGAGTGGATCCTCGAACTCGACCGCGGCCGCGCCATCCCCTACGAGGGCAACTACTCCACGTACCTCGACAAGAAGGCCACCCGCCTCAAGGTCGAGGGCAAGAAGGACGAGAAGCGCGCCAAGCGCCTCAAGGAAGAGCTGGAGTGGGTGCGGTCCAACGCCAAGGGGCGTCAGACCAAGTCCAAGGCCCGTCTCGCCCGGTACGAGGAGATGGCGGCTGAGGCCGACAAGATGCGGAAGCTGGACTTCGAGGAGATCCAGATCCCGCCGGGCCCGCGACTGGGCTCGATCGTCGTCGAGGTGGAGAACCTCTCCAAGGCCTTCGGCGACAAGGTCCTCATCGACGACCTCAGCTTCACCCTGCCGCGCAACGGCATCGTGGGCGTCATCGGCCCGAACGGCGCCGGCAAGACCACGCTGTTCAAGATGATCCAGGGCCTGGAGAAGCCGGACAGCGGCTCCATCAAGGTCGGCGACACCGTCAAGATCAGCTACGTCGACCAGGGCCGCGCCAACATCGACCCGAAGAAGTCGCTGTGGGCCGTCGTCTCCGACGAGCTGGACTACATCAACGTCGGCCAGGTCGAGATGCCCTCGCGCGCGTACGTCAGCGCCTTCGGCTTCAAGGGCCCGGACCAGCAGAAGCCGGCCGGCGTCCTCTCCGGCGGTGAGCGCAACCGCCTCAACCTGGCGCTGACCCTCAAGGAGGGCGGCAACCTGCTCCTCCTCGACGAGCCCACCAACGACCTCGACGTCGAGACCCTCTCCTCGCTGGAGAACGCGCTCCTGGAGTTCCCCGGCGCCGCGGTCGTGATCTCCCACGACCGCTGGTTCCTGGACCGGGTGGCGACGCACATCCTCGCGTACGAGGGCGAGTCCAAGTGGTACTGGTTCGAGGGCAACTTCGAGTCGTACGAGAAGAACAAGGTCGAGCGGCTGGGCGCCGACGCGGCCCGCCCGCACCGCGCCACCTACAAGAAGCTGACCCGAGGCTGATAGCCAGTGGCACGCCACATCTACTCCTGCCCCCTGCGCTGGTCGGACATGGACGCCTTCGGGCACGTCAACAACGTCGTCTTCCTGCGGTACCTGGAAGAGGCGCGGATCGACTTCATGTTCCGGCTCGCGCCGGGGGAGGGCAGCGCGTCCTTCACGGGCGGGTCCGTCGTCGCCCGGCACGAGATCGACTACGTGCGGCCCCTGGTGCACCGGCACGAGCCGGTGCGCATCGAGTCCTGGGTCACGAAGATCGGCGCGGCGTCCCTGACGATCGCGTACGAGATCAAGGACCCCGAGCAGGTGTACGTCCGGGCGTCCACGGTCGTCGTCCCGTTCGACCTGGCGGCGGGCCGGCCGCGGCGGATCACCGCCGAGGAGAAGTCCTTCCTGCTGGAGTACCTGGACGACTCCGCGACGCCCGCCGACGTCACCGGCCGCGGCAAGGCCGTGGCGGCGTGAACGTGCGGGCGGGAGCCCTGACGCTGGAGCTCGAAGGACCCGGGGAGGCGGCGGACCTCGCCGCCTTCCTGGGCCGTCTGCTGCGGTACGACCGGGCCGCCGCCGTCCGCCTCCAGGCGCACGGCGGCGCGCTCGCCGTCTTCGGCCGCCCGCCGTCCTTCGACGTCCTTGCCGTCCGCGCCGCGCGCCTCGCCCGGCCGGCGGACCTGGACGTCACCGTCTCCGCCGGTGAGCTCCTCGACGGCATCGAGGACGCCGCGCCCGCGGTACGGGTCCCCCAGGCCGTCACCGGGCCGCCGTGGGCCGGTCTGCTCCCGCCGCGCGGCGGCTGGCACCGGGTCGAGGGCGTCCCGGACGCCGGGGCCATGCGGGGCGTGGTCGCGGCGGCCGTCGCCGAGTTCCGCGCCCGGGACGAGGAGCTGGGGGAGGCCGGGCGGACCCGTCAGGCCCGGGACCGGATCGGGGCCGACATCTGGTCGCGGACCCTCGCCGGCACCGAACTGCCGCTGCGCGCCGTGCACGCGGCCCAGTCGCTGGGCTTCCTGCGCCCCGGGGTGCCGGTGGCGCTCTTCGCGGCGGGCGCGTGGCTGCGGCTGCGCACGCCCTACGGGGAGATCGCCCTGCGCGGGGTCACGGGCGGACTGGGCGCGCTCCAGGTCACCCCCGCCTGAAACCCCGCGCCTCCCAGGGAGGCGCCGGAGGCCGGCCCGTTACTTCTGGTCGTCCGGCCACACCCCGATGTGGTCCGACTCCAGCTCCAGCATCACCCGGTGCCGCATGTCCAGCGACTCCGTGTACTCCTGCGGGAGCTGCAGCCGCCCGGCCCGGTCCAGCATCGCGTACTCGCGTGCGACCACCGACTCCTGGCCGGTCGCGGCGTCCACCTCCGTGCGGCGCAGCACCTCGGTCGAGGTGCGGCCGTCGCGGATGGCGACGGTGCGCCGGACCTCGTCGGCCACCGTCTGGTCGTGGGTGACGATGACGACGGTGGTGCCCAGCTCCTCGTTCGCCCGCCGGAACGCGGCGAAGATCTGCTCGGCGGTCACCGAGTCCAGCTCGCCGGTCGGCTCGTCCGCGAGCAGTACGGACGGTTCGTTGGCCAGCGCCACCGCGATGGCCACCCGCTGCTGCTGGCCGCCCGACATCTGCGCGGGCCGCCGGTCGCGGAGCTCGGCGACCTCCATCATCGCCAGCAGGTGGTCCACCCGGGCGACGCGCTCCGCGTTCTTGCCGCGCCCCTTCAACTGCATGGGCAGCGCCACGTTCTGGGCCGCCGTCAGGTACGGCAGCAGGTTGCGGGCGGTCTGCTGCCAGATGAAGCCGACCACGTTGCGCCGGTAGTGCAGCCGCTCCTTGGCGCCCATCGCCAGCAGGTCGCAGCCCGCCACCTTCGCCGCGCCGGCCGTCGGCTCGTCCAGCCCGGCGAGGATGTTCATCAGCGTCGACTTGCCGCTGCCGGACGCGCCGACCAGGGCCATCAGATCGCCCTCCTGGACCAGCAGATCGAGCCCCTGGAGGGCCTGCACCTCCACCCCGTCGGTGGTGAACACCCGCACCAGCCGGTCGCAGGCGATCAGCGCGTCATGCCCGAACGCGGGCTTCGCCCGCCGGGAGGCGGCCGCCCGCTCCAGATCCGCCAGGGTCGTCGCCGTACCGGACCCCGTGCCGGAGGCCGTACCGGAAGTCGCGCCGGTCATCGCATCGGTCATCGAGCGTCTCCTGCCCTGAGTTCTGTCGTCGTGGTGCGCCGCGTGGACCACCACGCCTGGAGGGCCGCCACACCCGTCGCGATGCCCACCACCGCCACGGCCGGCACCAGCAGCGACCAGCCGTCCGTGCGCAGCGGGGCCGCGGCGGTGCCCACCCAGTGCGTGTGCGTGGCCAGGGCCAGCGTGGCCAGGTCGATGCTCGGGGACAGCAGGGCGATCGCCGTCCAGCCCACCAGCGCCCCGCCGCAGGCCGCGAGCAGCGCCTGCGGCAGCGACTCGAAGACCAGCAGCCGTCTGCTCTGCCTGCGGGTCAGGCCCATCGTGCGCAACCGCGCCAGCAGCGCGCCGCGCTCCGGGGAACTCTGCAGCAGCGACAGCAGCACGGCCAGCACCGCGAAGCCCGCCCCGGCCGCGATCGCCGCCGTGTACACCTGCTCGGCACCCCGCTGCAACGGCGGGTCGCTGAGCTCGGCACGGGCCTCGGTGCGCAGTGCGACCACCGCGTCCCGGCCCGCCAGCGCCCGCAGCGCCTTCTTGTCCAAACCGCTGCCCGTGATCATCAGGGTGGACGGCCTGAAGCCCGGGAGCGCCGCCTTGTCGATCACCAGGAACTCCCGTTCGTCCATGACGGGCGTCGCCGACAAGGTGCCGCCCAGGCGCGTCGTGAAGGAGCCGAGGACGACACTGCGCAGCGCCAGGTCCTTCTTCCCCGCCAGCCGCTCGGCCGTCTTCGGCGAGGCGAGCACGGGGAACACCCGGCCCCGCGGGGCCAGCGCTCCCGGGTCGAACTCGCCGATGCCGGTGTGACGGGACAGCTTCGCGTACGAGTCCGGGTCGACGGCGACCAGCGTGACGTCGGGCTGCCGGTCCTGGAGCGACAGGCGGTAGTCGACGCCGACCGGGCTGACGTCCCGCACCCCGGCCGTCCGCCGCACCTCGGCGACCGTCCCCGCGTCGAACGAGCCCACGTTGCGGCGCAACATGGCGTCCGCGCCGACCGTCACCGTGGCGGCCCGGTCCCGCGAGTCCGACACCCCGGCCAGGACGGAACCGCCGAACGCGGCCGTGGACAGGGCGATCAGCAGGGCCAGCAGCGGCAGCGTCGCCGTGGCCGGGGCGCGCCCCGACCGGGCCGCCGCCAGGAACCCGACGGCCCCCCGGCGCCGGGCCGCCGGACGCGCCGCCAGCCGCAGGGGCAGCGGGTACAGCCGTACGAGGACGAAGGAGGCGATCACCGCGACGAGCACCGGAGCCGCACTGACCAGCCCGTCGGCGCCGCTCCCGGTGCCGCGGCGGCTCAGCGCGGCGATCGCGCCCGCCGTCAGGGCGACGAAGGTGAGCTCGACGACGGTGCGCCGCCGGGACGGCTTCGCCCGGACCAGGTCGGCGCGCTCCCCGTGGGTCCTGGGCCGCAGGTGGGCCACGGCGGCCCGGACCGGCAGTCCCGCCACCGCGGTCGCCGCGACGGCCGCCGCGGCCAGCACCGACGCCGTGGTGCGCGCGCCCGGCAGCAGCAGCCAGGCGGCCAGCCAGCCGACGGCCGCCGCGGGCACCGCCACCACGGCCAGCTCGGCGCACAGCCGCCCCGCCATGCCCCGCACCGAACCGCCGCGGGCCCGCAGCAGGGCCAGTTCGCCGTGGCGGCGGGCGGAGGCGAGCGCGCCCATCATGAGCAGGACGACTCCCGCGACCGTACCGATGCCGTATCCGGCGACGGCGACGACCGGGTCGATGGTGGCGCGGCTGGCCAGATGACGGGCGACCAGGGTCTCCAGGTCGGTGGTGAGGACGGTCGTCACCCGGGCCCGCTCGCGCAGCAGGCTCTGCGCGGGACCGCTCTCCAGGGAGGCGACCGCGCTGGTCAGCGGCCCGGCGTCCGGTGCGGTGAGGGCGTCCGTGCGGGGCGCGAGGTCCCAGAAGGGGGCCGGTTCGGTCCGTCCGGCGGGCAGGTCGGGCCCGGCCTCCAGCGGCAGCAGCACCTCGGCCGACCAGAAGTCGGTCTCGCCCGACATGTCGGCGGCCTTGACCACCGGGGTGTGCAGGCTCGGGCGGACGTCCCAGTACATGGACGCGGGGCGCAGCGGCTCGACGATGCCGGTGACGCGCACCGCCGTGTTGCCCCCGCCGCTCTTCTGGGCGAGATGCAGCACCGCGCCGACCTTGATGCGCAGGTCACGGGCGGTCGCCCGGGTGACCACGCCCTCCAGCGCCACCTCGGGGCCGTCCGCGGTGAAGTCGTCCCCGGCCCCGGCCCCGGAAGGCGGGTGCACGGCGGCCCGTCCCTCGACCAGCCGGGAGTGCCGGGCCAGGTCCGAGCGCGTGGACAGGGCGAGTTCGGCCGGCTCCAGGCTGAGCCGGGGCAGCCACTTGTCCTGGCCGACCAGCGGCTGGTGGGCGCGGACCCCGTACGCGGAGTCGGCGAGGTCCGCCGTCAGCGGCGCCGGGAGCGTGCGCACGATCTCCTGGAGCGTGCCGCGGAGCTTCTCGGGCGTCCTGACCAGCCGGCCGTCCGGGACGGACGAGGGGTCGAGGGTGACCTGCACGGCCCGCTGCTCGGACGGCGCGGTGCCGAGCGCGTGACGCAGCCCGGCGTCCTGGTACCGGTCCACCGCCCGGGGATAGGCGGCCGCGAGGAAGGCCGTGACCAGGACCAGCACGCCCAGCGCGACGGCGGCGCCGGGCGCGGTGCGCAGCCGGGTGCGCACCCAGGGGGCGACAGCGCGGTGGCTCATCAGTTGCCGCCTCCTTGGAAGCGCAGGGTGGTGGCGGGGTCGCCGCGGCGCAGCGCGAGCAGCAGCACCACCAGCAGCGGTACGGCGACGACGCCCGCCAGCAGCACGGCGACCTGCCCGGCGGGCAGGTGCACCAGGACGTGGGGCAGCGGCTGGGTGGCCTGCCCGGTCAGTACGATCAGCGGGACCACCGCCCGGGTCAGCACGGCGCCCAGGGCCACGCCCACGACCAGCGCGACGCCGATCAGCAGGGACTGCTCGGCGGCGATCAGCCGGGCCAGTTGCCGCGGCGGCGTGCCGAGCGCCCGCAGCACGGCGAACTCCGCGGTCCGCTCCCGCAGCGAGCCCATCGCGCCGACCGCGAAGCCGACCGCGGCGAGCAGCGCCGCCACCACGGCCACCGCGAGGAGGGCCGCCTGGGGGCCCGCCCCGAGCGGGTCGTCCGCCAGCTCGCGCAGGGTCTCGTCCCGCACGACCACCTGGGAGGGGTCGAGGTCGGGGCGCTCGCGCAGCTCGGCGGCGGCCTGCGCGGCCCGGCCCGGCGCGGTGGCCAGCCACCATTCGTCGGGCTGCGGGGTCGTCGCCTGCTGCCGGGTCAGCTCCCGGTTGAGGGCGTTCAGGTCCAGCAGCAGGCCGTCGCCGTCGCGTTCGGCCTCCTTCGGGCTGCCGCCCGGCAGGGTGGCCGGGCCGGTGGTGGGCAGTTGCCGCAGGGTGCCGGCGACGCGGACGGTCAGGGTGGTGCCGGACAGGTCGAGGTCGATGTCGGAACCGGCCCTGGCGCCGGCCGACGCCAGGAAGGAGTCGGTGGCCAGGGCCCGCAGCGGGCCCGGCCGGGGGCCGGTCGCGCTGAGCCGCACGGTGGACACGGGGATCTGGGCGGAGAAGGCGTCCTCGGGCTTGTTCGCCCCGGTGTCGAAGGCGGCCCGCAGCAGCGAGGCGCCCGGCTCCCGGACGGCGACGCCGGCCTCGGCGTGGGGGTTGGCGCCCGCCGCGTCGTTCTCCGCCCCCACGGTGACCGAGGCGCCCATCCAGTCCAGCCGGGCCGGCCGGGGCACGGCGGTGCCGTCCGCGGCCCGGACCGCCGTCAGGGCCAGGTCCAGGTACTCCGGCTTCCCGGCGGGCCTCGGGAGCGTCGCCTCCAGCCCCGTCACGTACAGGGGCCGGGGCGGGTCGCCCGCCGCGGCCAGGTCCGCGGTCAGCACGTGGGGGCGCGTGTCGGCGGTCAGCGCCCCGGCGGGCAGCCGGTGGGCGGTGCCGTACCGGTCCTCCACGACGACCTGGATCTCCGCCCGGGTCGTGGAGGCGGCGCCGGACGAGCGGCCGAGCGTCAGGTCCAGCCGGAACCGGTCGCCCGCGGGGACCGGGACGCCGTGGCGTTTCAGGTCGCTGCCGCGCAGGGCGGCGGTCAGCGTGCCGACGGCCGGGGCGCCGCCCTCGACGAGGTCCTCGCGCAGCAGCAGGCCCTCGTCGGCCTGCGCGGTGTCCAGCGCCAGCAGGGTCGCCGTCCGGTCGCCCGACAGCGGAACCGTGCGGCGCACGGCGGGCGCGGCCGAGGTCACCCCGGGGGTCTTCAGGTACGCGGCCCCCGCGCCCGAACCGGAGTCGGTGCTGCCGGTGATCCGGAGGGAGGCCCCGGCGCGGAAGTCCGCCTGGTCCTCCTGCGAACGGTTCCAGGACGCGCCCTGCCCGATGGCGAGCATGCCCATCGCGACGGCCAGCACCAGCAGCAGCACGGGCCCGGTCCCGCGCAGCGGCCGCCGGCTGAGCTGCCAGCCGGCCAGCGCCACGGGCAGCGCACGGCCGCTCGCCGCCCGCTTCTCCGCCAGCCGGGCCAGCGGCGGCAGCAGCCGCAGCGTCAGCACGGTTCCGGCCAGCAGGGCCAGCGCGGGCGCGGCGACCAGCAGCGGGTCCACGCCCAGTTCGCCGGTGCGGTCGCCGGACAGCGGTCCGGCGCCGGAGGTCTGCCGGTCCAGTTGCCAGTAGGCGACGGCCGCGACCACCAGCAGGGCCACGTCCGCGCCCGCCTTCATCGGCGCGGGCACCGAACGGCCCTTCTTCTCGCGGCCCGCGGCGAGCGCCGGGGCCACCACGGCGAGCGCGCACCCGACGCCCACCGCGATGCCGACGGCCCAGATCCCCGGCGTCGGGCCCGCCGCC
Source organism: Streptomyces sp. NPDC088745 (assembly GCF_044751045.1). Classification (NCBI taxonomy): domain Bacteria; kingdom Bacillati; phylum Actinomycetota; class Actinomycetes; order Kitasatosporales; family Streptomycetaceae; genus Streptomyces; species Streptomyces sp. NPDC088745. The sequence goes on from NZ_JBIVLB010000008.1 coordinate 308,710, forward strand.
TCCAGCGAGAGCCCGATCCGCCCGAGTGCGCCCTGTTCCGAGAGCAGCCGGGCCAGCGGGCCCGCCAGCAGCGGCGCGAGCACGGCGGCGGGCAGCGCGAGCAGCGCGGCCTCGATGGCGGACAGGGCCACGACGCGCTGCCGGGAGCCGCCCCGCGCGATCAGCAGCGAGGTCTCGCCCGCCCGCTCGGCGCTCAGCAGCCGCGCGACGAGCAGCAGCGCGTAACCGGCCAGCAGCATCAGTTGCAGGGAGACGATCAGCAGCGTCGAACGCGACACCAGCAGGGCCCGCTGCGCCTGGTCCAGCACCTGGGGCAGCCCGTTGGCGACGGCCACCGCCCCCTTGAACGGCGCGGTGGCCTCGACGTACGCGGCGCCCCCGACGGCGGCCTCCCGCAGCGCGCCGATCCGCCGGGTGTCCACGGCGCGGAAGTCCGCGGTGACCATCCAGGCGACGCTGCCGAAGGACACGGTGGCCGAACGCAGCAGGGCGGGGTCGGCGAGCAGCGGCCCGTAGGAGGTGAAGGTGGCGCTGCGGATGCCGCGCCCGTTCAGCTCCTCCAGCTTCCAGTACGGGTCGGAGGGCTTCCGCGGCTCGTACAGGCCGGTGACGCGGATCTTCCGGGCGGGGCCCGAGAGGCGGTCGGTGAGGGTGACGACCGCGGGGCCCGGGGTGAGCTTCAGCACCTTGGCAGCGTTGTCGGGCAGCGCCACCTCGATGACGGTGCCGCTGTCCGCGCTCTTCGGCGCGGCCCCGGGCCAGCTCCCGGCGGTCAGCCGCACCCGGTCCCGGTCGAGCCCGGCGAACCTCGTGAGGCCGGGTTCGCCGCCCGGGGACGCGGCGGGGCCCAGGGTGCGCGGGAGCGCGTAACTCCCGGACTGGTTCAGGGCGTCGACGCGGGTCGGCAGTCCGTCGAAGGTGCGCCGCGCCGCCTCCCGCACGACCTCGTCGGCGTCGGCGCGCCGCGCTTCGGTGACGGCGCTGCTGGTGACGGTCAGCGCGGCCGCGGAGGCGTCGCGGGAGCCGAGCGAGCGGCGCAGTCCCGCGTCCCCGATGGAACCGGAGAAGGCGGTCAGCGCCGCCAGTACCGCGGTGGTCAGCAGGACCGCGAGCAGCGCCGCCGCGAGCAGCAGCCGGTGCGCGCGCACCCGCAGAAAGACAAACCCCGTCACCTGTCCCCCTGACCCGCCGCGTGGGAGGGCTCCGTGGAACCCTCCCGGGATGCTGTCAGAGGAACAGAGGGACGGAAACCGCTTACCGTTCCGCCTTGACCTGATCGTGATCGTATTCCGGCGGCGGATCACCGCATGCCGGTCAACGGCGGGCGGATTCGTCCAACTCTGCGGTCACCCGGGGTGGTTCAGCCCTCCGTGTTGACCATGGAGGCGGCGGCGTACGTCATGTAGTTCCACAACTGCCGCTCGTGCTCCGCGGCCAGCCCCAGCTCGTCGACCGCGTCCCGCATGTGCCGCAGCCACGCGTCGTGCGCCGCCCGGTCCACCCGGAACGGCGCGTGCCGCATCCGCAGCCTCGGATGCCCGCGCTCGTCGCTGTACGTGCGGGGGCCGCCCCAGTACTGCATCAGGAACAGCCGGAAGCGCTCCTCGGCCGGACCGAGGTCCTCCTCCGGGTACATCGGCCGCAGCAACGGGTCCTCGGCGACGCCCCGGTAGAAGCGGTGCACCAGGCGACGGAAGGTCTCCTCCCCGCCGACCTGCTCGTAGAAGGTCTGCTCCTGAAGCGTTCCCCGCGGAATCTCGTTCACCTCTCCATCGTCTCAGACGCCCCGGCCGAGGACTCGGGTCCTAGGGCCCTCTCGCCAAGGGGGCGGTGCCCGCGCCACAGTGGGCACATGGGCGCAACAGCGGAGTCCGGCGGCCCCCACCCGTACGCCGACGAGCGGGCCGCCCTCGTCACCGAGATCGCCGCGGCCGGAGCACTGAAGGACCCGGCCTGGCGGGCCGCCTTCACCGACGTGCCCCGGCACCTGTTCGTGCCGTACTGGTTCCGCCCGGGGCCCGGCGGGTACGAACGCCTGTGGTCCGAGGACCCCGACCCGCGCCGCCGGGCCCGCTGGCTGCGCGGCGTCTACGCCGACGTCCCGCTCGCCACCCGGGTGCGCGACGGCGTCCTGCTCTCCTCCAGCAGCCAGCCCTCGCTGATGGCGCGGATGCTGGACGAACTGGAGGTGCGCGACGGCCACCGCGTCCTGGAGATCGGCGCCGGCACCGGCTACAACGCCGCCCTGCTCGCGCACCGCCTCGGCGAGGAGCAGGTCACCTCCGTCGACCTCGACCCGGAGACCGCGGACGCGGCCCGCTCGCACCTGCGCCGGGCCGGCTGGGCGCCGACGGTCGAGACCGGCGACGGCGCCCGGGGCTGCCCGCGGCGCGCCCCCTACGACCGGATCACGGCCACCTGCGCGGTGCCGTCGGTGCCCCCGGACTGGCTCAGCCAGTGCGTGCCGGGCGCGCGGATCCTGGCGCCGCTGTCGACGGGCCTGATCGCGCTGCGGGTGCGCGACGCGGGACACGCGGAGGGGCGCTTCCTGCCCACCCCCGCGTACTTCGTCCCGCTGCGCGGCGGACTCACGGCGCCGGCCCCGCGCTACACGGGAGGCCTGCCGCGCACGGCGCTCGACGACGACCTCTTCCGCTTCCTGCTCTCGCTGAGCACGAACAGCCTCGACCCGCACGAGGCGCTCGCCCTCTGGCACCTGGAGGGCCGCCCGCGGCGCGAGCGCTTCGGGGTCACGGTGACGCCGAGCGGCCAGTGGGCCTGGCTGGACGACGCGGCGGGCCCGTACGCGTGGCCGCTCCTGGGGCCCGGGGGCTGAGCCCCGGGCCCCGGGGCCTCAGCCCCGGTGGATGCGGATCGTCGTCCAGGCGCCGACGTGCACCCGGTCCCCGTCGTTCAGGGGGACGGGCACGTACGGCTGGATCGGGTCCTCGCCGCCGTTGATCGTCGTGCCGTTCGTCGAGTTCTGGTCGACGACCGCCCACGACCCGTCCGGCTGCTCCACCAGCACCGCGTGCTGGTGCGAGACGCCCGGGTCCTCCGGCGGCACCGCGAGGTCCACGTCCGGGGACTCGCCGGTGGAGTGCCGGCGCCGCCCGATGGTGATCTGGTTGCGGCCGCTGAGCTGGATCTGCTGCTCGGGCGAGTACGCGGGCAGGTTGAGGCCGCCCGCCTCCGGGCCGCTGCGCTGCATCATCGCCATGAAGTAGTCGCGGTCCGGGCTCACGGTGGCCGACCACTGCCCGCCGCCCTGCTGGCCCTGCTGCGGATACCCGTAGCCGCCCTGCTGTTGCTGCTGCGACGGCGGCGGCAGCATCCAGTCCTCGTCACCGCCCCCGCCGTGCTGCTGGCCGTGGCCCTGCTGCCCGGGAGGCCCCTGCTGCTGGTACTCCTGCTGGTAGCCGCCCTGCTGGTACGGCTCGGCGGGACGGTTCAGCTGCGAGGGCCGGGACCCCTGGTACTCGTACGGGTCGCGCCCCTGCTGTCCGTACCCCTGCTGCTGCATGTGCTGCTGCGGCGGCTGCGCGTACGTCGCCTGCTGGGTGAGGAAGTTCCACCGGCACTCCTCGCAGTACGGCGCCATCGGCTCGCGCGGCGTGCGGCACTGCGGGCAGAGCTCGGCCTGCGCGGTGGCGTCCGGGCCGTACCCCGGGTCGGGCTGTGGATATCCGTAACCGGGCGGCGGGGGCGGCGGCGCGGCGCCGGCCATGCGATGGCCGCAGACCTCGCACCAGTCGTCGGAACCCGACTGGTGTCCGTTCGGGCAGGTCGGCATGTCGGCGCTTCCCCCTCTCCTCGTCCGGCCCGCAGGCCGTACACAGTCTCGTGAAATCCGTGGATCCCTTGAGACAACTCGTGATCGAAAACGGTTGTACTGGATTTACTTCTTTACTCGGACGGTCTTCGTGGACCGGGTTTCGAGAGTCATCTCGTCCGCTTCCGCGACCTTCGCCTTCAGCCGCACAGTACCCGTCGCCTCGTCGACGACGTCCACCACCTTCGCAAGCAGTTTCGCAGTATCCGCGTTCCCCGAGGCCGCCGCGAGCTGCACCGCCCGTCCCAGTTTGGCCGTGGCACCGTCGAAATCGCCCGATTTCCGGGCATCCAGCCCCTGTTGGATCGCCTGCGCGAGTTCCGCCTGGCCCGTGTAGTGGGCGACCTGCGGATTGATCGAGGTGGAGGCCGCCATGTCGTCCGTCCACACCGCGCGCACCAGCCCCTGCGACAGGGTCGTCGGGGCGCCGCCCGCCGCGTCCGGGAGGATCAGCGAGACCCGCGCGGCCAGCATCTCCTGGCCCACACCGGCCTGCGGCACCGTCACGCACACGTGGTAGTCGCGCGACTCGTCACCCCAGGAACCCGTCGGGTAGTCTCCGGCGCGGGGACCCGCCTCGCTCCTGCGGGAGGTCAGCTCCTCGACCGTCGGGGCGACCTGCTTGACGAACTTGATCTCCACGCCGACCGGGGTCCACAGCCGCAGGTTCACGTCCGCGACCTCCTTGCCCATCGCGTTCTCCATCATCCGCGTGAAGTCTGCGGCGAGCCCCGCCGGGTCCGCGACGATGTCCGCCGTGCCGAGGAGCGCGGAGGCGATGCCGGTGACCTCCTTCACCTCCCAGTCCGTCCCCACCCCGCGGGCGTCGCAGGTGAAACGGCCCGCGACGGCCTCCAGCGCGGCGGCCAGGTCCTGGGGCGACTCGTGCTCGTTGCGGCCGTCGGTCAGCAGGATGCCGTGCCGGATCGGGGCCTGCGAGGTGGCGAGGAGCCGGTCGGCCAGCCGCAGCCAGGTGCCGATCGCGGTGCCGCCGCCCGCGGTGAGCGAGCGCAGCGCCCCCTGGGCCTGGGCGCGGGTGGTCGCGTCGGCCACCGCCAGCCTGCCCTGCCCCGGGTAGACCTCCTTGGCCAGATGGGTGCCGCCGACCACCGCGAAGGCGGTCCCGTCGCGCAGCGCGTCGATCGCCGCGGCCGTGGCGTCCCGGGCGCCGCGCATCTTCGTCGGCGGGTAGTCCATCGAACCGGAACAGTCCACCATGATCACCACGGCCGCCGCGGGGCCGGCTCCGGGTATCGCGGAGGGCACGCCGGACGCACCCGTCAGGGGTGCGCCGCCGCTGGTGCCGCCGCCGGTCGAGGTCACCGTGACGATCGCGTTGACCTCCCGGCCGCCCTCCGGCAGGAACTCGTTCTGGTACACGTCGACGGAGAACTGCGGCACGTTGGACTTGGCGAAATTGGCCATCGAATCGGCTCCTGGTGAGTCCTGCGGAGAGTGCGAACCTGCGGAATCCTGTGGGTGGGGGGCGAGGGGCGGCCGGCCCGGCGACGGGCGTCCGTGGGGGACGCCCGCCTACGCGTAGGCGGAGCCTGCCCCCTGCGACGGCATCGGGAACGGCACGACCGCCACTGTTACGTTGTCGTGGCCCCCGCCGTCGAGCGCGTGCCCGACCAGCACCTGCGCGCTGTGCAGCGGCCGGGTCCCGGCGTCGGGGGGGACCGCCCGCGCCATCTCGTGCGCGGACTCCGCGTAGTTCCACAGCCCGTCCGTGCAGACGACGACCACTCCCGGCCGGTCCGGCTTGAACGAGGCGGTGTGCGGATCGATCTCGTACGCGTCCGCGCCCAGCCAGCCGGTGATCGCGTGCGCCCGGTCGTCGGCGTACGCCTCGGCCTCGCCCATCAGACCCGCCGCCACCATCTGCGCCGCCCACGAGTCGTCCTCGGTGAGCCGGGACGGCGGGGCGGAGCGGTCGTCGGGCACCCAGTACACCCGGCTGTCGCCGATCCAGCCGACGACCAGCAGGCCGCCGGCGACGATCGCGGAGACCAGGGTGCAGGCGGGCGCGTTCTGGTGGCGGTGCGGGTCGTGCTCCATGGGCTGCGCCTGCTGCGCGGCGAGCGTGTTGACGGCCTCGGCGGCCGCCAGGATCGCCTCGTGCAGGGCCTGCTGGGGGTGCGTGCCGCGGGGCAGCGCCGCCCGGAGCGAGGCGTCGGCTGCGGCCGCGGCGGCGGCGGACGCCTCGTCGGGGCGGGTCGCGGAGGACACCCCGTCGCAGACCACGGCGATCGTGGCGGTCGAGCCGTCCGCGAGCGCCGCCTCCGAGACGGCGAACGCGTCCTCGTTGCGGTGGTGGCGCAGCCCCCGGTCGCTGACCGCGGCGACCGTGCCCAGCTCGTACTCCTGGTGGTCGCGCTCGCGGGGCTGGGCGTGGCCGCAGTTCTCGCAGTAGCCGTCGGTGTCGATGCGCCCGGCCCGGCAGGCCACGCACACCTTCTGGGCGGCGGCGGGCGCGGGCAGGGGGTAGTCGTCGCCGGCCGGCCGGTCCGGCTGCTCCACGACGGGCATGTCCGCGGTCTCCTCGCCGCCGTCGTCGTCCGGCACGCCGGAGCCCTGCGGGTGCCCGGAGCTCTGCCCGTGTCCGGGGCCCTGCGGGTCTGCGGCGGCCTGCGGGTGTCCGGGGCCCTGCGGGTCTGCGGCGCCCCGCGGGTGCCCCGGGCCGAAGTCCGGTGCGGAGGCGTCCCGGGTCGGCGGATGCGCGGGCTGCCCGGCGCCCGCGTACGCCCCGGCGGCCGGCTCCGTGCCCGCGGGGCGGTCCGTGCCGCCGCCGTCGGCCCCGCGCCCCGGCGCCGGGGACCCGGGCCCGTACGGTCCCGGGTCGTGGCTCCCGACGGCCACCGTCGGCCGGTCGGCCGGGGGTTCCGGCACGGCCGTCAGGTCGTACCCGCACTCCTCGCAGAACGAGTCGCCCGCTTCCAGCGGCTCCTCGCAGCGGGGGCAGGCCGACAACTGGTGCGTCTGCGACATCATCACACCCAAGTCCGGGGGCGGAGGCGGTTGGCCCGCTCCACCAGGTCGATCCTCTCGTCGCCGCGCTGCGCGAGCCGTGCGAGCACCCGGTACGAGCGTTCCAGCCCGAAACGCAGGCCCCGTTCGTCCAGCGGGCTGCCGAGCAGCGCGGTCTGCACGGGGCGGGCCCCGTGCCCACCGGAGAGTACCCAGTCCAGCGCCGTACCCAGCACCTCGGTGGCCAGCTGTTCCCGCCGCACGGCGTCCAGGCCGAACCCCTGGAGGGCCTCCACCTGCGCCGCCGACGCCAGCAGGTCGTCGATCAACGGCTCGTGCGCGGCGCGCCGCCGCAGCCTCGCCCGGACGGCCGCCACCCGGGCCGCCGTGTAGTGGATCGACGCCTCGGGCACCGACTCCAGCGTCCGCACGGCCCCGGTCCGGTCGCCCGCCGCGAGCTGCACCCGGGCCAGGCCGAAGGCGGCGCTCACGAAGGAGGGGTCCGTCGTCCACACCAGGCGGTAGTACTCGGCGGCGTTGTCCAGTTGGCCCAGCACCTCCGCGCACACCGCGAGCGCCAGCTTCGGCGCGGCCTCGCCGGGGAACGCGTCGTAGACCGCGTCGAAGGACAGGGCGGCCGTCTCGTTGTCGCCGGCCGCGAGGGCGGCGACGCCCCGGTACCAGACCACCCGCCAGTCGTCCGGGTAGGCGGCCTCCAGGTCGGCCAGGGTCTGCGCGGCGGTGGGTACGTCGCCCATCTCCAGGCGGGCCCGCAGCTCGCGCAGCCGCCGCTCCACCGAGTCGCCCGGCGCCTGCTGGAGCGCCGTGAGCAGCTCGGCCGGGGCGGAGGCCATCAGACCCGCCAGGAACCCGGCGTTGGGGTCGTTCGGGTCCACCCGGGGCACCGGCAGGGCCAGCGCGGTGGTGGCGGAGTGCAGGGACACCAGGTATGAGGGCGCGTTCTCCGGCGCGACGGAACCGGCCGCGCCGGCCGCGGCCGGGGCGGCGCCGGGCGGGGCCTGCGGCGCGGGCGGCGCGCCGGGGGCCTGCGGCGGCAGGGGGAGCGCGCCCTGCGTCGGGGCGTACGCGGCGGCCTGCGCCGGGAGCGGCGCGCCCGGCCGGCCGGCCGGGGCGCTCTGCGGGGCGGAGGGGGCGGGCGGCGCGCCCTGCTGCGCCGGGACCGGCGCGGGGGCCCCCTGCCGCCGTGCCGCGCCCCGCCCGGTCCGGCGCGGCGCGGGCAGCGACCGTACGCCCAACTGCGAGACGGAACCCGTCAGTTCCGCGAACAGTCCGGTGTCCGTGACCCGCAGCTCCGGGCCGAACAGCGTGGACAGCGACGGCCGCGGCCTGCCCGTCTGGAGCGCCACGACCTCCCGCAGCACCCCGGTCAACTGGTCGGCCATCTCCGAAGCGGAGGCGAACCGGCGGGCCGGGTCGGGGTCGGTGGCCCGTACGAGCAGGCGGTAGAAGGACTCGTACTGGTGGAAGACCGGAATGTTGTCCGGGTCCGGGAGGCAGTCCACGAAGACGTTCGTGTAGCCCTGGAAGTCGAAGGTGAGGACGGCGAGCGTGCGCGCCACCGTGTACAGGTCCGAGGCGACCGAGGGGCCGAGCTCGGCGACCTCGGGGGCCTGGTAGCCGACCGTGCCGTAGATCGCGGACTCGTCGTCGTCCATGCGGCGCACCGCGCCCATGTCGATCAGCTTGAGCTGGTCCTGCTGCTGGATCGCGTTGTCGACCTTGAAGTCGCAGTAGAGCAGGTTGCGGCTGTGCAGGTGGCCCAGGGCCTCCAGCGCCTCGATGCCGTACGCGCAGGCCTGCTCGACCGGCAGCGGGTCGCGCTTGCCGCCGGCGTCGCGGCGCTCGTTGGCGATCTCCTTGAGCGACTTGCCGCCCACGTACTCCATGACGATGTAGCCGTCGAGGGAGCCGGTGCGGGTGTCCAGGTGCTCCACGAAGTTGTAGATGCGCACGATGTTGGAGTGCTCGATCTCGGCGAGGAAGCGGCGCTCGGAGATCGCGGCGGCCATCGCGTCCTGGTCGCCGGTGTCCAGGAGGCCCTTGAGGACCACCCAGCGGTCCGAGACCGCCTTGTCGACGGCGAGGTAGACCCAGCCCAGGCCGCCGTGCGCCAGGCAGCCCACGACCTCGTACTGGCCGTGCACCACATCACCGGCGTTCAACTTCGGCACGAAGGAGTACGGGTTGCCGCACTTGGTGCAGAAGCCCTCGGTGCGGCCCGTCCTGGCGCCGCGCGAACGGCCCACCGGCGCACCGCACTCCGAGCGCGAGCAGAACCGCTTGCGCTCCGGCACCTCCGGATTGTCCATGATCGCCGTGCGGGGGTCGGGGCGCGGCACCTCGGGCACGCTGACCAGGCCCGCGCCGAGCCGGCTGCGGCCGGAGGCGGCGGTCGACTTCCCCGAGGAGCGCACGGACACCGAGCGGGACGCCGTCGAGCCGGTGAGCGCGCGCGAGAGCCTGCCGGACACCGAGCGGCGGGAGGTCGACGAGCGCGACGAGCGGGACGCCTGCGAGGAGGCGCGCGACCCGGACTGCGCCGAGCCGCTGCCCGAGCCCCGGGACGACGCCCTGCCGCCGCCGGTGACGCCGGTGGCGGTCGGGGCGATCATCCCGTTCGGCGACACCACGGGGGCCAGCCCGCAGGTGTCGCAGTACAGCTCGCCGCCGCCCATGTCCTCGTAGGCGCCCCCGCAGCCGGGGCGCTGGCAGGTCGTACTCATCGGTTTCCCCCGTCGGTGCGGTCGTTGGGCTCGTACGTGGCAGCCGGGGCGGGGCCGGTCGCGGAACGCGCGGCGGGCCCGGCCGGGCCGGGCGCGAGGACGTCCCGCGCCGTCTCCTGGTAGCGCAGCACCGCCTGCTCGGCGACCCGCAGGTCGCAGGGCGCGCTCCACAGCATCCGGCGGGCCGCGTCGTAGCGCTCGACGAGCTGCGGGTCCTCGGCCATGCCGTGCCGGGCCACCTTCGCCCGGTACGCGTCCAGCCTGCCGCGCAGCTCGGCGCGGACCGCCAGCGGGGCGGTCACGGCCGTCAACGACTCGCGGGCGCGCAGCAGTTCGTTCTCGGCGTCCCGCTCCAGCGATTCCAGCAGCGGCGACAGCCGGTGCCACTGGGCGCGCCTGCGGTACTCGGCGGCCGTCGCCAGGAGCTCCTGCAGGGCGGTCGGCGGGCCGCTCACCGCGGGCACCTCGGAGGCGGCGATCTTCGCGAGCACCTCGCCGCGCGCGGACCGCGCCTCGGCGAGGGTGCGGTCCGCCCGCGAGAGCACGTCCCGCAGCCGTACGAGACGCTGCTCGGCGTCCTGCCGTACGGTCAGCACCGCGTCGACCTCCCGGCGCACGTCCTCCAGGGCGCGCGCCGCACGGTCGTAGCGGTCGGTGTCGGGGCGGCCGCCGCCGGGCGCCGAACTGCCGGGCGCGGGGCGCCAGAAGGCCAGCGGGTCCGACACCACCTGGGCGCGCAGCGCCGCCAGCTCCCGGGTGATCGACTCCAGGTCGTCGCCCGCCGGGTGCTCCCCGGGACGCACCCCCACCGAGTGCGCCAGCGAACGCGTGCGGTGCAGCTCGGCCGCCAGCAGGTCTATCCGGGCCGGCAGCGCCGACCACACCGCGTCGGCCGCCACCACCATGTCCAGGGACGCGGCGTACAGCTCGTTCATCCGGGCGACCAGATCGGCGAGCGAGAACTGCTCGGACAGCTTCGCCGGGCCGTTGACCGAGGGCGGGGCGCCGTGCGCGTGCGCGCCGCCGGAGACGGTGACGCCCGTGCCGGTGAGGACGTCGGTCAGCTCCACCAGGTCCTCGCGGCTCGGCCAGCGCCGCCGCGCCCGTACGTCACGGGCGTGGGCGAGCGCCGCCGCGTACGCGTCGAAGTACGTCCACAGCAGTGCGATCGACTGCTCGGCGGACGCCCACCGGTCCTTGGTGACCCCGGTCAGCTCCGCGCCCTCCAGCAGGCGCCGGCCCGCATGGTCCTGGAGGGCGAGCAGTGACGTCTCGATCGCCTCGTGCTCGGCGCCGAGCCGCGCCAGCGCGCGGTCGGCCAGGTCCCGGTCGAACACCGGACCCCGGGCGCTGCCCGCCGGGCCGGGGGACGATCCCGCGACGCCCATCGATCACCTCTCCTGCTTCCGGTGTGCCTGGTGCTGCGTGTGGTGCCGGTACGGCGCTCTCCCGCCCGGGGCTCAGTCGAGGAACTTCGGTTCCGGCGGCCCGGTGAGCCCCTTGAGGTCCTCCGACAGCCACGCGCGGTACGACTCCTGCCACGGCCCCTTGCCGTAGGCGGCCAGCACCTTGTTGATCCGGCGCACCAGGTCGGAGGCCTCCTTGTTCGTCGCGACGGCGTAGAACTCCTCGGTGAACGGCCCGGTGCCCTTGAGCTCGATCGCCGGGTCCTGCGCCGCCTGGCTCGCCGCCAGCGCGTTGTCCGTGACGATCGCGTCGACCTGGCCGAGCTGGAGCCGCACCAGGCAGTCCAACTGGTTGGGGACGAGCAGTTCGGGGGTGTTGAAGAGCGCCCCGTACGACTCCTTCTTCATGGCGTCCAGGGCGGTGGAGCCCCTGGCCGTGCAGACCTTCTTGCCCTTCAGGGAGGCGTCGTGCCCGGTGATCCCGGACTCCTTGGGGGCCAGCACCTGCTGGCCGGCCTGGAAGTAGGCGTGGGAGAACGCGACCTTCCGGATCCGGTCGCAGTTGACCGTCATCGTGCGCACCACGATGTCGATCTTCCCGGCCTCCAGCAGCGGAATGCGCTGGTTGGTGGGTATCGCCCGGTAGATGACGTCGTTCTCATCGCCCAGCACCTCCTTCGCGATGGCCTTGACGATGTCGATGTCGAAGCCTTCGAGCCGGCCGGTGGCCGGATTGCGGTAGCCCCACCGGAAGCTGTTCTGGTCGACGCCCGCGATCAGCTTGCCGCGCGCCTTGATCTTCTCGATCGTCGGGCCGTCCGCCGAGTCCGCGCGCAGGCTCCGCTCGGGATTCTGGCAGTCGGGGGCCTTCGCGGCGGCCGCGGCCGCGGTGCCGTGCGCGGCCGTCACCGTGTCCGGACCGGCCTGCGCGGGCAGCGGCAGCACCGCGGCCCCCGCGGTGAGGGCCACCGCCGCCCCCAGCGCGACGAGCCCGAGCCGCCAGCCACCGCGCAGGGTGCGGGCGGCGGGGTGCGGTGTGCTCTCGCCCGCGTGCGCGGAAGCGGCCCCCGGGCGGGGCGCACCGTCGCCCGCGGGCAGCGCGCGGGCCCCCGCGGGCGGCGAACCGTCGCCGTGCGTACCGGTGTCGTCGGCGCCGGACCCGGCTCCGTGCCTGCTCATCGCACTCCCTGTGGCCGCCGCGTCCTCGTGCGCGCCGTGCGCGTCGCGTCCCCTCATCCCCCTCATCACCTGTACTCCGAAAGCCTGCGCCCGATGCCCAGCAGCGCCGCGGCGGCGGCCAGCACGGCCAGCACGGCCGCCCCGGCCGCCAGCCCGGACAGGGCGCCCCGGCCGTCCTCGGCCGCCTCGGTGAACTCGCGCCGCTCCCACTCCAGGGCCGCCGCCAGCGCCTGGTCGACCTTGCCGAAGGACTGGCCGGTCGAGTCGCTCGCGCCGATCACCTTCTCCAGCGCCGCGTCGTAGTCGCCCTGGTCGTCGGTCGCCCGGGCGTCCTTGTGCTGGGTCTTCCAGACCTTCACGCTCTCCGCGGCCTTCTGCACCGGGCCCTTGCCCCCGTCGTCGTCGGCGAGCTGCCCGGCCCGGGTGAGCTGCTTCTCCAGGTCGGCCATGCCGCTCGTGTAGTCCGCCTCGTACTTGTCGCCGCCGGCCGCGGTGGAGACCGCGCCGCGCGAGACCAGGGTGAGGTTCTCGTTCGCCCGGGCCTGGAGCGAACTGATCCGGGCGTCGCTGAGCACCTTCAGCGACTCCTGCCCGTACGTCCTGGAGTCGTCCAGCCCGGACGAGGCCAGCGCGTGCCCGACCGCGAGCCACAGCAGTACGGCGAGCGAGGCGACGGACGCCCCGAGCAGGCCGTGGTTGAACACCCGGTTGGTACGGCGGTAGTTGCGCAACTGCGCCCAGCCGAGGCCGCCCAGCGCCAGCACGCCGAGCCCCAGCGCCACGAACGGCCAGGCCGTCGCGTCGTCGTAGTCCCGGTAGAGGCGGTCCGTCTCCTCGTCGTACAGCTTCTTCGCGGCGGGCAGCAACTGCGTCGTCATCCGCTCGTTCGCGTACCGCAGGTAGGCGCCGCCCAGCGGCAGGCCCTGGCGGTTGTTGGCGCGGGCGCGCTCGACGAGGCCCGTGTACGTGGGGAGCAGCTGGTTGAGCCGGGCGATCTGCCGGCCCGAGGTGCTCGCGCTGGAGGTGTTGGCCGCGGCCTTCACCAGCAGGCCGGAGGCCTCCGCGATGTCGTCGTTGTACTGCTTGATCACCGACGGCGGTTCCTGCGCGCCCGCGAGGAAACCGCTGGCGGCGGCCGTGTCGGCGGCGGCCAGCGCGCGGTAGATGCTCGCCGCGTCGGCGGACAGCGGCTGGCTGCGCACCACCACGTCGTCGGCGGCGGACTCGCGGTCGGCGACCTGCCAGGCCGTCACCGCCCCGAACGCGATCACCAGCGCGGCCAGCGCGGCCCCGATGATCCGCAGCCGGCCGGGCTCGGTCGTCGCGGCGGCGCGCAGCTTCTCCACGCCCTCGGACCAGGCGGTGCGGCGGGCGGGCGGCGGGTGGTGCGGCGGCAGCGGCCCGGACGGGCCGGAGGCGGCCGCTCCGGGTGCCGGCGGTCCGGACGCGGGCGCGCCGGGTGCGGGCGCCCCGGGCGCGGTCGGCGTCACAGCCACGGCGGTCCCCCCTGGGCCGCCCGTCGGCGGGTGTGCCACGAGACCTCCCCCTCGGTCGTGGACGGCTGGCCCGCCCTCCGGCAGGCCCCCTCGACATGAATACGTCGCAGAGATCCGTTTGGTTCCCGTACCGAACCCGGGAGGGGGTCCGTTCGTTGCCCAATTCGCGCCAGGGACATGCCACTTCACGCCTGATCCTATGCGCCGATCCGCCCCCGGACCATGCCCCCTGCCCCCTTGGGCCTCGCAGCCTCTCCAGCCCCTCGGGCAGCGGGGTCCCCGGGAGCGAGGGGGGTGCCCCCTGTTCGAGCGAGGCCGAGAGCTCGGGGGAGGGCGGGCAAGGGGGCGGTCCTCCCGCTTCCGGCCCACCCGGGTGCCGCTCCTCGCGTGAGCGCCTGTGCCGGACGCCCGTCCAGGAAGCCCCGGCCCGTCCCCGTACCCCCGTACCCCCTATGCGAAGTGCTCCCGCACCACCCGCCGCACACCGCCCCCCGCCCCCACGGCGTCCAGCCCCAGCAGCGCGGCCCCCAGCACCGGCGCCGCCGTCACCACCCGCACCTCAGCCTTCGGCGCCCGCTCCGCCAGCAGGGCGCGGATCCGCGTGTCCAGCTCCGGATGCCGCGCCGCCAGCACACTCCCGCCGAGCAGCACCGGCGCCTCGTCCTCCAGGAGGCCGAGCCGTTCCAGCGCCACGGACGCCATCGCGACCACCTCGTCCCCGAGCCGGTGCACCAGCCCGCGCGCCACCGCGTCCCCCGCGGCGCTCACCGCGAACACCAGCGGCGCCGCCTCGTGCAGCCGCACCGCCGGGATGCGCCCCAGGTGCAGCGCCTCCACCAGGGCGTACATCGACTCCACCCCGTAGTGCGCGGGCAGCACGGTCGCCAGGGCCGTCGGCTCGCCCCGCCCGTCCTCCGCCCGCGACGCGGACCACATCGCCTCGTCGGCGAGACCCCCGCCGCCGCCCCAGTCCCCGGAGATCTTCCCGATCGCCGGGAAGCGGGCCGTGCGCCCGTCGGGCAGCATGCCGACGCAGTTGATGCCCGCCCCGCACACCACCGCCACACCGCGCGGCTCGTCCACCCCGGCGCGCAGGATCGCGAAGGTGTCGTTGTACACCTCCGTCGTGCGCCCCCAGCCGCGCGCCTGCACCGCCGTCGCCAACTCCCGCTCCTCCACCGGGAGGTCCGCGTTGGCCAGGCACGCCGAGACGTGGTCCACGCCCGGCACGCCGGCCGTCGACAGCGCCTGCGCGACCGCCCCCGCGAGCACGTCGACCGCCACCTGGACCCCCACCAGGGGCGGCTGGAAACCGCCGCCCCTGCCGGTGCCCAGGACCCGGCCGTCCGCGCCGATCACGGCGACGTCGGTCTTGCTGTTGCCCGCGTCGATCGCGAGGACGCTGCCGTCCTCGAACCGGTGCGGGGGAGTGCTCACGCCCACGCCAGGTGCTCCCTGTTGTGCGCGATCAGTCTGTCCGTGAGCGCCTCCGCGTACTCGATCTGCCCCACCAGGGGGTGCGCGAGCAGTGCCTTGAAGACCCGCTCGCGGCCGCCGTGCAGCGCGGCCTGCAGGGCGAGGTCCTCGTACGCCGTGACGTGCGCGACGAGCCCCGCGTACATCGGGTCCAGCGGCGGCGTCCGGAGCGGCGTCGCCCCGCCCGCGCCGATCCGCGCCTGCGTCTCGATCACCGCGTCGTCGGGGAGGAAGGGCAGGGTGCCGTTGTTGTACGTGTTGACCACCTGCACCGGTGATCCGCCGCCGCCCAGCAGCCCGGACGCGAGGTCCACGGCCGCCTCCGAGTAGAAGGCGCCGCCGCGCCCGGCCAGCAGCTCCGGCTTCTCGTCGAGCGTGGGGTCGCCGTACAGCGCCAGCAGCTCCCGCTCCATCGCGGCCACCTCCGCCGCCCGCGAGGGCTTCGTGCCCAGCTCCCGTACGACCTCGTCGTGCTGGTAGAAGTAGCGCAGGTAGTACGAGGGGACGACGCCCAGGCGGTCGACGACCGTGCGCGGCATGCGCAGGTCGGCGGCGATGGCGTCGCCGTGCTCGGCGATCAGCTTCGGCAGCAGGTTCTCGCCGTCCGGGCCGCCCAGCCGTACCCCCAGCTCCCAGGTGAGGTGGTTGAGGCCCACGTGGTCGAGGTGGATCTCGGCGGGGGTGACGTCGAGCAGCGCGGCGAACTTCCGCTGGAAGCCGATCGCCACGTTGCACAGGCCGACCGCCTTGTGCCCGGCGTTCAGCAGGGCGCGGGTGACGATGCCGACGGGGTTGGTGAAGTCGATGATCCAGGCGTCCGGGTTCCGGCGGCGCACCCGCTCGGCGATGTCCAGGACGACCGGGACCGTGCGCAGCGCCTTCGCGAGGCCGCCGGCGCCGGTCGTCTCCTGGCCGACGCAGCCGCACTCCAGCGGCCACGTCTCGTCCTTCTCGCGGGCCGCCTGGCCGCCCACCCGGAGCTGGAGCAGCACCGCGTCGGCGTCCGCGACGCCCGCGTCCAGGTCGGAGGTGGTGGTGATGGTGCCCGGGTGGCCCTGCTTGGCGAAGATCCGGCGGGCCAGCCCCCCCACCAGGTCCAGGCGGTCGGCCGCCGGGTCGATCAGGACCAGCTCGGAGATCGGGAGCGTGTCCCGCAGCCGGGCGAAACCGTCGATCAACTCGGGGGTGTAGGTGGAGCCTCCACCGACTACTGCGAGCTTCATGAGTGTGATGACCTAGCCCTTCACTCCGGTCAGCGTGACACCCTCGACGAACGCCTTCTGGGCGAAGAAGAAGACGAGGATCACGGGGGCCATGACCAGGACGGTCGCGGCCATGGTCAGATTCCAGTTGGTCTGGTGCGCGCCCTTGAAGGACTCCAGGCCGTAACTCAGCGTCCACGCCGCCGGGTTCTCCGAGGCGTAGATCTGCGGGCCGAAGTAGTCGTTCCACAGGGCGAAGAACTGGAACAGGGCGATCGCCGCGATGCCGGGCTTGGCCATCGGCAGCACGATGCGGACCAGCGTGCGGAATTCGCCGCAGCCGTCCACCTTCGCCGCGTCCAGGTATTCGTTGGGGATGGTCAGCAGGAACTGCCGCAGCAGGAAGATGGAGAAGGCGTCCCCGAACGCGAGCGGAATGATCAGCGGCCACAGGGTGCCGGTGAGGTCGAGCTGCTTCGACCAGAACAGGTACATCGGGATGATGACGACCTGCTGCGGCAGCATCATCATCGAGATCACCAGCAGCAGCGACAGATTGCGCCCGCGGAAGCGGAACTTGGCGAGCGCGTACGCGACGGGGACCGAGGAGACCACCGTCAGGACGGTGCCCAGGCCCGCGTACAGCAGGCTGTTCTTCCACCAGGTCAGGAAGCCCGGCGTCTCGAAGACCTTGACGTAGTTGCTCCACTGCCAGGTGTGCGGCACCAGGTCGCTGGTGAGCGCCTGCGCGTCGCTCATCAACGAGGTGAGCAGCAGGAAGACGAACGGCAGCACGAAGAACAGCGCGACCGCGATGCCCAGGGAGTGCACGCCGATCCAGTGCAGCGCCGCCCTGCGGCGGGCGGTGCGGTGCGCGGGGGTGGGGGCGGGCTCGGGGGTCTTGAGCGGTCGTTCGAGTGTCGAGGTGGACACGGACATCAGTCACCTGCCTGGAGGAGGCCGCCACGACGTCGCATCAGGAGGGCCGTGAAGGCCATCGCGAGGACGAACAGGACGAGTGCGGCGACCGCGGCGGCGCCGTAGTCGAAACGCTGGAAGCCGAGGTTGTAGACGAGCTGCGGGAGGGTCAGGGTCGACTTGTCGGGGAAGCCGGGCTCGAACTGCTGGCCCGAGTTCCCGATGACGCCGGAGGCGACCTTTCCCGCCACCAGGGGCTGCGTGTAGTACTGCATCGCCTGGATGACACCGGTGACGACGGCGAACAGCACGATGGGCGAGATGTTCGGCAGCGTCACGAAGCGGAACCGCTGCCAGGACGACGCGCCGTCCAGCTCCGCCGCCTCGTACTGCTCCTTCGGCACGTCGAGGAGCGCGGCCATGAAGATGACCATCAGGTCGCCGATGCCCCACACCGCGAGGACGGTGAGCGCCGGCTTCGACCAGGCCGGGTCGGTGAACCAGTTCGGCGCGGGGACGCCGAGCGAGGACAGGATCTCGTTGACCGGCCCGGTGCCCGGGTTGAGCAGGAACACGAAACCGAGCGTGGCGGCCACCGGGGGCGCCAGGTACGGCAGGTAGAAGAGGGTGCGGAAGACTCCCGTACCCGTCTTGATCTTGGTGATGAGCAGGCCGACGCCGAGGCCGAAGACGACCCGGCACAGCACCATCACGACGACCAGCCACAGCGTGTTGCGCATCGCCGGCCAGAAGTTCGGATAGTCCTGGAAGACGTAGCTCCAGTTGTCGAGTCCGTTGAAGACCGGGACGCCGAAGCCGTCGTACTTGGTGAACGAGAAGTACACGGTGGAGACCAGCGGGTACGCGAAGAACACCGCGAAGCCGATCAGCCACGGGGACATGAAGGCCGCCGTGCGCAGGGCCGCCTTCCGGCGCTTCGCGGCCAGGGCCGGCGCCCCGCGCTTCGTGTCGAGCGTGTGGATGGTCATGCGCGGACTACTTCGCCTTCGCGATGTCGGTGTCGATCTGCTTCGCGGTGCGCTCCAGACCGGCCTTCAGGTCCTTCTCCGCGCCCTTCTCGTACTGGAAGCCGAACTCCTGGAGGGTGTTGAGGTACGAGGCGCCGTTGACCGCGCCCGAGGGGGTGTTGGACTTCGCGTGCTGGGCGATGTCCAGGAAGGTCTTGAACGCCGGGTCGTTCTTCAGGTCCGGCGACTTCAGCGCCTCGAACGTCGAGGGCACGTTGTGGATGCCGTTGGAGAACTCGACGACCGCCTTGGTGTCGGTCGTCATGAACTTCACGAGTTCCCACGCGGCGTTCTGCTTCTTGCTCTGCGGGGCGATGCCCAGCACCGTGCCCGACAGGAAGCCCTTGCCGTAGTCGCCGACCCGGTTGTCCGGCACCGGCATCGGCGCGACACCGATCTCGAAGGGCACCTTGGCGTCCTTCGCCATCCCCAGCCGCCACTCGCCGTCCAGCTGCATGGCGACCTGGCCGGTGTGGAAGGGGTGCTTGGCGCTGAACTCGTCGCCGAAGGTGTTGCGGTACTTCTCCAGCTTGTCGAAGCCGCCCAGCCCGTCCACGAGCTTCTTCTGCGCCGTGAACATCTCCGCGAACGCCGGGTCCGTCGCCACCGCCGACTTGCCGTTCTTGTCGAAGTACGCCGGGCCCCACGAGCCGAGGTAGTGCTCGGTGGTCGTCTCGTAGCCGTGGTAGTTCGGCATGAAGCCGAGCTGCTCGTAGCTGTCGCCCTTGGTCTTCGTCAGCGCCTTCGCCGTCGTCAGGAGTTCCGAGTACGTCTTCGGGGCCTCCTTGATGCCGGCCTTCGCGAAGGCGTCCTTGTTGTAGTACAGGCCGTACGCGTCCGCCAGCAGCGGCAGCGCGCAGCGCTTCCCCTCGAACTGGGTGTAGTCGAGCATGACCTTCGGGAAGGTCTTCTCCAGGTCCAGCTTCGACTTCTCGATGAACGGCTTCAGGTCCGCGAACGCGCCCGAGGAACAGAACTTCCCGACGTTGGACGTGGTGAACGACGACACCACGTCCGGGCCCTTGGAACCGCCGCTGCGCAGCGACTGGTTGAGCTTGTCGTCGTTGACGTTGCCGACGACGTTCACCTTGATGTTCGGGTGCGCCTTCTCGAACCGGTCGACGTTCTCCTTGATCGCCTTGACCTCGCTGGGCGCGCTCCAGCCGTGCCAGAAGTTGATCGTGGTGTTGGCGTTCGGGTCGTCCTTCGCCACGTTCTCGGCGGAGCCGGTACAGGCGGTGGCGAGAACGGAGATCGACGCGACGGCGACGGCGGCGGCGGTCAGACGGCGGTTTCTGCGCATGGCAAAGCTCCCAGGGACAGGACGGGGCAGGACGGGACGAGGCGGGCAGGGACGGGGGACTAGCGGGAGGAGGTGTCGAACACTTCGTCCCGGGTGGCCTCCAGGGCGCTCTGCAGCGCACCTCTCAGCACGGGGCTCCGGTGGATCTCACCGAGCACCAGGCGGGGACGGGGCGCGGCCAGGTCGGCCAGCTCCGTCTGCACGAGCGAGCGCAGGGGTTCACCGCCGGCGACGGCCAGCCCACCGGACAGGACGATCAGTTCGGGGTCCAGCACCGCCACCACGGACGCCAGCCCCACCGCCAGCCGGTGCGCGTACTCGGGCAGCAGTCCGCACAGCCCGGCCTCCCCGCACGCCGCCCGCTCCAGCAGGTCCACGGCGACCTCCACGGCGGGCTGCTCCGGCGTCTGGTGCCCGAGGCCCTTGGCGATCCTCGGTACGGCGACGGCGCCGGCCAGCTCCTGGAAGCCGCCGCCGTTGGCCTGCGCCACCCGGCGGATCAGCGGGGCGCCGGGCACCGGCAGGAAGCCGACCTCGCCCGCGCCGCCGGTCCAGCCGCGGTGCAGCCGCCCGCCCAGCACCAGGGCGGCGCCGAGACCGGCGTCGGCCCACAGCAGGACGAAGTCCCCGTGGCCCCGGGCCGCACCGAGCCGCTGCTCGGCGACCGCCGCCAGGTTCACGTCGTTCTCGTACTCCACCGGCATCGGCAGCGCCGCCGCCAGCTCGTCGAGCAGTGTGGGGGAGTGCCAGCCCGGCAGGTGCGAGGCGTACCGCAGCCGCCCGGTGCTCGGGTCGAACGCGCCGGGGGTGCCGATGACGACCCGGTGCAGGCCGGCCGTGGTCAGGCCGGCGTCCTTCGCGGCGCCCTCGACCGCCTGCGTCACCTGGCTCACGACCCCCGTCGACGCCCGTCCGGGGGTGGCCAGTTCGAAGCTGCCCACCGTCTCGCCGGTGAGGTCGGCGACGGCGGCCCGGATGCGGCCGGGGTCGACGTCCAGGGCGGCGACGTGCGCGGCGCCCGCGTTGACCGCGTACAGCTGCGCGCTGGGTCCCGGGCGGCCCTCGGTGGTGCCGGTGGCGACGACGAGCCCGGCGGCCTCCAGGCGGGCCAGCAACTGGGAGGCGGTCGGCTTGGAGAGCCCGGTGAGCTTGCCGATCCGGGTGCGGGAGAGCGGGCCGTGCGCCAGCAGCAGATCGAGCGCCGCCCGGTCGTTCATCGCGCGCAGCACACTCGGTGTGCCCGGAGTCGTGGCCATGACGCCCTCACCCGCCTTTCGGCTGCCTGCTCCCCAACCACGTTGTTAGGAAAGTTTCCTATTCGGTGCGAGGAACGTAAGGCGCAGGTGAAAGGCCCGTCAATGGGAAGCGCCCCCGAGGCAACCAAAGCGTTACCTGCGGGGGCGCAGAAAGGTGTTCCTGGGGCTGTTGTGTCTTTTGCGCTTTTCGCGCGGTACGACACCGGGCGGGCCGGTACCTACTTGTTCAGGTTCGGCTGCGCGGCCGGCGCCGGAGCCGGTGCGGCCGGGCCCGGGCCGGGCGTCGCGCCGGCGGGCGGGATCGGGTTGGCCGCCATCGACTGCGGGGACAGCGGGTTGGCCATGGCGGACGGGGCGGCGACACCCGCCGACGGGTCGGCCGCCTCCGCCTCGGGCACCGCCTCGGGGCCGCCGACGATCCGGATGCCCGCCTTGTCGAAGGCCGCCTTGACCCGCCAGCGCAGCTCGCGCTCCACGCCCAGCGCCTTGCCCGGCATCGTCTTCGCCGACACGCGCACGATCATCGACTCCAGCAGCACCGAGTCCAGGCCCAGGACCTCGATGGGACCCCACAGCCGCTCGTTCCACGGCTCGGCCTTCGCCATCTCGTCGGCGACCTCGGCGAGCACCTCGCGGATGCGCTCCAGGTCCTCCGTCGGGCGGACCTGGACGTCGATGCCGGCGGTCGCCCAGCCCTGGCTCAGGTTGCCGATCCGCTTGACCTCGCCGTTGCGCACGTACCAGATCTCGCCGTTGTCGCCGCGCAGCTTGGTGACGCGCAGCCCCACCTCGATGACCTCGCCGCTCGCCACCCCGGCGTCGATGGTGTCGCCGACGCCGTACTGGTCCTCCAGGATCATGAAGACGCCGGACAGGAAGTCGGTGACCAGGTTGCGGGCGCCGAAACCGAGCGCCACGCCCGCGACACCCGCGGACGCCAGCAGCGGTGCCAGATTGATGTTCAGGGCGCCCAGCACCATCAGTGCCGCGGTGCCCAGGATCAGGAACGACGCCACCGAGCGCAGCACCGAGCCGATCGCCTCCGAGCGCTGCCTGCGGCGCTCGGCGTTGACCAGCAGCCCGCCGAGCGCGGTGCCCTCCACCGCCTGCGCGCTGTTGTTCATGTGCGTTATGAGCTTGGTGATGGTGCGCCGGATGACCGTCCGCAGCACCGTCGCGATGATCACGATGAGCAGGATGCGCAGGCCCACGTTCAGCCAGGTGGACCAGTTCTGCTCCACCCAGCTCGCGGCGTTGCCGGCCTTCTCCGCCGCCTCGTCGAACGTGCCGGGATCGGCGGGCGGACCTGCGACCAGTAGGGCGGACCAGGACACCTCGGGCACCTCCATGCGATGTGGCAGGCCCACCACACTAACGGGGCAAGGTGGCACACCTTGTTGACATCGGGGCGCCGGGCCTGTGGTTCCGGACACCTCCGCGGCCGGTTCCCCGCTGTGGCGCACAACACGTCGGGCCCATTACCCGGACGTGGTGGCGCCACGACCAGGCATGAGGGGAGACTGTTCGGGAATCGTCCCGGCGCGAGCCACGCGCCGCCGGCGTACAAGGAGGCATCCGTGCCGCATGTCCTGGTACTCAACGCGTCGTACGAGCCCCTCGGCGTCGTACCGCTCCGCCGCGCGCTCGTCCTCGTCCTGGAGAACAAGGCCCTGTGCCTCGAGGAGTCCGGCGCCTTCCTGCACAGCGCGACCCGGGCCGTCCCCGCGCCCAGCGTGGTACGGCTCAAACGCTTCGTGCGGGTCCCCTACCGGGGGCCCGTTCCGCTCACCCGCCGTGCGCTCTTCGCCAGGGACGGCGGGCGCTGTATGTACTGCGGTGGCGTCGCAACCAGCGTCGACCACGTCATTCCGCGCAGTCGCGGCGGACAGCACGCCTGGGAGAACGTGGTGGCGGCCTGCCGTCGCTGCAATCACGTCAAGGCCGACCGGCACCTGCTGGAACTCGGCTGGCGCCTGCGCCACCAGCCCGCCCCGCCGTCGGGGCTGGCCTGGCGCATCATCGGGACGGGGCACCGCGATCCGCGCTGGCTGCCGTACCTCCAGCCCTTCGGCGCGGACGACGCCCTGGCCCGGATCGACGGCGTCTCCGCCTGAGACCGGGCTCTTTCGTCGGCGTTCGCCCACCCGCCGGGCGGGGCGGGTGAGCGTTCACACACCACGGGCTTGAGGTGAGTGAGCGCTCACTCGCGTGGTCCGGGTGGAGGGTGAACGCTCACTCACCCGGCCCGGCCGGAGGGCCAACGCTCACCCGCCCCTGCCGGACCGCGGGCGCACGCTCACTCACCCCGCTCGCGCCCTCGCCCCCGCTCCTCCTCCGCCACCGCGTACACCTCGACCGACCACAGCGAGTACCCGAACCGGGTCGCCCGCCTGTCGCCCTGCACCCGGACGAACCTCACGTCCCGTGCGTCGAAGCGCACCGTCTCCGCACCCCCGCGGCCGTCCCGGACGGTGGCCGCCGTGCGCCAGGTGCGGCCGTCCGCCGACACCTGGACGCGGTACGCCGTCGCGTACGCGTCCTGCCAGCGCAAGGACACCAGGCCCACCCGCGTGGGCCTCGCCAGCTCCGCCTGCCACCAGGCGCCCGCTCCCGCCGGCGACGACCAGCGCGTGCCGGCCCTGCCGTCCGCCGCGGCCGACGCCGGGAAGTCCGCCGTCTCGTCCCCCGAGGAGGAGATCCGCGCCGTACGCGCCAGATCGGGCCCCGCCGTACGGGGAGCCGCCCGCACGACGAGCGTCTGCTCCGCCCCCTCGCCGAAGGACACCGGAATCCGGTACTCGCCCGCCGGGGCGTCCTTCGCGACCCTGACGTCCAGCGGCACCGAGGCGTCCGTGCCGCGCGGCACCACCGTCGCCTTCGGCGCGAGCACCTCGATGCCCCGGGGAGCCCTCGCGACCAGCTCCCCGCGCACCTCGCCGGGCCGCTGCCCGGTCAGCGCCGCCCGCACCCGCACCGGCGGCCCGCCGATCTCCGCGTCGATCTCCGCCCGCGACAGCGCGAGCCTGGCCTCCGGCTCGTCCGCGTACCACGGCACCACCCGCTGCACCCGGGGGGCCTGCCGCTGCCAGGCGAGCCGCACCGCGTCCACGCGCGTGCCGCCCACCGGCGTCTGCGTCCAGCCGTCCGCCGTGAGCGCCCCGGCCCGCCGCCACCCCTCGCCGGGGACGTGCACCTCCACGGCGGCGTCGGTGACACCGGGGGCGGCCATCGTCGTGACCGTCGACACCGGACGCGCCCGGCCCAGCCGCACGGTGTACGTGCCGGGCCCCTCGGTCACCTGCCCCGGCTCGCGGTCGGCGCCGGTCCAGGCCGCGCCCTGCCGCACCGCCTTCGACAGGAACGGGTCCAGCACGCCCTTGCCGACGGTCACCCGGGGCGCGCTGAGCGCCTTCCGGGAGGCGTCCAGGGCCCGCGAGTGCCGCCAGGCGCCCGCGCCGTCCCCGGCGGCCTGCGCCTGGAGCATGTCCACGGCCTGCTCGCCCGCCTGCCCGTACCGGGCGAACCGCTCGATCCACGGCCGCACCTCGTCGTCGAAGGCGCCCTGGGCGGCGGCGCCGAGCCGCCGCGGGGTCTCCCGCATCACCGTGAAGGCGGCCCGCAGCCGCTGTGCCGCCGCGTTCCGCGGACCGGCGTCGGCCGACGAGCGCGACGCCCAGAACGCGTCCATCAGGGGACGCAGGTACGCCGACTCGTGGTGCGGGTCCAGGATCGAGGAGGCGTGGTTCCCGGCGAACGCCCGCATCGCCTCCCGGGCCTTCGCGTCGTCGCCCGCCAGGTCGTCGACCGCCGCCCGCCAGGACTCCTGCGGCCGGTAGCCGCGCGGGTTCCAGGCGAAGTCGGCGGCCGTGAACAGCGGAATGCGGGACGCGGAGGGCTGCTCCATGGCGTTCGACAGCAGCGCGGCGCTGCGGCCCGCCACGGCCGGTTCGCGGCCCGTGTAGGGGCCGAGGAAGATGCGGTCCTGCGCGTAGTCGTTGACCGGGTAGTTGTCCATCGTCACCAGCGGATGGCCGAACGCCTCCCGGGTGGTGACCAGTTCGCGCCCGCTGATGGTGCGCGGCACCACGCCCACCCCGGTCCACGCCACCTGCACCCGCCCGTCCAGCTCGGCGGCCAGGGCGCGCCGGTACTCCGTGGCGCCGTCCTGGTAGAACTCCGTCGGCATCAGCGACAGCGGCTCCGCGCCCGGATGCCGGTCCGCGAGGTGGCGGGCCACCGCGCTCGCCACCCGCGCGTGCGCCTTCGCCGCGGCCGCCGGACCCGACCCGAACACGTCGGCGTCCTGACCGCAGTGCCACTCGCTGTAGCTGACGTCCTGGAACTGGAGCTGGAAGACCCGCACCCCCAGCGCCCACATGGCGTCCACCTTGCGGGTGAGGGCGCGCACGTCCCGGTCGTCGGACATGCACATCGCCTGCCCCGGCGCCACCGCCCACCCCAGCGTCACGTGGTTGCGCCGCGCGTGCTCCGCGAGCACCCGGAAGGAGGCGCGCTCGGCGGCCGGGTACGGATCGCGCCACAGCGCCTGGCGGTACGGGTCGTCCCCGGGCGCGTACAGGTAACGGTTCTGCTTGGTGCGGCCCAGGAAGTCGATCTGGGCGAGCCGCTGCTCGGTGGTCCACGGCCGCCCGTAGAAGCCCTCCGTCATGCCGCGCACGGCCGTCCCCGGCCAGTCCCGCACGACGACGCCGGCGACGGCGGTGCGCGCGCCGTCCGTGCGGACCAGCTGCCGCAGGGTCTGCGCCGCGTGGAAGACGCCGTCCGCGCCGACGCCGTCCAGCGCCACCGTGTCGCGCCCCCCGAACCGTCCCACCGCGATCCGGTAACCCCCCCGCGGGAGATCGCCCGTCGCCGGCGCGCGCAGCGCCGCCATCGCCTCGTCGGCCGCCCCGGCCCGTACGACCAGACCGCGCGGCGGCAGCGGCTCGCCCGGGGCCACCTCGTAGAGGGTGTGCGCGCCCGCGCCCCGCAGCACGCTGCGCAACGCGTTCACCGCGTACGCGTCGGTGCCCGGCGCGACCACCAGCACCGCCTCGTCGCCCACCGGAACGGCGGGGCCGGCGGCACGCACCGTCTGCGGGCGCGGCCACACCGCCGGCGGCGCGCCGTCGCCGTCCTGGTCCCGCGACGCGGGGGCGGGCAGGTCCGGGGCGGGCGGAGCGGCCGCCGCGCCCGGCGCACCGCCGAGCAGGCCGCCCATCACGGCGAGCGCGACGGCGGTCGCGCCCCTTCTGCGCCCCAACTGCACCCCAGTACTCCTCTGTGCTCACGTGCCGCGCGCCGCCGCGGCGGACGGCCGCGGCGCATCGCCGTCGCCGCCCGTCCGCGCCCGCGCCGGCGTGCGGCATTGATCGTTCCGTTACCCGCGCGCGCCGAGCCCATCACCCGTGTGCCGACAGTGTCAATGCGGGCGCCACCGGCGTTCCGCCCGCGCACGGCGGATGTGCCGGACAGTCTGCGGCCGTGCGTCCGATTCCTTCCACTTCTTGCGCCGACTGCCCATCGGAGGAAGTAATGTGACCCGGATCACGTTCCCGTACGGGAAAGGTCTGCGGCTCCGCCCGGTGGGTAGAGACGCTGAAGTCCGCGTCCCCCACCGAGGGAGGCCTCCGTGGCCGCTTCCGCCCAGCTCCTCCTGTCCGCCCTGTCCCCACAGGTCTCGGGCCCCGACTCCGTCCTCGACGGGTCCTGCGCCTGTGGCTGCGGCGCCGAGCCGCTCCTGACCAGCGAGCCGCCCCTCGCCGACGCCGCGCCGCTCACCAGCGAGCCTCCGCTCACCGACGCGACGCCCCTCACCAGCGAACCGACCTCGTACGGCACCGCGTCCGGCACGGAGTACCAGCACCCGGGGATCTGAATGACCGCAGCAGGGGGAACGGCGCCCGACGACCGGCCGCCGGTTCCGCGCGACACGCCCGGGGCGCCCGCCGCGCCGGGACAGCCCGACCGGGCCGGCCGCGACCGTGCGCCCGGCACACCGCCGGCGGAGCCGCGCCCGGCCCCGGCGCCACCGCCCCGGCCCGCCGCCGACCCGCCGGAACCCCCAGCCGCGGACGCCCGGCCGAACGGCACCGCCGGGCCGGACCCCGCGCCCGGCGGACACCCGGACCCGGCCGCGGCGGACCCGCCGCCCGTCTCCGGCACGCCCTTCTCGGCGGCACCGGCTGATCCCGGCCGGCCCGCCGCCCCCGACCCGGCCGCCACCGCGTCGTCCGAGACTCCCGACGCGCCCACGGCGCCCGGCCCCTCCGACGCCCCCGCCGTCGCCGCCCCGCTGGCCCGGCTCGCCGCCCTGCACGGCGTCGCCGTCTCCTACGCGCCCTCCGAGGGCCGCACCGTCCACGTCCCCGAGGCCACCGTCGTCGCCGTGCTCGCCGCCCTGGACGTCGACGCACGCACCCCCGAGGCCGTGGACGCCGCGCTCGCCGCCCACGACGCCCGCGCCGACAGCGCGGTGCTCCCGCCCACGCTCGTCCTGTGGCAGGACGCCCAGGAGCCCCCCGGGGCCCTCACGGCGCTCCCCGGAGGCACCGCGCTGCGCGTCAGCACCGAACAGGGCGAGACCCGCACCTGGTCCGTCCCGGCCCCCGCCCGCCGCGACAGCTCCGCCCCCGCCGCCGGGAGCGCCCCCTGGGCCGAACTGCCGCCCGGCGTCCACCGGTTGTCGGCCGTCCTGCCCGACGGCCGCGAGTCCTCCTGCCACCTCGTCGCCGCACCCGCCCGCACGGTCGCCCCCGAAGGCCCCCGGCACGGCTTCCTGGTCCAGCTCTACTCGCTGCTGTCCACCCGTTCCTGGGGCATGGGCGACCTCGGCGACCTCGCCGAACTCGCCGCCTGGGCCGGACGGTCCGTCGGCGCGGGTTTCGTGCAGGTCAACCCGCTGCACGCCGCCGTCCCCGGCGCCCCGACCGACCCCTCCCCCTACCGCCCCTCCTCCCGGCGCTTCCCCGACCCGGTGCACCTGCGGATCGAGGACGTCCCCGAGTTCGCTCACGTCACCGGCCCCGGCGACCGCGCCCGCCTGGACGGCCTCGTCGCCCGCGCCGCCGCCCTGCGCGACGGGGTGCTGTCCGAGGGCGCCCTGCTCGACCGGGACGCCGTCTGGGCGCTCAAGCGCGAGGCGCTGGAGATCCTGTACGCGGTGCCGCTGGGCCCCGGCCGGCGCGCCGCCTACCGCGACTTCCTCGCCGAACAGGGCACCGCCCTGGAGGACCACGCCACCTGGTGCGCCCTGGTCGACACCTACGGCCCCGACCGCGCCCGCTGGCCCGGCGCACTCGCCGACCGCGCCTCCGCCGACACCGCGCGGGAGCGCGCCGCGCTGGCCGGCCTGGTCGACTTCCACTGCCGGGCCGTCTGGGACACCGACCGCCAGCTCGCCGCCGCCCAGCGCGCCGCCCGGGAGGCGGGCATGGCCGTCGGCCTGGTGCACGACCTGGCCGTCGGCGTGCACCCCGACGGCTCCGACACCTGGGCGCAGGCCCAGGCGTACGCGTCCGGCATGTCGGTGGGCGCGCCCCCGGACGCCTTCAACGCCCACGGCCAGGACTGGGGCCTGCCGCCCTGGCGGCCCGACGTGCTCGCCACGACCGGCTACGCCCCGTACCGCAGCCTGCTGCGCAACCTCCTGCGGCATGCCGGCGCCGTCCGCATCGACCACGTGATGGGCCTCTTCCGGCTCTGGTGGGTGCCCGCGGGCCTGCCGCCCACCGAGGGCGCGTACGTCCGGTACGACGCCGAGGCCATGCTCGCCGTCCTCGTCCTGGAGGCGCACCGCGCCGGGGCCGTCGTCGTCGGCGAGGACCTCGGCACCGTCGAGCCCGGCGTGCGCGACGCGCTGGCCGCGCGCGGCGTGCTCGGCACCTCCGTGCTGTGGTTCGAACGGGACTGGGCCGGCACCGGCCGCCCGCTGCCCCCCGACGCCTGGCGCGAGGGCTGTGTCGCCACCGCCACCACCCACGACCTGCCGTCCACCGCCGCCCGCCTCACCGGCGACCACGTCGCCCTGCGCCACCGCCTCGGCCTGCTCACCCGCCCCCTGGAGGAGGAGCGGGCCGAGGACGCCGCGGAAGTCGCCGACTGGCTCACCTGTCTCACCCGGCTGGGCCTGCTGCCCGAGGGCGGGGGGGACGAGGAGGCCGCGATCCGGGCCGTGCACCGCTTCCTGCTGCGCACCCCCGCCCGCATGGTCGGCATCTGGCTGCCCGACACCGTGGGCGACCGCCGCCCGCAGAACCTGCCCGGCACCTGGGACCAGTACCCCAACTGGCGGCTGCCCCTCGCGGACGCCGCCGGCCGTCCCCTGACCCTGGAGGAACTGGTCGCCTCGCCCCGGCTGCACGCCCTGATGGAGGTGTTCCGCGAGGCGTCCGGCACCGGCACGGAAGCGGGGGCGAAACCCCTTACGGCACCCCCGGGCGAGCGCCCCGCTTAGTCGTTCGCTACTTTTGCACCGTGGACAAGAAGAACGCTCTGCGCGCCGGCGCTGTCGCGACCGGTACGACGCTGATGATGCTGCTCCTGTCGTCTCCCGCGCTCGCGGCCGTACGGGACGACGGTGACGACCCGGGCAAGGGTCTGAGCGTCGCGGAGACCCTCGGTCTCTTCGTCGCCGCCCCGATCGGCCTGTTCGTGGTCATCGCCGGCCTGGTGATGGTGCTCGACAAGTCGCGCAAGCAGGCCTGACACCGGACTTCGCCTCTCCGAGGGCGGGGGGGGGGGGGGGGGGGGGGGGGGGGGGGGCGCGCGCCGCGCCCCCCCCCCGGGCCCCCCCCCCGCGCAACAGCGGGGAAGAATATGAGGGTGGGGGGGTGGGTGGCCACCCGGGGCCGCCGGGGGCCGGGCCCCGGTTGTCCCCCGCGCGGGGGGGGGGGTGGCCCCGTGGCACCGCGGGCCGCCCCCCCGCCGCCCTCGCTGCGTTCGCCCACGCCTTCATCGTTCGTTTTCACTGAACAGTGGTGTCGAAAAGTTTCGATGGACCTGAACGTCGCCCGGGTGTGACGGTGGTGCCCTCACCGGCCACCGCGACATCCAGGGGGACAACGATGGCAGTACTCCACCGCACACCGGGAAGCACCACCGCCGCCGCGACCGAGCCGGACGCCGGCACCGCTCCCGGCCCGGCCCTCCGAAGGAGCGCCGGGCTCGGGCTCCTGCTCGCCGCCGTCGCCACCGTCGTCTGGTCCGGCAGCTTCGTCACCTCCCGCGGACTGCACGACTCCGTCCCCCCGGTCCAGGCCGCCTTCTGGCGCTGGATCGTCGCCCTGCTCGCCGTCGCCCCCTTCGCCGTCCGCGCCACCTGGCGGCAGCGCGCCGTCCTGCGCGAGCACCTCGGCTTCGTCGCCCTCGCCGCCCTGCTCGGCGTCACCGTCTACAACACCCTCGTCAACCAGGCCGGTCTCGACACCCCCGCGGGCACCATGGGCATGATCATGGCCGCGTCGCCCGTCGTCATGGCGGTGCACGAGCGCCTGGGCGGCCGGCGGCTCGGCGCGCGCCGGGTCGTCGGCATGCTGGTCGCCTGCGCCGGCGTCCTGCTGCTGGTGAGCGAGGGCTCCCTCGCCCTCGGCCTGTCGGCGGGCGCGTTCTGGATGATCGCCGCCGCGCTGTGCTTCGGCTCCTACAGCACGCTGCTGCGCCGCAAGCCCGCCGGCATCGGCGGACCGGCCTTCCTGTTCAGTACGTTCGTCCTCGGCGCGCTGATGCTGGCCCCCGTGTACGGCGTCAGCCTCGCCGTCCAGGGCGGCTTCGAGGCGCGCCCCGGCACCGTCGGCCCGCTCCTGTACGTCGGCGTCTTCTCCTCCGCCGTCGCCTTCTTCGCCTGGAACAAGGCGGTCTCCCTGATCGGCGCGGCCCGCGCGGGCGTCGTCTACTACCTCCAGCCGGTGTGCGTGGCGCTGCTGTCCTACGCCGTCCTGGGCGAGGAGACCGGATGGCTCCAGGCGCTGTGCGCGGCGCTCATCCTGGGCGGCGTGGTGCTGGGCGCGACCGCCGGTCCCGCCGGGCCGCGGAAGGCCCGCTAAGTTGCGGGTCATGACCGAGTGGGACATCAAGAAGCTGCGCATCCTGCGGACCCTGCGCGAGAGGGGCACCGTGACGGCCACCGCGGAAGCGCTGCTGATGACGCCGTCGGCCGTCTCCCAGCAGCTCTCCAACCTCGCCAGACAGCTCGACGTGACCCTCCTGGAGGCGCACGGCCGCAGGGTCCGCCTCACCGACGCCGCCCACCTCGTGCTCCGGCACGCGGAGGCGGTGTTCGCGCAACTGGAACGCGCGGAGGCCGACCTGGAGGGCTACGCCAAGGGCGAGACGGGCGAGGTGCGCGTCGGCGCGTTCTCCACCGCCGTGCCCGCCCTCGTCGTACCCGCCGTACGGCGCCTGCGCGAGACGCATCCGGGCCTGGAGGTGCGCGTACGGGAGGCGGAGGCGGCGGAGGCGTACGAACTCCTCGCGGACGGCGCCGTCGACCTCGCCCTCTCGCTCGCCGCGCACGCGCCCACCGCCCGCGACCCGCGGTTCGCCCGCGTCCCGCTGCTCGCCGACCCCCTCGACGTGGCGCTGCCCACGCACCACCCGCTCGCCGCCGCCCCCGGCCTGCGCCTGGCGGACCTCTCGGGCGAGGCGTGGATCTTCGGCGGCAGCGGCCCCTGGTCGGAGATCACCACCGCGGCCTGCGAGGCGGCGGGCTTCGTGCCGGCGCAGGCGCACAGCGCCGCCGGCTGGACGGCGATCCTGGCCATGGTCGAGGCGGGCATGGGGGTCGCCCTGGTCCCGCGGATGGCCGCCGCCGAACGCCGCGCCGGCGTCGTGATGCGCGTGCTGGAGGCCGATCAGCCGCGCCGCCACGTGGTGGCCGCGGTACGCCGGGGCGCGGAGGACGGTCCCGCGGTGGGCAGGGCGCTGGCGGCCCTGCGGGCGGTCGCGGGCGAGAGGGCGTAGAGCGGCTCCACGAAGGTTCCGGGCGGGGGCCGCATCGCCGTGCCGCCCCATCGTTCAGTTCTGCTTCAAAGCCTGTACGAAAACTTTCGATGGACCTGGGTGGTGCCGGGGCCCCACAGTCGTACCCATGACGACCAACGAGAGCGACCCGCACGCCAACGACGCAGCCCCCTACGGCGGAGGCGACCCGTACGCCGACTACCGCGGTGCGGGCGACCTCCCGTTCACCGAGCTCGTCGACCTCGCCGACCGCCGCCTCGGCGCCGGTGTCATCGCCGCCAACGACGAGTTCTTCGCCGAGCGCGAGAACCTCCTCATCCGCGAGCGCGCCGTCTTCGACCCGGAGCACTTCGGGCACAAGGGCAAGATCATGGACGGCTGGGAGACCCGCCGCCGCCGCGGCGTCGACGCCGAGCACCCCTTCCCCGAGGCCGAGGACCACGACTGGGCGATCATCCGGCTCGGCGCGGCCGGCGTCATCCGCGGGATCGTCGTCGACACCGCCCACTTCCGCGGCAACTACCCGCAGCGCGTCAGCGTCCAGGCGACCGCCGTCGAGGGCTCCCCGAGCCCCGAGCAGCTCCTCGCCGACGACGTGAAGTGGGAGGAGATCGTCCCCGTCACACCCGTCAGGGGCCACGCGGCCAACGCCTTCGCGATCGACGTCGAGCGCCGCTTCACGCACGTACGCCTGTGCCAGCACCCCGACGGCGGCGTCGCCCGGCTGCGCGTGCACGGCGAGGTCGTCCCGGACCCCGAGTGGCTCCAGCTCCTCGGCACCGTCGACCTCGTCGCCGTGCAGAACGGCGGCACCTACGAGGACGCCTCCGACAAGTTCTACTCCTCGCCCACCCAGATCATCCTGCCCGGCACCTCCCGCAAGATGGACGACGGCTGGGAGAACCGCCGCCGCCGGGTGCGCGACACCAACGACTGGGTGCGCTTCAAGCTCGTCGCCCAGGGCGCGATCCGCGCCGTCGAGATCGACACCGCCTACCTCAAGGGCAACTCGGCCGGCTGGATCGCCCTCAGCGGCCGCAACGGCGACAGCGGCGACTGGTTCGAGATCCTGCCGCGCACCAGGCTGCAGCCCGACACCCTGCACCGCTTCAAGCTCCCCGCGCAGGCCGTCGCCACCCACGTGCGCCTCGACGCCTTCCCCGACGGCGGCGTCGCCCGCATGCGCCTGCACGGCACCGTCACCGAGCAGGGCCACGCCGAGCTCACGGCCCGCTACGCGGACCTGAGCGACTAGGAACCACAGGCTCCGTGCGTGCGGTGGACAGCGAACCCGCACGCACGGGAACAACAGAGGGCCCCGGCGCACACCCACCCGCGCCGGGGCCCTCCTCCCGTTCGGCCGCCGCTACGCAGCGGCCGCCTCGTCCGCCGCCTGCGCCTTGAGCGCCCGCTCCACACCGGCGCGCGACTCCGACACCAGCCGCCGCAGCGCCGCACTCGGCTCCGCCGACGCCAGCCAGACGTCCGTCGCGTCCAGCGTCTCCTGCGACACCTGGAGCGCGGGGTAGAGACCCACCGCGATCTGCTGGGCGATCTCGTGCGAGCGGGAGTCCCACACCTCCTTCACCGCGGCGAAGTACTTCGCCGTGTACGGAGCCAGCAGCTCCCGCTGGTCGGTCTGCACGAAGCCGCCGATGACCGCCTCCTGGAGGGAGTTGGTCAGCTCGTCGGACTCCACGACCGACGCCCACGCCTCCGCCTTCGCGGCCTCCGTGGGACGCGCCGCACGGGCCGAGGCCGCGTGCTGCTGGCCCGCCGAGGTGTTGTCGCGCTCCAGCTCCGCCGCGATCTCGTCCTCGTCGACGACGCCCACGGCCGCCAGCCGGTTCACGAACGCCCAGCGCAGGTCGGTGTCGACGGCCAGGCCCTCGACGGACTCCGAACCCTCCAGCAGCCCGCGCAGCAGGTCCAGTTGCTGCGGGGTGCGCGCGGTGGCGGCGAACGCCCGCGCCCACGCGAGCTGGTGGTCGCTGCCCGGCTCGGCCGTCCGCAGGTGTGCCAGCGTCGCCTCGGTCCACTGCGAGAGGCCCGCCTCGCGCCAGGACGGCGCCGCGTACAGGTCCAGCGCCAGCTTCACCTGGCGGTGCAGCGACTGCACCACACCGATGTCGGACTCCTTGGAGATGCCGGAGAGCACCAGCGCGAGGTAGTCACGGGTGGCGAGCTCGCCGTCGCGCGTCATGTCCCAGGCCGACGCCCAGCACAGGGCGCGCGGCAGCGACTCGGCGAAGTCGCCCAGGTGCTCGGTGACGAACGCCAGCGACGCCTCGTCCAGACGCACCTTCGCGTAGCTCAGGTCGTCGTCGTTCAACAGCACCACGGCCGGACGCGCCCGCCCCACCAGCGCCTCCACCGGCGTCAGCTCGCCGTCGACGTCCAGCTCGACCCGGTCGGTGCGCACCAGCCGGCCCGTGTCGTCCAGGTCGTACAGGCCGATCGCGATGCGGTGCGGCCGCAGCGTGGAGACGCCCTTCGCGCCCACGGGCAGCGTCGGCGCCTCCTGCTTGACGGCGAAGGCGGTGACGACGCCGTCGGCGTCCGTCTCGATCTCCGGGCGCAGGACGTTGATCCCGGCCGTCTGGAGCCACTTCTGCGACCACGTCCCCAGGTCGCGGCCACTGGTCTGCTCCAGCGCGCCCAGCAGATCGCTCAGCTGCGTGTTGCCGAAGGCGTGCGCCTTGAAGTACGCCTGCACGCCGGCGAAGAACGCGTCCATGCCGACGTACGCCACGAGCTGCTTGAGCACCGAGGCGCCCTTGGCGTACGTGATGCCGTCGAAGTTGACCAGCACGTCGTCCAGGTCACGGATGTCCGCCATGATCGGGTGCGTGGAGGGGAGCTGGTCCTGCCGGTAGGCCCAGGTCTTCATGGAGTTCGCGAACGTCGTCCAGGAGTGCGGCCACTTCGAGCCCTCGGCGTAGGCCTGGCAGGCGATCGAGGTGTAGGTGGCGAACGACTCGTTCAGCCACAGGTCGTTCCACCACTCCATCGTCACCAGGTCGCCGAACCACATGTGGGCGAGCTCGTGCAGGATCGTCTCGGCCCGCACCTCGTACGCGGCGTCCGTGACCTTCGAGCGGAACACGTACTGGTCGCGGATGGTCACCGCACCGGCGTTCTCCATCGCGCCCGCGTTGAACTCCGGCACGAAGAGCTGGTCGTACTTGGCGAAGGGGTAGGCGTAGTCGAACTTCTCCTGGAACCAGTCGAAGCCCTGCCGGGTGACGGCGAAGATCTCCTCGGCGTCCAGGTGCTCGGCCAGCGAGGGGCGGCAGTAGATGCCCAGCGGCACCCGCTGCCCGTCCCCGCCCTCGTACACCGAGTGCACCGCGTGGTAGGGACCCGCGATCAGAGCGGTGATGTACGTCGAGATGCGCGGCGTCGGCGCGAAGACCCAGACGTCGTCCTTGACGTCCTCGGGCTCCGGCGTCGGCGAGTTCGAGATCACGGTCCAGCCCGCCGGGGCCTTCACGGTGAACTGGAAGGTGCCCTTCAGGTCGGGCTGCTCGAAGGAGGCGAACACCCGCCGCGCGTCCGGCACCTCGAACTGCGTGTACAGGTACGCCTGCTGGTCGACCGGGTCGACGAAACGGTGCAGGCCCTCACCGGTGTTGGTGTACGCGCAGTCCGCGACGACCCTCAGCTCGTTGGCCCCGCCGCGCAGCGACGGCAGCGCGATGCGCGAGTCGGCGAAGACGGCCGCGGCGTCCAGCGCCTCGCCGTTCAGCACGACCTCGTGCACGGTGGGCGCGACCAGGTCGATGAAGCTGGCGGCGCCGTCCTCGGCGGAGTCGAAGCGCACCGTGGTCACCGAGCGGTACGTGCCGCCCTCCTGCGCGCCACTGAGGTCGAGCTCGATCTCGTACGCGTCCACCGTGAGCAGCCGCGCGCGCTCCTGCGCCTCTTCGCGGGTCAGATTGGTACCGGGCACCCTGTCATCTCCTCGGATCGTGACGTTCCGGGCCATCCTTCCACGGCCCGGTCCGCAGTCGGCAGTGAGATTTGCGGTCCCGGCGGGCGCACACGACAAGGGCGGCGGCCCCCGGGTCCCCGGGGGCCGCCGCCCTTGTCGTGGCGGGACGCGTCAGCCGTTGAGCTCCGCCGCCACCAGCTCCGCGATCTGCACCGCGTTCAGCGCGGCGCCCTTGCGCAGGTTGTCGCCGGAGACGAACAGCGCGAGGCCGTTCTCCACGGTCTCGTCCACCCGGATGCGGCCGACGTAGGAGACGTCCTGCCCGGCCGCCTCCAGCGGCGTCGGGATCTCCGAGAGCGCCACCCCCGGCGCCCCGCCGAGCAGCTCGTAGGCGCGCGCCACGCTGAGCGGACGCTCGAAACGCAGGTTGACCTGGAGCGAGTGGCCGGAGAAGACCGGCACGCGCACACAGGTGCCGGACACCTTCAGCTCCGGGATCTCCAGGATCTTGCGGGACTCGTTGCGGAGCTTCTGCTCCTCGTCCGTCTCGAAGGAGCCGTCGTCCACGATGGAGCCGGCCAGCGGCAGCACGTTGAACGCGATCGGCTTCTTGTAGACGTTCGGCTCGGGCAGCTCGACCTTGTCGCCGCCGTGGGTCAGCTCGGCCGCCTGGTCGACGATCTTCTTCACCTGGCCGTCGAGCTCGGCGACACCGGCCAGACCGGAACCGGAGACGGCCTGGTAGGTGGTGGCGACCAGCGCGGTCAGACCGGCCTCGTCGTGCAGCGGACGCAGCACCGGCATCGCGGCCATCGTCGTGCAGTTCGGGTTGGCGATGATGCCCTTGGGGCGGTCGGCCACCGCGTGCGGGTTGACCTCGGACACCACGAGCGGGACCTCGGGGTCGCGGCGCCAGGCGGAGGAGTTGTCGATGACGACGGCGCCCTGGGCGGCGACCTTCTCGGCCAGCGCCTTGGACGTGGCGCCGCCGGCGGAGAAGATCACGATGTCGAGGCCCGTGTAGTCGGCCTGCGCGGCGTCCTCGACGACGACCGGCCTGCCGTCCCACTCCAGCGTCGTGCCGGCGGAGCGCGCCGAGGCGAACAGCCGCAGCTCCTGCACCGGGAACTTCCGCTCCGCGAGGATCCGCAGCACAACTGCGCCGACCTGACCGGTGGCTCCGACGATTCCGACCCTCACGGTGACTCCTCAGTCCCTTGTGTGTGCAGGCATGGCGACCTGCGGCGATGGCACCCATGATGCGGGAGGTGCCGTCCGGCTTGTCCAATCGGTTGTCCGAGGGGCGGACCGCGGCGCCGCGAAGCGTCCGCTCAGCGGACAGCGGGCACCGGATTTCCCGAACCTCCGGACACAGGGTCCCTGCCCCCTTCATGCTCTGCCCATGACTGTGACAAAGAACAAGTGGACGCCGACCCACGGCGACCCCTACCGGCCGGTCCCGTACACCCCCGCCCGGATGGACGCCGCCGCGTCCCTGGCCCGCGCCGCCGAGCTGCGCGCCCGCATGGACGAGCGCCGCACGGTCCGCCAGTTCTCCACCGACCCGGTCCCCGAGCAGGTCGTCCGGGACGCCATCGCGTGCGGCGCGACCGCCCCGTCCGGCGCCCACCAGCAGCCCTGGACCTTCGTCCTGGTCAAGGACCCCGACGTACGCCGCCGGATACGCGAGGCCGCCGAAGCGGAGGAGCAGCTCTCCTACGACGGCCGGCTCGGCGAGGAGTGGCTCGAAGCGCTCCGCCCGCTGGGCACCGACGAGGTCAAGCCGCACCTCACGGACGCCCCCGCCCTGATCGTGGTCTTCCAGCAGCGCTACTGGCTCGCCGAGGACGGCACCAAGCGCAAGCACTACTACGTCGACGAGTCGGTCGGCATCGCGGTCGGCATGCTCCTGTCCGCCCTCCACCTCTCGGGCCTCGCCGCCCTCGTCCACACCCCCAGCCCCATGCGCTTCCTCTCCGAGGTGCTGCACCGCCCGGTCAACGAGAAGGCCTTCGCGGTGATCCCGGTCGGCTACCCGGCCGACGACTGCCGGGTCCCCGACCTGGTCCGCAAGTCCCTGGACCAGGTCCTCGTCGAGATCTGACCGGCGCCTGCGCCTGTCACCGCATCCGCACCTGCCACCGCACCCGCGCCCGCCCCGGCCTCCGGACGCGCGAAAGGGGCGGACCGGAGACTTCCGGCCCGCCCCTCACTCGTACAGGAAGATCAGTCCGTTACTGGACGACCTTGTCGATCTGCACGCTGCCCGTGCCCGCGGCCGTGCCGCGCGCGTTCAGCAGTTGCACCTGGCCGAAGAACTGCCGGCCTTCCGGCGCCGGGCCACCGACGTTCACCGAGGCCGTGACCTGGGCGGACGCACCGTTGGCGAGGGTGACGGTCTTGCTCTCGTCGGTCGTGACGGTGCCGAGCGACGGCGCGAAGAACACGTCCCGGTAGTCGTACGTGGTGCTGCCGGCCGGAACCGAGTAGCCGTCCACGACGATGGTGTACGTGCCGGCGGCGGGCTTGACCAGGCTGACGGCCTCCTCGGAGTCGCCGTCCGCGGCCTTGCCGACCTCCTTGCCGTCCTTCAGGACCACCAGGTCCAGGTCCGCCTTCGCGTCGGAGACCTTGCCGATGGCGACGTCCAGGCGCTCGACGCCCTCGCCGAGGACGACCGTGGTCTCCTGCGTCTCACCCTGCTTGATGGCCGGCGTGGCGACCTTGGCGGAGCCCAGCGGGCCGCCCTTCAGCTTGCCGGTGAGAGCGCCGAAGTCGTTGGTGACCTTCCACTCGACGGGGGCCGGCGTGCCGGCCTTCGCCTCGGGGACGACCTTGACCGCGGGGTCGAAGGTGGCGCCCAGCAGCGTCACGTCCAGCGTGTGCGGGTTGTCCAGCAGCGGCGACGTACGGCGCGACTCGACCTCGATCTCCCAGACGCCCGGCGCCGGTTCCGGGTAGGAGCGCACGTCCGGGCGGCAGGTGTTCGCCGGGTTGGTGTAGTTCGGGTAGCAGTTGGTGGTCGCCGTCGGGTCGGACGGGACGCCGTAGGGGTGGATCGAGATGAACCGGGTCTGGCTGCCCGCGGCGAGCCCGCTCAGCGCCACTTCCAGGTTCTTCGCGCCCGCGGGGACGTTGACGAAGTACGAGGTGGGGGCGTTGCGCTGGACCGTGCCGGTCTTCTTCAGCGCGTAACCGGGCTTGGCGAGCTCGTCGGCCGCGACCACGGTCGTCAGGATCTGCTTGTCGATGCCCTCGGTGGCCTTGTCGGAGACCTCCAGGACGGCGCTGTGGATGCC
This sequence comes from Streptomyces sp. NPDC088745, assembly GCF_044751045.1. Classification (NCBI taxonomy): domain Bacteria; kingdom Bacillati; phylum Actinomycetota; class Actinomycetes; order Kitasatosporales; family Streptomycetaceae; genus Streptomyces; species Streptomyces sp. NPDC088745. The sequence continues at coordinate 347,709 of NZ_JBIVLB010000008.1, forward strand.
GCCGGTGCGCGGCTGCGCGGACACCTTCACCGTGACCGGCTTGTTCAGCGGCAGCTTCACGACGTCGTCGCCGACGACGCGGAAGGTGCCGTCGTTGTTCTCGAAGTGCAGCTCGTGGCGGACGTCGCCGGCCGGGCCCGAGGTGCGGGTGACGGTGATGTCGTACGTCTTCTTCTGTCCGGTCTTCAGGCCGCCCTCGCGGTCGTACAGACCGGTGCCGAAGCCCGGCGTCTTGAGCGCCTGCTCGATCGCGGTGTCGACCGGGGCCTTCACCGTGTACTCGTGCGCGGTGGCGCCCTTCTTCAGCGACTTCCACGCGTCGACGACGTTGATGAGACCGGCGCCCTGCTCGTGCGCCTGCACGCCCTTGATGTGGTCCGCCTGGCTGACCAGCGCGGTGCGCAGCTTCGCCGGGGTGAGGTCCAGCTTGGCCTGCTTGGCGGCCGACAGCAGCAGCGCGGAGGCGCCCGCCGCCTGCGGGGAGGCCATCGAGGTGCCCTGGAGCATCTGGTAGCCGGCCGGCAGCGGGTAGCCCGCCTCGGCGACCGGGCCGCCGGGCAGCCAGGTCTGCGTGGTGTTGATCGCCGCGCCGGGCGCGGTGATCGTCGGCGCGAAGCCGCCGTCCTCGCGCGGGCCGCGGGAGGAGAACGGCATCATCGCGTACTTGGTCTTCACGACCGAGCCGTAGTTGGCCGCCCAGGTCTCCTTGGAGATGGACGCGCCGACCGAGATCACCTTGTCGGCGAGGGCCGGGTCGCCGATGGTGTTGGTGCCCGGGCCGCTGTTGCCGGCCGAGATGACCAACTGCACGCCGTAGGTGTCGATCAGCCGGGTGTAGAGCTCGGCGCGGGCGTTGTTGCCGTCGTTGAGCGCCGGCAGACCGCCGATCGACATGTTGACGATGTCGACGCCGCGGTTCTGGACGAGGTCGGCCATGCCCTCGGTCAGGGCGATGTTGGTGCAGCCGCCGTCCCAGGTGCAGGCCCGCGAGGACACCAGCTTGGCGCCGGGCGCCGCGCCGTTCATCTTGCCGCCGAAGAGCTTGTTGGCGGCGGTGATGCCCGCGACGTGGGTGCCGTGCTCGCTCTCGATGAGACCGATGTTGACGAAGTCGGCCTTCGCGCCGGCGCCGTTGTAGACGACGTCCTTGCGGTACTCGACCACGAACGGGATCTGCTCGACGACGTCCGTCGCCGGGTCGTCCTTGCCGAAGTACCCGATCTGGAACTTGTCCTTGTACGGGCTCATCGCGGTCTCGTCGGCGAAGTCGCCGTCGTTGTCCAGGTCCACCCGGACCGTCCCGGCGGCCGGGTCGTACAGCACGCCCCAGACGTCGGTGGTGTCGCCGTCGCGGTTCAGGTCGCCCTTGGCGTCGCCGCCCGTGGTGGCGTTCTCGCGGAAGACGTTGAACTTGTACGTGCCCTCGGGCGCGCTCCAGGTCCGGCCGCCGGCGGTGAAGGCCGGGCCCTTGACCTCGGTGAGCATCGGACGCCAGGTCAGGTCGCCGTCGGCCACCGGGTCCGTCGACGTCACCCAGTCGACGATCTTGCGCTCGCCGGTGGTGGTCTTCTGGAGCGCCGGGTGCCCGAGGTCGACACCGGAGTCCATGATGCCGATGGTGACGCCGCGGCCGTCCGCCTTCGAATTCTTCTTCACGAAGTCCACGGCGCCCGTCTCGAAGGACGGGTTGTACGGGTTCTCGGCGGGGGTGTTCCGGTCCGGCGCCGGGTACGTGCCCTTGCCGGCCTCGGCGGCGCCCCGGGCGCGGTCGGCGGACGGCGTCGGGTCGTCGAGCTTGATCTCCTGCTTGAGGTCGATCGCGTGGACGCTGGAGAGCTTCGCGGCCGCCTTCAGCGCGGCCTCGGCCTTCGCGGTGGGCAGCGTGGCCCGCACGTAACCGAGCTTGTCGTCCCGCTTGCCGACGATCGCGCCCTGCACGCCGTCGAACTGGGCCGTGACCTGCTCGGTCGCGCCCGGCGCGGTGGCCACCATCACGGTGACGTCCTTCGCGCCCGAGTTCTGCGCCTCGGTGAGCAGCGCCTCGTCGACGCTGCCGAGCTTGGCCTCGGCGGCCTTGGGGGCCGGAGGAGTGGGGTCCGGGGCGTCCGCGGCGAAGGCGGGCAGCGGCGCGGTCGCACACAGCGCTGCGACCAGCGAGGCCGCGAAGGCTATTCGCGCGGTACGTCTGACACCGCCCGCGCGGGGCGCGGAGGGCTGGGGGGTGGCGGTCATGTGCATCCCTGAATGTGAAGGATCTGGAAGAAGTCCGGACAGAAAGAGTCCGGATTTCGGTGCCCAATGACCGGTCAGCATGTCGTAAGTGACAGTTGTTTGGGGAGAGTTGACTGAGTCGTCATCGCCTCTGGCGTGAACCCGCCACTGGCACGATCCCGCCCCGCGGGAACCGGGTGCCCTCTGCACGCACCCCGGCCGCCCGTCCCCCGCGGCCGCTCCCCGGCCCCCGGGGCCCGCCGCACCCGATTGCCCCCGTTCCGGGTGCGCGGCGCCCGGTACCGCCTAGCCTCTCCAGATGAACGCAGAGTTGAGAGTGGCCGCCTACGCCGTGTGCGTACGGGACGAGAAGGTGCTGCTGGCCCGCTGGGTGGCCCGCGACGGCGCGAAACGCTGGACGCTGCCCGGCGGCGGCCTCGAACACGGCGAGGACCCCCTGGAGGCGGTCGTCCGCGAGGTCGACGAGGAGACCGGCTACGCCGTCGAGCCGGTACAGCTCCTCGGACTGGACTCCATCCGCCGCCGCTACCCCCGCCGCCTCGGGTCCTTCGCGGACTTCCAGGGCCTGCGCGTCGTGTACGAGGCGAGGATCACCGGCGGCGAGCTCCGCCACGAGACCGGCGGCTCCACCGACCTCGCCGCCTGGCACCCCCTCGAAGCCGTCACCGCCCTCGACCGGGTCGAGCTCGTCGACACCGGTCTCGAACTGTGGCGCACCCGCCCGGCCACCGGCCGGGTGAAGTCGCCCTCCTGACCCGGGCCCGCCGCACGGCGGGCCGGGCCGCCGCCGCCGCCGGCTCAGCGGGGGAGCACGACCACGTAGGCGGCCGGGTCGCGGTCCACGGACGCCATGAGCGCCGTGCGCACCACGGCCGCCTGCTGGTCCGCCGCGTCCCGCAGCTTCTTCGGCGTGAGGTGCACGACGGTGATGCCCAGACGCTCCAGGTGCTCGCGCTTGCGCGCGTACTCCGTCCAGAGCGCGTCCTCGTCCTGGCGCGGCGCCCGGGTGTCCAGCTCCACGGCCACCGACTGGTCCGGCCAGAACGCGTCCACGCCGCCCAGGTGCGGGCCGCCCGGCAGCCGCAGGTCCACGTTCCACACCGGGTCCGGCAGCCCGAAGTCGCGCACCATCGCGTACAGGCGGTCCTCGGCGATCGAGCGGCCCTCCGCCAGCAGGGCGTCCACCGCGTCGCTCACGTGCGGCCGGGTCAGCAGCCGGGCCAGGGTCAACTCGCGCACGATCGACGCCGGTTCGCAGTGGCCTTCGCGCACCGCCTCCGTCAGGACGCACCGCACCGCGTTCGCGTCGCTCAGTTGCGCCACCGCGTCGGCGACCGCCCGCGCCACCGGGGCCACCGGCAGGCCCGTGACCAGCTGGGCGCCGGGCAGCGCGTGCGCCCGTACGACCCGGACGAAACCGACCGACCGCAGCCGCCGGGTGCGGGGTACCAGCACGTCGATGTGCTCCAGGCCCAGCAGCGGCGGCGCGGAGGCGAACCGGTGCAGGGCCAGGGCCGCGAGACCGGTGATCACCGCGCCCTCCTGGGACCGCCCGGTGTACAGCAGCGCCGCGTGCAGCCGCTCCTCGCTGGTCGCCGCCCCCCGGTGCAGCAGGAACACCCCCGGCAGCACCTGCTGCCACGGTCCGCCCGCCCGGCACTGCGCCGCCGCCTTCGCCGCGGAGACGCCGTGCTCGCGCAGTTGGGCGGAGGTCAGGACCCGGCGCTGGACCTCGGAGAGGTGACGGAGCGGCAGGGCGCGGACGGCGGCCTCCGCCGACACCGCGGGGGACGCGGTCCGGGGCCCGGGGGTCGTGCGCGAGGCGGGCACGGACTGCGCCGGGGGCGTGGACCGGCCCGGGGGCGTGGACTGCGCCTGGGGGTGCGTGTCGTTGTTCATGCCGACGACTTTCCCGCCCCCGGCCCCGCTTCTAACCGCTGTTACAGTCCCGTCGACATTCCGGGACAACCCCGCCCTAAAGTACGGCTGTTCGACTGCCGAGCAGTACCCCGGGCGGAGCGTCCGAAACGTACGCGGACGTCCGAAAGGTGCGCGGGGCGCACCGAGAACGCACGCGGGGTACGCCGAGAACGCACGCGGGTACGCCGGGAACGCACGCGGGGGCGCGCCGGGAACGCACGCCCCCGCAGGCCGGTCAGACCGCGTCGCACTCCTGCGCCCGCTGCGCCCGCGCCAGGTCGTCCCGCGCCTCCAGCACCAGTCGCCGCAGCGCCGGGGCCGCCTCCTCGTGCGCGGACAGCCACGCGTCGGTGGCGGCCAGCGTGGCGGCCGGGTCCTGGAGCGAGGGGTACAGGTCACGGACGATCAGGACGCCGATCTGGATGGAGCGTTCGGCCCACACCCGCTCGATCGCCGCGAAGTACTTCTCCGCGTACGGCGCGAGCAGCTCGCGCCGGCTGCCGCGCACGAAACCGGCGTTGGTGGCCTCCACCAGCGCGTTGGACAGCGCGTCGGACTCCACCACCGCCGCCCACGCCTGCGCCTTGACCGCCGCCGAGGGACGCGAGGCGAGGCAGCGCACCTGGTGCCGCTTGCCGGACGCCGTGTCGTCCCGGGCGAGTTCGGCGCCGATCGCCTGCTCGTCGGCACGGCCGTGCGCCGCCAGCGGCGACAGGAAGGCCCAGCGCAGCTCCTGGTCGACGTCCAGGCCGTCGATCCGCGCCGAACCCGCGAGCAGCCCCTCCAGGAGCTGGAAGTCGGCGTCCGACGACGCCACGGAGGCGAAGAAGCGCGCCCAGGCGAGCTGGTGCTGGCTGCCCGGCTCGGCGCCGCGCAGCTCGCGCAGCGCCCCCTCGGCGAGCTGCCGCGCCCGCTGCTCGCGCGTCGCGGGCGCCACGTAGTGGACGAGCGCCGTCTGCGTCCAGGCGTGCAGCATCTGCAGCACCCCGATGTCGGACTCCCGGCCCGCGAACCGCAGCACCAGGTCGAGGAAGTCCCGGGCGGGCATCAGGGCGTCCCGGGTGAGGTTCCACAGCGCCGACCAGCACAGGGCGCGCGCCAGCGGGTCGGTGAGGTCGCCGAGGTGGGCGCGCAGGGTCTCCAGGGAGCCCTGGTCGAAGCGGATCTTGCAGTACGTCAGGTCGTCGTCGTTGACCAGGACCAGCGCGGGCCTCTCGGCCCCGGTGAACTCCGTGACGACCGTGCGCGCACCGGCCACGTCCGTCTCCGTACGGGCGTAGCGCACCAGTTCGCCGCCCTCCAGCCGGTACAGGCCCACCGCGACCCGGTGCGGGCGCAGCTCCGGGTGCGACGCGGCGGCCTCCTGCACGACGGCCAGCTCCGTGACGCGCCCCGCGGCGTCGTACGTCACCACCGGGGTGAGCGCGTTGACCCCGGCCGTCTGGAGCCAGGCGCGCGACCACTCGCCGAGGTCGCGGCCGCTGGTCTCCTCCAGCACGGAGAGCAGGTCGCCGAGCCGGGTGTTGCCGTACGCGTGCGCCTTGAAGTAGCGGCGCGCGCCCTCCAGGAACGCGTCCCGGCCGACGTACGCCACCAACTGCTTCAGCACGGAGGCGCCCTTGGCGTACGTGATGCCGTCGAAGTTCAGCTTCGCGTCCTCCAGGTCACGGATGTCGGCCGTGATCGGGTGCGTGGACGGCAGTTGGTCGGCGCGGTACGCCCACGCCTTGCGGCGGTTGGTGAAGGTGATCCAGCCGTCGGTGAAGCGGGTGGCCTCCACCATCGAGAAGGAGCCCATGAAGTCCGCGAACGACTCCTTCAGCCACAGGTCGTCCCACCACTGCATGGTGACCAGGTCGCCGAACCACATGTGCGCCATCTCGTGCAGGATGACGTTCGCGCGGCCCTCGTACGCCGAGTCCGTGGTCCTCCCGCGGAAGATGAGCTCCTCGCGGAAGGTCACCAGGCCCGGGTTCTCCATCGCGCCCAGGTTGTACTCCGGGACGAAGGCCTGGTCGTACTTCCCGAAGGGGTACGGGAAGTCGAAGTTGTCGTGGAAGAAGTCGAGTCCCTGCTTGGTGACCAGGAAGACGTCGTCCGCGTCGAAGTGCTTCGCGAGCCCCTTGCGGCACATCGCGCCGAGCGGGATCTCCAGCGTCGTGCCGTCGGCCAGGGCGCGCGTGTAGGTGTCGGTGACGCAGTGGTACGGACCGGCCACCACGGCGGTGATGTACGTCGAGATCGGCTTGGTCCCGGCGAACGTCCAGACGCCGTCCACGAGGTCGCCCGCGCCGTTGCTCCACACCGTCCAGCCCTCCGGGGCCCGCACCGAGAAGCGGTAGGGGGCCTTCAGGTCGGGCTGCTCGAAGTTGGCGTACACCCGGCGGGCGTCGGCCGGCTCGTACTGCGTGTAGAGGTAGACCTCGCCGTCCTCCGGGTCGACGAAGCGGTGCATGCCCTCGCCGGTGCGGCTGTAGGCGCAGTCGGCGTCGACCACCAGGACGTTCTCGGCCGCCAGGCCGTCCAGGGCCACCCGGGCGCCGTCGAAGACCTTCGCGGGGTCCAGCCGCGTGCCGTTGAGCGTCACCGCGTTCACCGAAGGGGCGACGAGGTCCGCGAACGTGGAGGCGCCGGGCGTGGCGGCCCGGAAGCGGATCGTCGTCACCGAACGGAATGTGCGCGGCCCTTCCCCCTCGTGGTCGCCGACCGCCGACCGCAGGTCGAGCGCGACCTCGTAACCGTCGACGGACAGCAGCTCTGCCCGCTTCCGGGCTTCGTCGCGGGACAGGTTCTCACCGGGCACGGGCACTCCTTCGTGACACGTCGGACATGGTTCGACGGCTTCTCGAAACAGGTCCGATCCTCCCATGTGCTCCTTACCCGGCGTGCACGGGAATGCGGGCAGTGCCCGCGTGGTTGTGTGGCGCACAGCGCGCGACTCTTGAAACATTCACGAGGAGAGACATGTCCGAGAACGCGAAGACGAACGAGAAGACCACGGCCGACTTCTGGTTCGATCCGCTGTGCCCGTGGGCCTGGATGACCTCGCGCTGGATGCTGGAGGTCGAGAAGGTGCGCCCCGTGCGGGTCCAGTGGCACGTGATGAGCCTGGCCGTGCTCAACGAGGGCCGCGACGACCTGCCGGAGCGGTACCGCGAGGCCATGAAGACGGGCTGGGGCCCGGTGCGCGTCGTCATCGCCGCGCAGCAGCAGCACGGCGAGGAGATCACCGGGGCGCTCTACACCGCGCTCGGCACCCGCATCCACAACGAGGGGCGCGGCATCACCGACGAGGTCGTCGCGGAGGCCCTCGCGGAGGTCGGCCTCCCCGCCGAACTGCTCTCGTACGCCACCTCGGACGCGTACGACAAGGAATTGCGCGCCTCGCACCAGTCGGGCATCTCGCTGGTCGGCGAGGACGTCGGCACGCCCGTCATCGCGGTGCCCGGGGCGGACGGCGAGAAGGTCGCCTTCTTCGGCCCGGTCGTCACGCCCGCCCCGAAGGGCGAGGACGCGGCCCGCCTCTGGGACGGCACCCTGCTGGTCGCCGGGACCCCCGGTTTCTACGAGCTGAAGCGCACCCGCACCCAGGACCCGGTCTTCGACTGACCGCCGCCCCGGCCGTCCCGCGCTCCGGCGGCCACCGCCGCGCGCGGGCGCCTCGCGCCGACACCGGTGCCCGGCGGGGCGTGGGTGCCCCGTGTGCGCCGCCCAGCAGGCGCCACGCGCCCTCCCCGCTTAGCGTCTCTCCATGGAGACAGGCGCGATACACGGCGACAGCCACATAGGCGGCACGGGTACGGCCGACCCCGGGGCCGCCGTCATGGCCGGCGGCCCCGCAGCCGCCCCGTACCTGCCGAACGACAACGCCCCCCATGCCACCCTGCCCGTCCGCCCGACCGACCGGGCGGTGCGGGCAGGGTGCCTCGTCCTCGCCCGCCTCTGGCGGCTGACCGGCCTGCGGAACGCCTCCGGCGCCCTGCGCCACTACCTCGGCGGCACCGGTGAGACGTACCGCATCGACGCCAGCACCCTCGTCGCGCTCCCGCCGGTCCGGGCCGCCGTGAACACCCGCCTCATGGAGGCCGAGGCGGGGCGGTGGTCGCACCGCGACACCTGGCACGGCGTCACCGTCACCCCCGCCACCAGCCTGGACTGGTGGCTCGCCGTCCGCGGCGTGCAGTTCCGCGTCGAGCGCCCGAACCCGGACTTCTACCGGGTGGAGTTCCACAAGACCTGGAACTTCGACCGGGGCGAGTCCGCGTTCGGCATCCCCTTCACCCTCTTCGCCCGCCTCCACGAGACGGGCCTGGCCTGGGAGTTCGTCGCCGTCGGCCGCACCGGATACCTCCCCAGGTGACGCCCGTACCGGCACAGAAGAGCCCCCGCGAGTCATGTCCTCGCGGGGGCTCTTCGTCATTCCACCCGCCCGGTGAAAGTTGAGAAGACGATCACGAGCAGGGTGCTGAGGGGTCCCGCCGCGGGGCTGCGGCACACGGCGGGGCGTCGCGCACCGCGGTCGCGGTGCGCGCCGGACTTCACGGCGTGATGAGAGGCGTCCGGTTCTTCGCGTCGGCGTAGCGCTTCGCGACGTCCTGCCAGTTGACGACGGCCCACATGGCGTCGATGAAGTCGACCTTCTGGTTCTTGTACTGCAGGTAGAAGGCGTGCTCCCAGGCGTCGAAGACCAGGACCGGCACGGAACCCTGGCCGACGTTGCCCTGGTGGTCGTAGACCTGCTCGACGATGAGGCGGCCCGAGACCGGCTCGTACGCCAGGACGCCCCAGCCGGAGCCCTGCGTCGTGGCGGCGGCCTTCGTCAGCTGCGTCTTGAACTTGGCGAAGGAGCCGAAGGACTCGGTGATGGCGTCCGCCAGGTCGCCGACGCCGTCCGCGGCCGTCGGCTCGCCGCCGCCGCTGTCCTTGGGGGAGGCCATGTTGTGCCAGTAGATGCTGTGCAGGATGTGGCCGGACAGGTGGAACGCGAGGCTCTTCTCCAGCCCGTTGATCGCACCCCAGGCGTCCTTGTCGCGGGCCTCTTCGAGCTGCTCCAGGGTGTCGTTGGCACCCTTCACGTACGCCGCGTGGTGCTTGTCGTGGTGCAGCTCGATGATCTGCGGGTTGATCACGGGCTCAAGGGCCGCGTAGTCGTACGGAAGTTCAGGAAGCGTGTAGATGGCCATGTCGTCCGACCCCTCCGATTGCTTATTGCAAGTCTTATGCATCTGCACGCTACCAGCACTTATGTGGGGGAGCAGCTTAGGTCTGCCTCAGTAAAAAGCCCTAGGTCCGCAAGCCGGGGGCTTGCGGACCTAGGGCCGACGAGGGGTGCGCGCGGGTCTAGTCGCGGGCCTTGGCCAGCTTCTGGCGGACGACGCCCACCACGATCAGGAAGAGCGTCAGGCCGCCCGTCCCGGCGAGCTGGAGACGGGTGTCGGGCTGGCGCAGCATCAGGAAGAAGATGACCGCCATCCCCGCCAGCGCCACCCAGGTGAGCACCGGGAACAGCCACATCCGGACGACCAGCTTTTCGGGCGTCTCCCGCTCGGTGCGGCGGCGCAGGATCAGCTGGGAGACCGCGATGAAGATCCAGACCACCAGGATCAGCGCGCCGATCATGTTCAGCAGCCACGGGAAGACCTTGTCCGGGCTGATCCAGCTCAGCGCCACGCACACGAAGCCGAACACCGAGGAGCACAGCACCGCGACCCGCGGAACGCCGCTGGACAGCCTGCCCAGGAAGGCCGGGCCCTGTCCGCGTCGGACCAGCGAGTACGCCATGCGGGACGAGCCGTAGATGTTGGCGTTCATCGCCGACAGCAGCGCCGCCAGCACGATCACGTTCATGATCTGGCCGGCCGCCGGGATGCCCAGGTGGTCGAGGGTGGCGACGTAGGGGCCGATCGCGGCGACCTTCGGGTCGTCCCACGGCACCAGGGTGACCACGACGGCCATCGAGCCGATGTAGAAGACCGCGATGCGCCACATCGCGGTGCGCACCGCCTTGGCGACGCCCTGCACCGGGTGCTCGGACTCGGCGGCGGCGATCGTCACCGTCTCCAGGCCGCCGTACGCGAAGACCGAGGCGAGCAGGCCGATGATCAGGCCCTCGCTGCCGTGGGGGAAGAAACCGCCCTCGCCGGTGAGGTTGGTGAGGCCCGGGGCGCCGGTGTCGCTGCCCGGCAGCACGCCGAAGATGGCCAGCAGGCCGATCACCAGGAACAGCGAGATCGCGCCGACCTTGAGCGCGGCGAACCAGAACTCGAACTCGCCGAAGTTCTTCACCGCCGCCAGGTTCGTGGCCAGGAAGATCACCATGAACAGCGCCACCCAGGCCCACTGCGGGGAGCCCGGGAACCAGCCCTGCATGATCTTCGCCGCGCCGATGCCCTCCAGGCCGACCGCCACGCACAGCAGGAACCAGAACGCCCAGCCCGCCGTGAAGCCCGCCCACGGCCCGATCGCCCGCTCGGCGTGCGCGGAGAACGAGCCCGAGCTCGGGTTCGCCGCCGACATCTCGCCCAGCATCCGCATCACCAGCATGACGAGCAGGCCGGATATCGCGTACGCGATCACGATGGAGGGACCCGCGGCGGCGATGCCCGCGCCCGAGCCCACGAAGAGCCCGGCGCCGATCACCCCGCCGAGGGCGATCATGGAGAGGTGGCGCTGCTTGAGGCCGTGCCCGAGCGAGGCGTCGGCGTCGGCCGGTGCGGCGGGCGTCCGTGAAGGCGGCGGGGGCGCGGAGGTCCGGGACATGAGCGTGCCCTGTTCACTAGCTGAGACGGGGGAGCGAGCCAAGAGTGGCCCTCAGTCTCGGTACGGCACCGCTCAGAGGGAACCGTCGACCGCTATACGGACACGACGCTCACACACTGTGAAGGTTCAGGCACGCCTCGCGCGCAATTCCCGCACGAGTGACACCAGCAGCACCACCGCTGTCGCGCCCGCCGACCACAGCAACTGCGGCCGGGTCGAGGCGTCCAGCAGCATCAGCACCAGGACGACGGCCATCGCGGCCAGTGCCGCCCACGTCAGATAGGGGAACGCCCACATCCGCAGCGTGAGCCGCTCCGGCATCTCGCGCTCGATGCGCGGGCGCAGCTTGAGCTGCGAGACCGCGATCAGCCCCCACACGAACAGAAGCACCGCGCCGACCGCGTTGAGCATGTACAGGAACACCGTGTCCGGCCACAGCAGATTGAGCACCACCGACCCGAACCCGAAGGCCACCGACGCCAGCACCGCCCGCCGCGGCACCCCGCCCGGGGAGACCCGCAGCAGGCCCCGTGGCGCCTCACCGCGCTCGGCCAGTGAGAAGACCATGCGCGAGGAGCCGTACAGATTGGCGTTCAGCGCCGAGAGCAGCGCCACGAACACCACGATGTTCATGATCGTCCCGGCCGCCGGAATCCCGATCCGGTCGAGCACGGCGACGTAGGGACTCAGCCCCGGCGTCATCGAGTCCCACGGCAGCAGCGTCACGACGACCAGCATCGAGCCGACGTAGAAGAACAGGATGCGGAACACCGCGCTGCGCACCGCCCGCCCGACCGCGCGGGCCGGGTCGTCGGTCTCCGCGGCGGCGATCGTCACGACCTCCAGGCCCCCGAAGGCGAAGACGACCGCGAGGACGCCCGAGATCACCCCCGACGCCCCGTTCGGGAAGAAGCCGCCGTCCCCGGTCAGGTGCGCCGTGCCGACCGGATCGGTGTCGGGCAGCACGCCGAAGACCGCGAGGGCGCCGAGCGCCAGGAACAGCACGATCGCCCCCACCTTGAGCGCGGCGAACCAGAACTCGAACTCCCCGAAGTTCTTCACCGCCGCCAGGTTGGCGGCCGTGAAGACCACCATGAACACCAGCACCCAGGCCCACTGCGGCACCCCGGGCGCCCAGCCGTTGGCGATCTTCGCCGCACCCGTGGCCTCCACCGCCAGCACCACGACCAGCAGGAACCAGTACAGCCAGCCCACGCTGAACCCGGCCCACCGCCCCAGCGCCCGCTCCGCGTGCACCGAGAACGAGCCCGAGGCCGGCATCGCCGCCGACAGCTCCCCGAGCATCCGCATCACGAGCATCGCGATGGCGCCCGCGATCAGGTACGACAGCACGATGCCGGGACCGGCCACCGCGATGCCCGCGCCCGAGCCCACGAACAGCCCGGCGCCGATCACCCCGCCGAGGCCGAGCATCGTCAGATGGCGCTGCTTGAGCCCTCCGGACAGGGGCTCCTGCGAGCCCTTCGGGTTCTGCGGCTCTTGCGGCTGCCGTACGGCCTGGTCGTGCATGGCGCTCGTGCTCTCGAAGGACCGTGGAGCGGAACTCGACGGCCGTGGGGGCGGAAAGGGGGACGGGGCCGCGGGACGGCCACCCGATTTGGCGGGACCCCACAGTGTCCCCTCACCCGGCCCCGCCGCGCAAAAGGGATCTATCTGCTTTCGCCGCCAGTGACGCGCGTCACGCCGCGCCGGGTCGAGTCCTGGCCCTTTGTACGAAGTCCACCAAGCCCCTGTTCGCGGCTTTGTCGGCGCTCTAGGGTGATCGGGCGACGGCCCCCGGGTTAACGTCGCCATGTCCCTGACTGCCCCCCTCTTCACCGCGGAGTCCCGATGAGCACTGCTGCCGTAACCGCCCGCCCCGGCGCGGTCCTTGCCGACCTGCTTCCCGCCACGCGCGTACGCGACCTCGCGCTCGTCGTCGGCGGCGCGGCGCTCACCGGCATCGCCGCCCAGATAGCCGTCCCGGTGCCGGGCTCCCCGGTCCCGGTCACCGGCCAGACCTTCGCCGCGCTCCTGGTCGGCACCGCCTTCGGCGCACGCCGGGGCTTCCTCTCGCTGGCGCTGTACGCGCTGGTGGGCATGGCCGGGGCGCCGGTCTTCCAGGCGGGCACCTCGGGACCGGGCGGCGCATCCTTCGGTTACGTCATCGGGATGCTGCTCGCGGCCACCGCGGTCGGCGCACTGGCCCGGCGCGGCGGCGACCGCTCGGTGCTGCGCACGGCGGGCACCATGGCCGTCGGCTCGGCGGTCATCTACGCCGTCGGCGTCCCGTACCTGATGGCCGCCACCGGCATGGACCTCTCCGCCGCCCTCGCCGCGGGCGTCGTCCCCTTCCTCATCGGTGACGCCCTGAAGGCGGCCCTGGCGATGGGCGCGCTGCCCACCGCGTGGAAGCTCGTGGGCCGCAAGGGCTGAAGTCCGTCGCCCGTACGTCGAAGGGGGCTCCCGGCACCGGCCGGGAGCCCCCTTCTTCCATGGGCGCCCACAAGCTCCCCGTCGCGGCGGCGGACGGTGTCCGAGTGCGCGCCGCCCGCCCGCGCCGGGGCGCTCCGGGGCTACGGGCGGACCACCGGCTCCTCCGCACCGCTCCCAGCGGCCGGCGGCAGGGTGCCGTTGCGCTTCTGCACAACCTCGCGGACCAGCGCGAAACCGACCACCAGCGCGGCGACCAGCAGCGACAGCAACACCTGGGTGCGGCCCGCGTCGTCGGTGAGCATGTAGACGAGCACGAAGGAGATCATCGCGATCGTCGCCCACGTCAGATACGGGAACAGCCACATCTTCACGACGAGCTTGGACGGGTCCTCGCGCAGGATCATGCCGCGCATCCGCAGTTGTGTGAAACAGATGACCAGCCACACGAAGAGCGCGACCGCGCCGGAGGAGTTCAGCAGGAACTGGAAGACCGTGTCCGGCCACTTGTAGTTGAAGAAGACGGCGACGAAACCGAAGACGACCGACGACAGGATCGCGACCTGCGGCACACCGCTCTTGTTGACGCGCGTGAACGCCTTCGGCGCGTCCTTGCGCCGGCCCAGCGAGTAGGCCATGCGGGAGGCGGTGTAGAGACCGGAGTTCAGGCAGGACAGCACGGCCGTCAGGACGATCACGTTCATGATCTGACCGGCGTGCGGGATGCCGATGGAGTTCAGCGCGGCGACGTACGAGCCGCCCTCGGCGACGATCGACTTGTCGTTCCACGGCAGCAGCGTCAGCACGACGAAGATCGAGCCGAGATAGAAGATGCCGATGCGCCAGATGACGCTGTTGGTGGCCTTGGTGACGGCGCGCTGCGGGTCCTGGGACTCGCCGGCGGCCAGCGTGACGATCTCGGAGCCCATGAAGGAGAACACGACCATCAGGACACCGGTCAGGATCGCTCCGTACCCCTTGGGGAAGAAGCCTCCGGTGTCGGTGAGGTGCGCGAACCCGGCGCCGGGGTTGTCCGAGCCCGGCAGGACGCCGAAGACGGCCAGCAGGCCGATCACCACGAACGCGCCGATCGCGACGACCTTGATGCCCGCGAACCAGAACTCGAACTCGCCGTACGACGACACCGAAGCGAGGTTGGTGGCCGTCAGTACCAGCATGACGATCAGGGCCCAGCCCCACTGCGGCACCGCCGGTATCCAGCCCTCCAGGATCTTCGCACCGGCCGTCGCCTCGACGGCGAGCACCACGACCCAGAAGAACCAGTAGAGCCAGCCGATCGAGAACCCGGCCCACCGGCCGAGCGCCTGGTCGGCGTAGGCGGAGAACGACCCGGACGAGGGCCGCGCGGCGGCCATCTCGCCGAGCATCCGCATCACGAACACCACCATCACGCCCACCAGGGCGTACGACAGCAGGATCGCCGGACCCGCCGCGGCGATGCCCGCACCGGAGCCCACGAAGAGCCCGGCGCCGATGACGCCACCGATCGCGATCATGGACAGATGACGGTTCTTGAGACCGGCCTGGAGGCCGCCGCTGTCACCGGTGGCGGAGGCGGCAGCGGGCACACCGGGGTCGCCGGGCCCTCTGTCCTGCTTCTCCGTCGGGGTCGGGTGCGCACTCATGCACAAACCTCATTCGTTCTTCGGGCACGTCGTCGGGCCGCAGGGTCATGACACTCGGGGCAGACGGTCGGTCTGCCGAGCCCCCGCATTCAAGCCGAGCCGGAAGCGATCCGGAAGACCTGATTCCGGATCGTTGTGTCGGGCAGAAGTCCCGGACGTACGTCCCGAGCCGCGAGGGACCAAGGTCCTTACCCCGATGCGCCCTACCCCGCGCGGCGCATGCCACACTCGACCCATGCGCGTGTACCTCGGTTCCGACCATGCCGGATACGAACTCAAGAACCACCTCGTGGAGTGGCTCACGGCCCACGGCCACGAGCCCGTCGACTGTGGTCCCCACATCTACGACGCCCAGGACGACTACCCGCCGTTCTGCCTCCGCGCCGCCGAGCGGACGGCCGCGGACCCGGACTCCCTCGGCATCGTGATCGGCGGCTCCGGCAACGGGGAGCAGATCGCCGCCAACAAGGTCAAGGGCGTACGGGCCGCCCTCGCCTGGAGCGAGCAGACGGCGGCGCTGGGCCGCGAGCACAACAACGCGAACGTCATCTCCATCGGCGGCCGCATGCACACCGAGGCCGAGGCGACGAAGTTCGTGGAGATCTTCCTCTCCACCCCGTACTCGAACGAGGCCCGCCACAGCCGCCGCATCGACATGCTCTCGACGTACGAGACCACGGGCGCCCTCCCTCCCATCCCCCCGCACCACCCCCACCAGGACTGACCCCCTCACCGAAGCCCCTCGTCCCCTTGGGCCTCCCCCCGTCCCCTTGGGGGGCGGGGCCGCCCCGGGGGGCGGAACGGGCGGGCAAGGGGGCGGCCCCGCCCGCTCCGGGCCCACCCCGGAACGCCCCCGCCCAGCCCCGCTTGCCGGCCGCCCGCCCCCGCCGAGGCCCCGGCCCGCCCCGCGCCGGCCGCACGCCCCGCGAGGGCCCGCCCACCCCCGCACCCCCTCCGGAGGAGCCCCGTGCCCGAGGGCCACACCATCCACCGCCTCGCGCACGAGTACGCCATCCGCTTCACCCCCCACCCCCGCCTCCGCGCCACCAGCCCCCAGGGCGCCTTCGCCGCCTCCGCCGCCCTCCTCGACGGCCACCGCCTCACCGCCACCGAGGCCCACGGCAAACACCTCTTCCTCGGCTTCGGCCCCCTCGGCTGGGTCCACATCCACCTGGGCCTCTTCGGCAAGGTCGCCTTCGAGGGCGCCCAGGGCCCCGGCGCCAAGCCGGACACCGTACGCCTGCACCTCGCCACCCCCGCCGGCGACGCCCGCGCCGACCTCCGCGGCCCGACCGTCTGCGCCCTCGTCACCGACGCCGAGAAGCAGGCGGTGCACGCCCGGCTCGGCCCCGACCCCCTGCGCGAGGACGCCGACCCCGACCGGGCCCGCGCCCGCGTCCGCGCGTCCCGCACCACGATCGCCGCGCTCCTGATGGACCAGAAGGTCGTCGCCGGCGTCGGCAACGTCTACCGCGCCGAAGTCCTCTTCCGGCACGGCATCGACCCGTACACCCCGGGCAGGGAGATCACCGACGCCCAGTGGGACGCGGTCTGGCAGGACCTCGTCGACCTCATGCGGGAGGGCGTGCGCCTCAACCGCATCGACACCGTCCGCCCCGAGCACACCCCCGAGGCGATGGGCCGCCCGCCCCGCAAGGACGACCACGGCGGCGAGGTGTACGTCTACCGGCGCGCCGCGCTGCCCTGCCACCTGTGCGGCGACGAGATCAGCACCGCCGGCCTCGCCGCCCGCAACCTCTTCTGGTGCCCCACCTGCCAGAAGGCCTGACCGCGCACCGCGGCCGGCGCCCCGCTAGAACCCGTGCGGCAGCCACGGCGCCACGTCCGACCCGAACGCCGCCGCGGCCTGCGCCACCGCTCCCTCGCGCAGCTCCCGCACCCGTCCCGCCGCCGCCAGCGCCGCCAGCGAGAACCCGCCCAGATAGGCCGCGCCCAACTCCCGTACCGACAGCGCGACGTCCGCCGGGTCCGTGGTCCGCTCGCACACCGCGCCCTTCGCGTCCCCGGTCAGCCGCCACCGCCCCTCGTTCCACGGGCAGAACGCGTCCTCGACCTCGAAGACCACGTCCACGGCCGTCCGGTAGGTCCGGGCCTCCAGCGCCGCCCCCACGTCCACCAGACGCACGTGCAGCGCGTCCCGCAGCACCAGCGCGCTGCGCCGGGTGTCGGAGACCAGGTGCAGCCAGGTGTCGTCGCAGGGCCGGTTCACGGAGACCAGCTTCGACGTGAGGTCCAGGTCGAACAGGAACCGCCACAGCGCGGCCGCCGCCTGCGGCGCGCGCGGTCCGACCGCCTCCAGGTCCTCCAGGACCACCACCCCGTCCGCCCCCGCCGCGCTCCACTGCGGCTTCACGCGGAACCGGGCGAAACCCAGCACCGTGCCGTCGGGGTCCTCGGCCAGGACGCACTGGAGAGCCGTCGCCCCCTCCCGGTCCTTCTCCGGGTCCAGCACCTGCAGCCGGTCCCAGCCGGGCTGCCGCGCCATCATCCCGGGCCGGCCGGGTACCGCGGCGGCGTAGATCTCCTCGCACGTCCGGTGGACGTCCGCGTCGGTCACCTGCGCATAACGCAGCCGTACGTCGTCGGTGCCGTCCGGCACCGAGAGCCGCACCCGCGCGGTGTCGATCTCGGCCCGCATCTCGCAGGTGGCCACGCCGTACCCGAACCGGCCGTAGATCACCGGCTCCGACGCCACCAGCACCGCGACGGCCTCGCCGCGCGCCCGCACGTCGTCCAACTGCCGGCGCATCATCGTCGTCAGCACCCCGCGGCGGCGGTGCGTGGCGGCCACGCTCACCATGGTCACCGCGGCGACCGGCAGCGACGCCCCGCCGGGCACCGTCATACGGAAGCTGAAGGCGCCCGCGGTGCCGACGCAGCCCGCGCCGTCCCAGACGCCGATCGTGCGGTCGAACTCGGTCAGGTCGCGGAAGAGCTCCCGCTCCTCCTGGGACTCCGTGACCCCGAAGGCCCTCTCCAGCGACGCGTAGAAGGTGTCCCACTCGGCAGGCGTGAGCACGCGCAGTTCCGTCGTCATGTGCCCATGCCTACCAGCGGCCGCCCCCGCCGAGCCACCCATTTCGAACGCGATGTCATGGGGTCCCCCTGCGGAGCAGCCGTGCGGGTGGATAAGGTCCACGGCAATGGGCGCGGCACGGAGAGTCGATTCGTACACGGCCCGGTGGCGCAAGTCCGCGCACCGGGTCCGCAACGGGCTGCGCCGCTCCGGCGTCGACTACTTCCGCGGCGACGGCTCCGACTGGATCGCCCTCGCCGCCCTGCTGCTCACCGTTCCGGCGATCGCCCTCGGCACGATCCTGATGCCGGTGTGGTGCGCGCCGGCCCTGCTCGTCCTGCCGATCGTGGCGGGCGGGCTGCTGCTGCGCCCGGCGAGCCTGCTGGGCCTGTACGCGGCCGCCGCCACCGCGCTGATCGTCGAGTCCGTCGTCCTCGGGCCCTACACCCAGGGCCCGGCGCGGGTCACTCCCGGCACCGTGCTGACCGTCGCCGCGTGCGGCTTCTTCGGGCTGGTCGTCGCGCAGTTCAGGGCGCGCGTCGGCGTGCCGTGGAGACGCGGCGGCACCATGCTCTTCGA
The DNA here is from genome assembly GCF_044751045.1 of Streptomyces sp. NPDC088745. Taxonomy (NCBI): domain Bacteria; kingdom Bacillati; phylum Actinomycetota; class Actinomycetes; order Kitasatosporales; family Streptomycetaceae; genus Streptomyces; species Streptomyces sp. NPDC088745. The sequence goes on from NZ_JBIVLB010000008.1 coordinate 366,315, forward strand.
CCTGCGCGAACGTATCCGGGTGCAGAGCGCCCTGCCGCAGCTTCCCAAGGGCTGGCACCGGGAGATGGCCCTGCGCCCGGCCGGCGGCCAGTCCTTCTCCGGTGACTTCGTCGTCGCCGCGCGCACCAACGGCGGGCGCACCCTCGAAGTCGTCCTCACCGACGTCTCCGGCAAGGGCATGGACGCGGGCTCCCGCGCCCTGCTGCTCTCGGGGGCCTTCGGCGGCCTCCTCGGCTCGCTGCCGCCGCACGACTTCCTGCCCGCCGCCAACGGATACCTGCTGCGCCAGAACTGGGACGAGGGCTTCGCCACCTCCATCCACCTGGTGCTCGACCTGGAGACGGGCGAGTACGAACTCCTCTCCGCGGGACACCTGCCCGCCCTGCAACTGCACGCGGGCAGCGGCCGCTGGGAGGAGAAGTCGGGGGAGGGGCCCCTGCTGGGCGTCTACGACGGCGCCGAGTTCGACCCCGGCAAGGGCGTGCTGGCCCCCGGCGACGTCCTGATGCTCTTCACGGACGGCCTGGTGGAGGCCCCGGGCCGCGACATCAGCGAGGGCGTCGACCGCCTCACCGGCGAGGCCGACCGCTATGTCGCCGCAGGCTTCGAGGGCGCCGCCTGGCACCTCATCGAAGCGGTCGCCAAGGACGTCAACGACGACCGGGCGCTGCTGCTCCTGTGCCGCGACTGACACCGGCGCCGGCCTCCCCGGCGCCGGTGCCGGGCACCGTCGTACGGCCTGCGGGCATCACCGCGCGGCCGACGGCTCCTTCGTCGGCGACACGTCCGTCACCTGCGGCGGTACGTCCTTGTCCCGGCCCGGCAGGATCTTCGCCAGCCAGTGCGACTGCCCGGCCGCCAGCGGCCCCAGCACGGCCAGCAGCAGCACGTACCCGGCGATGAACGGCGACAGCCGCTCGTCCAGCCCGGCGCCGGCCGCCATCGTGGCGAGGATCAGCGCGAACTCGCCGCGGGCGAGCAGCGTGGTGGAGATGTTCGCGGCCGGCTGCGCCCCGAAACCGTGGATCCTCGCGGCGCTCACCCCCGCGATCACGTTCATGACCAGCGTCACCGCGACGGCCGCCAGCACCGGCCACAGCACGACCGGCAGGTCGCCGGGGTCGATGGACAGCCCGAACGCGAAGAAGAAGATCGCCCCGAACGCGTCCCGCAGCGGGTGCACCAGCTTCATGATCCGCGGCCCGGAGGACGTGCTGCCGAGCATCAGACCGACCATGAACGCGCCGATGGCGTCCGCCACCCCGAACCACTCGGAGACACCCGCCACGAAGACGGCGGCCCCGAGGAAGGAGATGACCAGCAGTTCGTTGTCCTCGGTCCCGATCAGCCTGCCGACGGCCCTCGTGCCGAACCGGGCGGCCAGGGCGAGCAGCAGCAGGAACCCGAAGGCCTTGCCCGCGTCCACGGACGCCGCCGCGAGGCTGTCCGCGCCGGACAGGATGGGCTGGAGGGCGGCCAGGTACAGCGCCAGGAAGATGTCCTCGACGACGATGATGCCGAGGATCGGCTTGGTCTCCGCGTTGCCGATGCGGCGCAGGTCGACCAGGACCTTGGTGACGATCGCCGAGGAGGAGATGCCGAGCACACCGGCCAGGACGAGGGCCTCCGGCGTCCCCCAGCCGAGCGCGAGACCGAAGCCGAGCCCGGCGCCGACGTTCAGGACGAGGTAGGCGGCCCCGGCGAACGCCATTTTGCGCCCGCCCGCCTTGAGGTCGTCCAGGTGGAATTCGAGACCGAGGTAGAAGAGCAGCAGGACCAGGCCCAGCGCGGAGAGCATCTCCAGCTCGTGCGGGTCCTTCAGCAGGACCCAGCCGGGCGTGTGCGGGCCGAGCAGGATCCCGGCCAGGATGAACAGGGGGATGGTCGGCAAACCGATCCGGCCGCCGAGCCGGGCGAGGACAGCGGCGGCGAGAAAGGCGCCGCCCATGGCTATGAGTGTGTCTGCGTGTCCGATGGGACCGTTCCTCCTGTGGCGTCGGGGGATCGTCAGAGGGGTGAGGTCAAGCGCGCGTCAAGAAACCGTCAGTAATTAGTTTACCGAACCTTTTGTGCCGCAAGGAGTGCCCCGGGAAGAACACCCCGGCGGCTTGGCCCCCGGACGGCCGCCCGCCCTCAGCGCACCCCGCCCGCCGCCTTCCGGAACGCCCACCCCAGATCCGGTTCCGTCACCGGCTTCAACGCCCGCCGCACCACCGGAGCGCACAGCACCGTCACCAGCGCCACCGCGCACACCGTCACCACCACCCGCCCCACCGGGGTCTCCAGGTGGTACGTCCGCGCCCACCCCGCGTACTCCGCGTACCGGACCACGAAGCCGTGCAGCAGATACCCGCCGATGGTCCCCGCGCCCAGCGACGTGAACCACATCCGCCGCCGGGGCACCCACGCGAGGAAGCACGCGGTCAGCGCCAGCGCCGCCCCGGACAGCGCGACGGTCGTCAGCACCCCCACCCACCACGGCTGGCCCATCTCCTGCGCCCCGTGGTTGCGGTACACCCAGTCCAGCCGGGTCCGCGGAGCCGCCCAGTACACGACCGCGAACGACACCGGGCACACCACGGCCGCCGCCCACCGCGCCCGCCACCGCTGTACCAGCCGGAAGTGCTCGGGCCGCAGCCGCAGCCCCAGCACGAAGAACGGCAGGAACTGCAGCACCCGCTGCGCCGACAACTGCTGACCGATGTCCGGTACGGCGGCGGCCGCGGCCGCGATCAGCAGGGCGAGCGGAACCGGCCACCGCACCGCCAGGAACAGCGGGGTCAGCAGCCGCCAGAAGAACAGCGCCATCAGGAACCACATCAGGAACCACGGCGACAGCATCCGCACCGGCACCCGCTCGCCCTCCATGACGCCGAAGAACACCGCGTAGGCCGCCTGGAAGACCGCATACGGAACGACAACGCTCGAAACAAGCCGCATCAGCTTGCGCGGCTTCATGTCGAAGGAGCGCGAGAAGTAGCCGGAGATCAGAACGAACGCCGGCATGTGGAACACGTACACCCACATGTACAACGCCTCGGTGGTCCGGCTCCCGGAGAGCACGAGGGGCCACGAGTGCCCCATCGCGACCAGCACGATCGCCAGGTACTTGGCGTTGTCGAAATAGGCGTCCCGCCCCTTGCTCCCCTGGTCCCGCCGCTCCCCGGCGGCCCGAGCCGCCGTTCCGCGGCCGCCGTCCTCCGAGGGGGCGAGCCCGGGGACCGCCTCCCGCGACGGCGCAAGAGGGTCCCTCTGTCGTGTCTGGGGCGTCGGAGACATCTGAGGCACCCTAGTGCCGCCCGTGACCCGGGACGCCCGTTGACCGCCACCCCCGTGTGTCGCCTACACCACCGCTGCGGCAAGATCACGTCATGATCCGGCCATCGTCCACGGCCGACTGTGCGTCACCCGGCAGTCAGCGACGGGGTGTTGGTGGCACGATGGCCTAGCGGGGGAAGCACTGGGCCGTGTGTCCCCGGGCCGGCAAGGCGGACCGACCAAGGGTGTGATCAGTTGTGGCCATTTCACTGTCAGTGGTGCTGCTGTTGGCAGTCGTCCTCGTGGTGTTGATACGAGGCGGCTCGCTCAAGGGGGGACCCGCTGTCGTCGCGATACTTTTCGGCTTCTTCCTGGCCTCCACCGGTATGGCAGACGACATCCAGCGCTTCCTCAACTCCATAGCCAGTACCCTCAACTCCATCAACTTCTGAGGCCCGGTGCACGCGAAAAGGCCCCCGGCCCGGCGAGCGAACTCACCGGGCCGGAGGCCGTTGCGGAGCGGGCGACGGGAATCGAACCCGCGTAGCTAGTTTGGAAGACTAGGGCTCTACCATTGAGCTACGCCCGCGCGCACCCCGCGGTCGCCGCGGCGACCGGGGTACGGACAGCACTGTAGCGGGTCGGAGCGCGTCGACGCACACTCCGGGGGGACGAGCCGGCGAAGCGGCCGACGCAGCGCCTCGGGACATGTACCCTACGTGTCGCACCGACGGGGTGTGGCGCAGCTTGGTAGCGCGTCCGCTTTGGGAGCGGAAGGTCGTCGGTTCGAATCCGGCCACCCCGACCAGCACGATCCTGTCTCCACCTGTCTCCGCCTTGTGTCCACCGCCCGCCGCGGGCCGCTCCGGTTCCGGCCGCGGGATCGCATTGTGGGAGCACGTCCGCTTGCCGTTACTATGCAAGCTGCGTGCCCGTGTGTCTGATACCGGGCTCGATGAGCAGGACCGCCCCACTGAAGCGGTTCGGCAGAACCCCAGAAGTCAGCCACCAAGGAGACCGAACCGTGAAGAGCGCCGTGGAGACCCTGAACCCGACCCGGGTTCGGCTCAGCATCGAGGTGCCCTTCGAGGAGCTCAAGGACAGCCTCGACGCGGCGTACAAGAAGATCAACCAGCAGGTCACGGTGAAGGGCTTCCGCAAGGGCAAGATCCCGAACCGAGTCATCGACCAGCGGTTCGGCCGTGGCGCTGTGCTGGAGGAGGCCGTCAACGACGCCCTCCCGAAGTTCTACACCGAGGCCGTCAACGAGGGTGAGCTGAACCCGCTGGGTCAGCCCGAGGTCGACATCACGGAGCTGAAGGACGGCGAGCTGCTGGCCTTCACCGCCGAGGTCGACATCCGCCCGGCGATCGAGATCCCGGACTACTCCGGCATCGAGGTCGAGGTCGACGCCGTCACCGTCTCCGACGAGGACGTCGACAAGGCTGTCGAGGACCTGCGTGGTCGCTTCGCCACCACCAACCCGGTGGAGCGCGCCGCCGAGGACGGCGACGTCGTCACGATCGACCTTCAGGCCAAGGTCGACGGCGAGGTCCTGGAGGACGGCGTGGCCGAGGGTGTCTCGTACACCATCGGCTCCGGCGAGCTCCTCGAAGGCATCGACGACGCCGTCAAGGGCCTGGAGGCCGGGGCCGAGGCCACCTTCACCTCCCAGCTCAAGGGCGGCTCCGCCGAGGGCAAGGACGCCGAGGTCACCGTGAAGGTGTCCGCCGTCGCCGCCCGCGAACTCCCCGAGCTGGACGACGACTTCGCCCAGATGGCGTCGGAGTTCGACACCCTGGAGGAGCTGCGCGCCGACAGCCGCAAGCGCCTCGAGAACATGAAGCAGTACGACCAGGCCACCCAGGCCCAGGAGCGCGTGCTCGACAAGCTCATCGAGCTCGTCGAGGTCCCGATCCCCGAGAAGCTGCTCGAGGACGAGGTCAAGACCCGCAAGCACAACCTGGAGCACCACCAGCTCGGTCAGATGGGCCTCGACCTCGCGAAGTACCTGGAGATCCAGGGCAAGACCGAGGAGGAGTTCGACAAGGAGACCTCCGAGCAGGCCGTCAAGGGCATCAAGACCCAGTTCATCCTCGACGAGCTGGTCAACAAGGAGAAGCTGAACGTCAGCCAGGAGGAGCTCACCGAGCACCTCATGCGCCGCGCGCAGTCCTCCGGCATGTCCCCCGACCAGTTCGCCCAGGCCGTCGTCGAGGGCGGCCAGGTCCCGATGCTGGTCGGCGAGGTCGCCCGCGGCAAGGCCCTCGCGGTCGTCGTCGAGGCCGCCACGGTCAAGGACACCAACGGTGAGCTCGTCGAGCTCGACGACGACGAGGACGAGACCGCCGAGACGGCCGAGGCCGCCGAGACGGTCGACGCCGACGCCAAGGACGACGCCGACGCCAAGGACGCCGACGCCGCCGAGGCGAAGGACGCCGCCGAAGCCAAGTAGGCCCCAGCAGCACCCGCGTGACGACGACGGGCCCGGACGCACTCGCTGCGGCCGGGCCCGTCGCCGTACCCGCCCGCCCGCCCGGACCCGTACACCTGAACTCACCACCTTGCGCTCCCAGCGAACAGTTCAGGAAGCGGGATGGCGTTGTCCTACCTGCGCGTTAGGGTCCATGAGTAGGCGGGTTGGGTGGGACACCCGACCCCCCGTACGAAGACGCTGAGACGGCCGGAGCCGTCAGAGACGAGCAGGTGGAATACGTGACGAATCTGATGCCCTACGCCGCCGGCGAGCCGTCCCTCGGTGGAGGCCTCGGCGACCAGGTCTACAGCCGACTTCTGGGCGAGCGCATCATCTTCCTCGGCCAGCAGGTCGACGACGACATCGCCAACAAGATCACGGCGCAGCTGCTCCTCCTGGCCGCCGAGCCGGAGAAGGACATCTACCTCTACATCAACAGCCCTGGCGGTTCGGTCACGGCGGGCATGGCGGTCTACGACACCATGCAGTACATCCCGAACGACGTCGTCACGATCGGCATGGGAATGGCGGCCTCCATGGGCCAGTTCCTGCTGACCGGCGGCGCCCCCGGCAAGCGCTTCGCGCTGCCCAACACCGACATCCTGATGCACCAGGGCTCGGCCGGCATCGGCGGCACGGCCTCGGACATCAAGATCCAGGCCGAGTACCTGCTGCGTACGAAGAAGCGCATGGCGGAGATCACCGCCCGGCACTCCGGCCAGACCGTCGAGACGATCATCCGCGACGGCGACCGCGACCGCTGGTACACGGCCGAGGAGGCCAAGGACTACGGCCTCATCGACGAGATCATCTCCGCTGCTTCGGGTGTTCCGGGCGGCGGCGGCACCGGGGCCTGAGCCCCGCCTGCCACTGCTCCGCAACCTCGCCCCATGAACGCCACCAGGATGGTGAACACCCCCATGAGCAACTTCTCCGCCCCTGCCAACGGCCTGTACACGGGTCCGCAGGTGGACAACCGCTACATCGTTCCCCGCTTCGTCGAGCGCACCTCGCAGGGCGTGCGCGAGTACGACCCGTACGCGAAGCTCTTCGAGGAGCGCGTGATCTTCCTCGGCGTGCAGATCGACGACGCCTCCGCCAACGACGTCATGGCGCAGCTGCTGTGCCTGGAGTCGATGGACCCCGACCGCGACATCTCGATCTACATCAACTCGCCCGGCGGCTCCTTCACGGCGCTCACCGCGATCTACGACACGATGCAGTTCGTGAAGCCCGACATCCAGACGGTCTGCATGGGCCAGGCGGCCTCCGCCGCCGCCGTCCTGCTCGCCGCCGGCACGCCGGGCAAGCGCATGGCGCTGCCCAACGCCCGGGTGCTGATCCACCAGCCGTCCTCGCAGACCGGCCGCGAGCAGCTCTCCGACCTGGAGATCGCGGCCAACGAGATCCTGCGCATGCGGACCCAGCTGGAGGAGCTGCTCGCCAAGCACTCCACCACGCCGATCGAGAAGATCAGCGAGGACATCGAGCGCGACAAGATCCTCACGGCCGAGGACGCCCTGGCGTACGGCCTGGTCGACCAGATCGTCTCGACGCGCAAGAGCACGGCAGCGGCTGCGGCCTGAGTGCCCCTACTGTGAAGTAACGGGTCCTGCCCACCCCTTGGCACCGTCCACACCACGTCCGCGTACGCGTGAACCGTGCCAAGGGGGGCCCGAACGGGGGGTCAGGCAAGGTACCGTCGAAGATTGAGGCACCAGGAGTCGCTGCACCCGGCGGCTCCCAGGCGAAGGGGATTCACCTCGTGGCACGCATCGGTGACGGCGGAGACCTGCTCAAGTGCTCGTTCTGCGGAAAGAGCCAGAAGCAGGTGAAGAAGCTCATCGCAGGTCCCGGTGTGTACATCTGCGACGAGTGCATCGACCTCTGCAACGAGATCATCGAGGAGGAGCTCGCCGAGACGAGCGAGGTCCGCTGGGAGGAACTGCCCAAGCCTCGCGAGATCTACGAGTTCCTGGAGGGGTACGTCGTCGGGCAGGAGCCCGCGAAGAAGGCCCTCTCGGTGGCGGTCTACAACCACTACAAGCGCGTCCAGGCCGGTGAGAACGGCGGCGGCGCGGGTCGCGAGGACGCGATCGAGCTCGCCAAGTCCAACATCCTGCTGCTGGGCCCCACCGGCTCCGGCAAGACGCTGCTCGCGCAGACCCTGGCGCGCATGCTGAACGTCCCGTTCGCCATCGCCGACGCCACCGCCCTCACCGAGGCCGGTTACGTCGGCGAGGACGTCGAGAACATCCTCCTGAAGCTGATCCAGGCGGCCGACTACGACGTCAAGAAGGCCGAGACCGGGATCATCTACATCGACGAGATCGACAAGGTCGCCCGCAAGAGCGAGAACCCGTCGATCACCCGCGACGTCAGCGGCGAGGGCGTGCAGCAGGCACTCCTGAAGATCCTCGAAGGCACCACGGCCTCGGTGCCTCCGCAGGGCGGGCGCAAGCACCCGCACCAGGAGTTCATCCAGATCGACACGACGAACGTGCTGTTCATCGTGGGCGGCGCCTTCTCCGGACTGGAGAAGATCATCGAGTCCCGGGCCGGCGCCAAGGGCATCGGCTTCGGCGCGACGATCCGCTCCAAGCGCGAGATCCAGGCCAGCGACCAGTTCTCGGAGATCATGCCGGAGGACCTGGTGAAGTTCGGGATGATCCCCGAGTTCATCGGCCGCCTGCCCGTGATCACCTCGGTCCACAACCTGGACCGCGAGGCACTCCTGAAGATCCTCATCGAGCCGCGCAACGCCCTGGTCAAGCAGTACCAGCGCCTCTTCGAACTCGACGGCGTCGAGCTGGACTTCGACCTCCCCGCCCTGGAGGCCATCGCCGACCAGGCGATCCTGCGCGGCACGGGCGCGCGCGGCCTGCGCGCGATCATGGAGGAGGTCCTCCAGTCGGTGATGTACGAGGTGCCGTCCCGCAAGGACGTCGCCCGCGTGGTCATCACCGAGGAGGTCGTCCACTCGAACGTGAACCCGACGCTGGTGCCGCGGGAGCCGCGCATCATCGGCAAGAACGACGGGCGGCACGAGAAGTCGGCGTAGGTCTCGTCCTGGTACGTACGAAGGGGCCCGCCCGGTGGAATCCACTGGGCGGGCCCCTTCGCGTACGTACGGCCGCTACTTCTTGACGCGGACCTCGTTGCGGAGCTTGGCGACCTGCTCGGCGGTCTCCTCCATGCTCAGCCCCTGCTGCGCCGCCGAGGCGGAGCCCCCGGCGATCGTGCTGTAGTCCGCCCAGACACAGAGGGTGCTGGGGACGAGTGCCCCGGTCTGCTTGTTCTTGCTCTCGGCGGCCTGGCACCGCATGAGCGCGTTGTCGAGCGAGCTCGGGCTCATGTCCTGCGGGCTGCCCAGCAGCTTGACGGTGTCCTTCTTCTCGGCGGCCTTCTTGTCGGAGTCGGCCTTCAGCTTCGCGAAGAAGTTGTCCAGCGCCTTCTCCGGATCCTTGATCGTGCCGTAGGCGCCGTTGAAGTTGACGGTCTTGACCGCCTTCAGCTTTTCGAGCGTGCCGGGGTCCGTCGGGCTCAGCTTGGACGTGTCCACGTCGGAGTAGAGCATGGACACCGGCTGCGGGTCGGCGACACCGGCCGCGGTGTACTCCTCGACGGACTTGCTGTCCTTCGACGTTCCGTCGGTCTTCAGCATCTTCGAGTACGTGCCGCCGAACACCTTCTCCTGCGCGACCAGCTTGTGCGGCCCGTCGTCCGAGATGCCGTTGAAGAACGCGAAGTACGCCCCCGCGCCCGCCGCCGCCAGCACCACCACCGCCAGCCCCACGATCAGGCCCGTCTTCTTCTTCTTCGGCTCCGGGCCACCGGGGTACGGCTGCTGCCCGTACGGGGCCTGCGGCGGCTGACCGTACGGGGGCTGCTGGCCGTACGGGGGCGGCTGCTGGCCGTAGGGCTGCTGGGGCTGCTGCGGGTACCCGTACCCCTGCGGCGGCGGTGCCTGCTGCGGGTAGCCGTAACCAGGCTGGCCCTGCGGCGGCTGGCCGTAGGGGCCGGGCTGGCCGCCGTACGGATTCGGCTGCTGCGGCTGCTGGCCGCCGTACGGGCCGGGCTGGTTGTAGCTCATGTGCCGGGTTCCCCCTCCAGATGCTGATGCGTCGCGGACATCCTCTCGGACGGGTGTGACAACAGGGCTTCCGGGGGCCGCACTGTTACCAAAGAAACGCGTTTCGGAGCGGTGCTCCGGGGCCCTTAAACTGGCCGCGTGACCGAGAACTCTCAGACTCCGCAGCCCGCAGCCACCGACGCATTGCCGACGACCTACACGCCGGCCGCCGTAGAGGGGCCGCTGTACGAGCGCTGGGTAGAACGCGGTTACTTCACCGCCGACGCGAAGAGCGACAAGCCCGCGTACACCGTCGTCATCCCCCCGCCCAACGTCACCGGCAGCCTCCACCTGGGCCACGCCTTCGAGCACACGCTGATCGACGCCCTCACCCGCCGCAAGCGGATGCAGGGCTACGAGACGCTGTGGCAGCCGGGCATGGACCACGCGGGCATCGCCACCCAGAACGTCGTCGAGCGCGAGCTCGCCAAGGACGGCAAGTCCCGTCACGACCTGGGCCGCGAGGCGTTCGTCGAGCGCGTCTGGCAGTGGAAGGAGGAGTCCGGCGGCCAGATCTCCGGCCAGATGCGCCGCCTCGGCGACGGCGTCGCCTGGGACCGCGAGCGCTTCACCATGGACGAGGGCCTCTCCAGGGCCGTCCAGACCGTCTTCAAGAAGATGTACGACGACGGCCTCATCTACCGCGCCGAGCGCATCATCAACTGGTGCCCGCGCTGTCTGACGGCCATCTCCGACATCGAGGTCGACTACCAGGACGACGACGGCGAGCTCGTCTCCATGACGTACGGCGAGGGCGAGGACACCATCGTCGTCGCCACCACCCGCGCCGAGACGATGCTCGGCGACACCGCCGTCGCCGTCCACCCCGACGACGAGCGGTACGCCCGCCTCATCGGCAAGCAGATCAAGCTGCCGCTGACCGACCGCAGCATTCCCGTCGTCGCCGACACGCACGTCGACCCGGAGTTCGGCACGGGCGCCGTCAAGGTCACCCCCGCGCACGACCCGAACGACTTCGCCATCGGCCAGCGCCACGACCTGGAGACCATCCAGGTCCTCGACGAGCGCGGCGTCATCATCACTCCCGGCCCCTTCCAGGGCCTGGACCGCTTCGAGGCGCGCTCCGCGATCGTCGCCGCCCTGCGCGCGGACGGCCGGATCGTCGCCGAGAAGCGCCCGTACGTCCACTCCGTCGGCCACTGCTCCCGCTGCAAGACGACGCTGGAGCCCCGCCTGTCGATGCAGTGGTGGGTCAAGGTCGAGACGCTCGCCAAGGCGGCCGGCGACGCCGTCCGCGACGGCCGCGTCGACATCCACCCCGCCGAGCTGACCCAGCGCTACTTCGACTGGGTCGACAACCTCAACGACTGGTGCATCTCGCGCCAGCTCTGGTGGGGCCACCGCATCCCCGTCTGGCACGGCCCGAACGGCGAGATGGTCTGCGTCGGCCCGGACGACGAGGCGCCCGCCGGCGAGGGCTGGCACCAGGACACCGACGTCCTCGACACCTGGTTCTCCTCCGGACTGTGGCCGTTCTCGACCATGGGCTGGCCGGAGCGGACGGAGTCGCTGGAGAAGTTCTATCCGAACTCCGTCCTGGTCACCGGCTACGACCTGATGTTCTTCTGGGTCGCCCGGATGATGATGTTCGGCCTGTACGCCATGGACGACGTCCCGTTCCGCACCATCGCCTTCCACGGCATGGTCCGCGACGAGAACGGCAAGAAGATGTCGAAGTCCTTCGGCAACGTCGTCAACCCGCTGGACTGGATGGACAAGTACGGCTCCGACGCCGTCCGCTTCACCCTGGCCCGCGGCGCCAACCCGGGCGTCGACGTGCCGATCGGCGAGGACTGGGTCCAGGGGTCCCGCAACTTCGCCAACAAGATCTGGAACGCGACCCGCTTCGCGCTGATGAACGGCGCGACCGTCGAGGGCGAGCTCCCGGCCCCCGAGCGGATGACGGCCACCGACCGCTGGATCCTGTCCCGCCTCAACACGGTCGTCGCCCAGGTCGACGCGCTCTACGACGACTACCAGTTCGCGAAGCTGTCCGACGCCCTGTTCCACTTCGCGTGGGACGAGGTCTTCGACTGGTACGTCGAGCTGTCCAAGACGACGTTCTTCGCCGAGGGCGAGCAGGCCAAGGTCTCCGCGCGGGTCCTGGGCGAGGTCCTGGACGTCACCCTGCGCCTGCTCCACCCGGTCGTCCCCTTCGTCACCGAGACGCTGTGGACGACCCTCACGGGCGGCGAGTCCCTCGTCGTCGCCGACTGGCCGACGGACTCGGGCTTCCGGGACCCCGCCGCCGAGCAGGAGATCGAGCTCGTCCAGCAGGTCGTCACCGAGGTCCGCCGGTTCCGCTCCGACCAGGGCCTCCAGCCCGGCCAGAAGGTCCCCGCCCGGCTCACCCTGGACGGCACGGCGCTCGCCCCGCACGAGGCCGCCATCCGCCAGCTCCTGCGCCTCCAGCCGGCCGGCGAGGGCTTCCACGCCACCGCCTCGCTGCCCGTCGCCGGTGCCACGGTCGCCCTGGACCTCTCCGGCACCATCGACGTCGCCGCCGAGCGCAAGCGCCTCACCAAGGACCTGCAGGCCGCCGAGAAGGAGGTCGTCCAGGCCAACGCCAAGCTCGGCAACGAGGCCTTCCTCGCGAAGGCCCCCGACAACGTCGTGGACAAGATCCGCGGCCGCCTGGCCAAGGCCGAGGCCGACATCGCGCGCATCACCGCGCAGATCGAGGCACTGCCGCAGCAGTAGGCGGAGCTCCCGGCGCGCGGTGCGCGCGGGGCCGCGCACGTCAGGGAAGAGCCCGGGGGCACCACGCACAACGCGCGGTGCCCCCGGGCTCTCTCCGTACGCCACACCGCGGAAACGCTCTCCGCCGGCGCCCTTCGCTCCCGGGGTGCCGCAGGTCACGCGGGTAAAGGCGCCAAGGCCGTCGAACCGGGTCGAAAGACCCAGGCATGATGGAGCGTATGCACGACAAGCCCACCGCCTCGCCGGTACACCGGGCCTGGGCGGCGGGCCGGCACTGGCTGGACGCCCGCACCGTCCACCGGCACGCCCTGGACCTGCTGGTCCCGCTGATCTGCTTCGCCCTGATGCTGCTGGACGTCCCCGGCCTCGCCGAGGCGGACAACTCCCTCAACCGCGTCTCCGCCACCCTCGTGCTCGCGCTGGGGGCGGCCTCCCTGCTGCTGCGCCGGCGCTTCCCCTGGATCCCGTACGTCGTCGCGCTCGCGCTGCTGGGCTGGCTGCACGAACTCACGCTGATGCAGTTCGCCCTCTACAAGATCGGCCGCTACCGGGGGCGGGCCGCCGCCGCCCTGGCGACGCTGGGGTACGTGGGCTTCGCCTATGTGCTGTTCCTGCTCCAGCGGTGGCCCGAGAAGCAGGCCGACACCCTCACGGAGTTCCTCAGCCTCATCGTGCCCATCGGGGTGCTCGCGGCCGGTGTGGGCGTCGCCGCCAACCGGCAGGACCTCGTACGGGAACTGGAGGTCCAGCGGGGGCGCACCGCCGCCCTGCAGGCCGTGCAGCAGGAGCGGCTGTCGGTGGCGCGGGACGTGCACGACTTCGTGGGGCGGGAACTGACGCTGCTCGCGGTACGGGCCGAGGTGCTGGCCGTCCGGGCCAGGGGCGAGGCCCACCAGAAGGACTTCGACGAGCTCTCCGACACCGCCCGCAAGGCGCACCGCATCCTCAACGAGATCATCGTGCAGCGCGCCCGCGAGAACGACGCCACCCCCGGCATCGACGGACTCGCCGTGCTGGCGTCCGAGGGCGAACGGGCGGGCAGCCCGGTGGTCCTGGACATCGACGGCCGGGCGGGCGCCCTGTCGCCGCTGCGGCAGGCCGCCGTCTACCGGGTCGTGCAGGAGTGCCTGACCAACGCGGTCAAGCACGCGCCGGGCCAGGAGGTCCGGGTACGGATCGCCCTCGACGGCGTCCATCTGAGCATCGAGGTGTGCAACGACCTGCCCAGCGCCGTCCCCGCGAAGGAACCCGTCTCCGCCGGCACCGGCACCTTCTCCATGGGGGAGCGGGTGGAGTCCATGGGCGGCACCCTCCGGGCCGGACACCACGACGGGAAGTACCGCGTCCTCGCGACCCTTCCCGCCGGGGTGTGAGTCTTCCCAAGCGACGGACGGACGTCCGGCCCCTCCGCGGGATCGTTCAACAATCCGCCTAGCCGGCCTTCAGGAGTTTCTGGAGGTTGTCGAAGTCCTCCACGCACTTGCCGGACCCGATCGCCACGCAGTCCAGCGGATTGTCCGCGACGTGCACCGGGATGCCGGTCGCCGCCGCGATCCGCAGGTCCAGGCCCGGCAGCAGGGCGCCACCGCCGGTGAGCACGATCCCGTACTCCATGATGTCGCCGGACAGTTCGGGCGGGCACTCCTCCAGCGTCGCGCGCACCGCCGCGATGATCGCCTCGACGGGCTCCTCCAGCGCGGCGCGCACCTCGGACGTCGTGAGGTCGAGCGACATCGGCAGACCGCCGACCTTCTGCCGCCCGCGGATCGTGAAGGCGCGCATCTCCATCGCCGGGTCCTCCGGCACCGGCCACGCCGAACCGATCGCCACCTTGATGTCCTCGGCGGTGCGCTCGCCGATGAGCAGCTTGTGCTCCTTGCGCACGTAGTCGGTGATCGCGGTGTCCATCCGGTCCCCGCCCACCCGCAGCGACTGCGCGGTCACGATGCCGCCCAGCGAGATCACCGCGACCTCCGTGGTGCCGCCGCCGATGTCCACCACCATCGAACCCCGGGCGTCCGACACCGGAAGGCCGGCGCCTATCGCCGCCGCCATGGGCTCCTCGATGAGGTGCACGGCACGCGCACCGGCCCTGGTGGCCGCGTGCACGATGGCGCGGCGCTCCACCGGCGTCACCCCGCTCGGCACGCACACCACCATGCGCGTGCGGGGGCGGCGCCCCGGCACCGCCTTGCGGACGAAGTGCCGGAGCATCTCCTCGGCCGCCTCGTAGTCGCTGATCACACCGTCGCGCAGGGGACGGATCGCCGTGATGGACCCCGGTGTGCGCCCGATGGTCTCCTTGGCCTCGGTGCCGACGGCCAGCGCCGTCGTCGAACCGGCCTTCACCGCCACCACGGAGGGCTCGTTGAGGACGATGCCGTGCCCCCGCATGTACACCAGGGTGTTCGCCGTACCCAGGTCGATGCCGATGTCCCGGCTGTCCCGCCCGCCGCGGATGCGTGCGGGGGCGGCAGGGGCCTGCGTGGTCTCGTCGCTCACTCGACAACCTCCTGATTCGTGATCTACCAGGGTCACACACCCCTTTGGTAAGGAAGGGATAAAAGACCCCCGGGGTGGCCGCCCGAAGGCCCCGGGCCCACGGACGCCGGTCACGCTCCGTACCGGGGCGGTCCCTGTGGGACGTTGTCGTACCGCCTCCGTAGACTGGCGGGGTGAGTGACCTCCCCCAGCCAGACGACCAGCCCGACGACCAGGCCTTCGCCGAGATCGTCGCCGCCGAGACCGAGCGTGACCCCGACCTCGCCGTCATCGAGGCGGGCAGCCGCACCCTGCGCACCCACGGCGGCGCCCCCGCCGGCGACACCGTGCCCACCCGCCCCGCCGACCCGGAGGTGGACAAGGCGCTGCGCGAGGTCGAGACCGAACTCGCGAGCCGCTGGGGCGAGACCAAACTCGAACCCTCGGTGACCCGCATCGCGGCCCTCATGGACGTGCTGGGCGAGCCTCAGAAGGCGTACCCCTCGATCCACATCACCGGCACCAACGGCAAGACCAGCACCGCCCGCATGATCGAGGCCCTGTTCGGCGCCTTCGAGCTGCGCACCGGCCGCTACACCAGCCCGCACGTGCAGTCGATCACCGAGCGCATCAGCCTGGACGGCCTCCCGATCAGCGCCGAGCGCTTCGTGGAGACGTACCAGGACGTCAAGCCGTACGTCGAGATGGTCGACGCCGCCCAGGAGTACCGCCTCTCCTTCTTCGAGGTCATGACCGGGATGGCGTACGCGGCCTTCGCCGACGCACCCGTCGACGTCGCCGTCGTCGAGGTCGGCATGGGCGGCACCTGGGACGCCACCAACGTCATCGACGCGGCCGTCGCCGTGGTCACCCCGATCTCCCTGGACCACACCGACCGCCTGGGCGGCACGACCGCCGAGATCGCCGGTGAGAAGTCCGGGATCGTCAAGCAGGACGCCACCGTCGTCCTGGCCCAGCAACCCGTCGACGCGGCGCAGGTCATGCTGAAGAAGGCCGTGAGCGTGGACGCCACGGTGGCCCGCGAGGGCATGGAGTTCGGCGTCGTGGCCCGCGAGGTGGCGGTCGGCGGCCAACTGGTCACCCTGCGCGGCCTCGGCGGCGAGTACGAGGAGGTCTTCCTCCCGCTGCACGGCGCCCACCAGGCGCACAACGCGGCCGTCGCGCTCGCCGCCGTCGAGGCCTTCTTCGGCATCGGCGCCGACCACGCCCGCACCCTGGACATCGACACCATCCGCAAGGCCTTCGCCTCCGTGACCTCCCCGGGCCGCATGGAGGTCGTCCGCCGCAGCCCCACCGTCGTCCTGGACGCCGCGCACAACCCGGCGGGCGCGCGGGCGGCCGCGGAGGCGGTCAGCGAGGCGTTCAGCTTCAGCCGGCTGATCGGCGTCGTCGCCGCCAGCGGCGACAAGGACGTACGGGGCCTCCTGGAGGCCTTCGAGCCGATCTTCGCCGAGGTCGTCGTCACCCGGAACTCCACCCCGCGCTCCATGGACGTCGACGAACTGGCCGCCCTCGCCGTCGAGGTCTTCGGCGAGGAACGCGTCCAGGTCGAACCGCGCCTCGACGACGCCATCGAGGAGGCCATCACCCTCGCCGAGGAGGACGGCGAGTTCTCCGGCGGCGGCGTCCTGGTCACCGGGTCCGTCATCACCGTCGGAGAGGCCCGGCTGCTGCTGGGCAGGAGCTGAGGTCCCGCGATGCGTACGCTCTGTGCCTCCACCCTCGTCGGGGAGTTCTTCGTGATCGGCTTCGCCGGGCTGGTCGCGATGAAGTCCGACGACCTGTCCATGGCCACGGTGTGGACGGTGTGCGGCATCGCGATGCTGCTCTCCGTCCTCCTGTGCGGAATGATCACGCGTCCCGGCGGGCTCCAGCTCGGCTGGGCGCTCCAGGTCGGGCTCGTGGTGAGCGGCTTCTGGGTGCCGGTGATGTTCTTCCTCGGCCTGGTCTTCGGCGGGCTGTGGTGGGCCTCCATCCACTACGGCCGCAAGATCGACGAGGCCAAGGCGCGCTGGGCGGCGCAGGCGGAGGCGGAGGCCTGACTCCCTGGGCCTGACGGTGCGTGACAGGTCCCCCGTTCGGCCCTGTAATCTGCCCACCACCGCATCCGCACCCGCGAGAAACGCACCCAAGGAGCCCGCACGTGACCCAGCGCACCCTCGTCCTTCTCAAGCCCGACGCCGTTCGCCGCGGTCTCATTGGCGAGGTCATCGGCCGCATCGAGCGCAAGGCCGGCTGGACGATCAGCGCGCTGGAGCTGCGCAGCCTGGACCAGGACACCCTGGAGGCGCACTACGGCGAGCACAAGGGCAAGCCCTTCTACGAGCCCCTCGTCGCCTTCATGTCCTCGGGCCCGATCGTCGCTCTCGTCGTCGAGGGCGAGCGCGTCATCGAGGGCGTACGTCAGTTGGCCGGTCCGACCGACCCGATTGCCGCGGCTCCGGGGTCCATTCGGGGTGACTTCGGCACCATCGTCCGCGAGAACCTGATCCACGCCTCGGACTCCGAGGAGTCCGCCGAGCGCGAGCTGAAGCTGTTCTTCCCGGGGCTCGTCTGACCGGAGGAAACGGCGCACTTTCTGACTGAATGTCAGCCGAACAGCGCCGCCCGCCTGGGGCGACCGAAGTAATTCGGTCGCCCTTCGGCATATGCGTCCCGCCGGAGGGAACGCATCCCCCCGACACGGCGTCACCATGGGTGAAGCGGGTACGTGTTCTGCCCACGACGGCGGCCACAATGGCGCAGGGCCCTCGCGCGGTGACCGTACATGCGGCACTACGATGGAAGTCACCGCGCCCGCACCGTCCAGCGCACCACCCGCTTCGCCTACCGATACAAGCCATCGCACGCAGCAATCGGGAAGGCCCGACGCATCCTCATGGGGAAGAAGAGGGAACCAATGTCGTTCATCGGCCGTGATATGGCTGTCGACCTCGGGACCGCCAACACGCTGGTGTACGTCAGGGGTAAGGGCATCGTGCTCAACGAGCCCTCCGTCGTCGCCATCAACACCAACACCGGCGGCATCCTCGCCGTCGGCGCCGAGGCAAAGAAGATGATCGGCCGTACGCCGGGCAACATCGTTGCCGTACGGCCCCTGAAGGACGGCGTGATCGCCGACTTCGAGATCACCGAGCGGATGCTCCGCTACTTCATCCTGAAGATCCACAAGCGCCGTTACCTGGCCCGCCCCCGCGTCGTGGTCTGCGTGCCCTCCGGCATCACCGGAGTCGAGCGCCGCGCCGTCATCGAGGCGTCCACCCAGGCCGGCGCCCGCCAGGTGCACATCATCGAGGAGCCCATGGCCGCCGCCATCGGCTCGGGCCTGCCCGTCCACGAGGCCACCGGCAACATGGTCGTGGACATCGGCGGCGGCACCACCGAGGTCGCCGTCATCTCGCTCGGAGGAATCGTCACGGCACAGTCGATCCGCGTCGCGGGCGACGAGCTGGACAACGCGATCATCCAGCACATCAAGAAGGAGTACTCCCTCCTCCTCGGTGAGCGGACCGCCGAACAGATCAAGATCACCATCGGTTCGGCGTTCGACCTGGACAAGGACGAGCACACCGAGATCCGCGGCCGCGACCTCGTGTCCGGTCTGCCGAAGACCGTCGTGATCTCCGCGGCCGAGGTCCGCAAGGCCATCGAGGAGCCGGTCAACGCGATCGTCGACGCGGTGAAGACGACGCTCGACAAGTGCCCGCCGGAGCTCTCCGGCGACGTCATGGACCGCGGCATCGTCCTCACCGGTGGCGGCGCCCTGCTGCGCGGCCTGGACGAGAGGCTGCGCCGCGAGACCGGCATGCCGATCCACATCGCGGAGGACCCGCTGGACTCCGTCGCGCTCGGAGCCGGCAAGTGCGTGGAGGAGTTCGAGGCGCTCCAGCAGGTGCTGGACGCCCAGCCCCGCAGGTAATGGCTTGATCCACGGCGTCCGGGGCCACCTGCCGGCCCCGGACACCGCAGAAGAATCCGCCGTACGGGGCCTGTCGTCCCGTGCGGCGGATCGTTGACATACACGCATACGCATTTTCCCGACGAGGAAGGCACGGCCGCCGCACGTGAGGGACACACGAGAGAGCCGGCTGCTCCTGGTGCTGCTGATCGCCGTAGCGTTCGCGCTGATCACGGTGGACATCCGCGGCGGCGAACAGTCACCCGTCGACGGAGCCCGCAAGGCCGCCGCCGCCGTCTTCGGACCGGTGGAGAAGGGCGTCGCCACCGCCGTCGACCCGATCGGCAACGCCATCGGCGCCGTACGCGCGTCGGGTGACGACCACGATCAGCTCAAAGCCCTGGAGCGGGACAACCAGGAACTGAGGCTGCGCCTGGGCAGCGACGACCGCAACCAGAGCCGGGTGCGCCAGCTCGACGGCATGCTGAAGAAGGCGGGCGCGGGACAGTACGGCATCAAGGGCGCCGAAGTCATCGCCATAGGAGCGGCCCAGGGCTTCTCCTGGACCGTCACCATCGACGTCGGCAGCAACGACGGCATCCAGCGCGACATGACCGTCCTCAACGCGGACGGACTCGTCGGCCGCGTCACCACCGTCGGCCCCCACACCTCCACGGTGCTGCTCGCCAACGACACCAAGTTCACCGTCGGCACCCGCATGGAGAAGAGCGACGAACTGGGCTTCGCGACCGGGCAGGGCGACCGCCCGCTCAGCGTCCAGTTCCTCAACGGCAAGGCCAAGGTCAAGCCGGGCGACCGCCTGGTGACGTTCGGCTCGCGCGCCGCGAAGCCCTTCGTGCCGGGAGTCCCGGTCGGCGAGGTGGTCCGCGTCGACCCCTCCGGCGGCGACCTCACCCGTACCGTCTACGTCCGCCCCTACGTCGGCTTCACCAAGCTCGACATCGTCGGCGTCGTCGTGGCCGCCCCGCGCACCGACCCCCGCGACACCGTCCTGCCGGAGAAGCCCACGCCCGCTCCCACCGTCACCGTCACCGTGACACCGAAGCCTCCCGGCGAGAACAACGGCAACGGCAACGCCGAGAACAACGGCAACAACAACGCCGACGGAAACGCCGCCGACAACAACGCCAACAACAATGGCAATGCCAACGACAACGGCAATGCCAACGCCAACAACAACGCGAACAACAACGGCAACGGCAACAACAACGGCAACGGCAACAACAACGGCGCCGGCGACGGCAACGCCGACGGCCAGTGACCAGGAGCTGAAGAACCTGATGCGCTTCAACCGGATCCTGCTCTCCGCCACCCTGGTGGTCGTCGCCCTGGTCATCCAGGTCACCGTCCTCGCCAGGCTCCAGCTCCCCGGCGCCGTCCCCGACCTCACCCTCCTGGTCGTCCTCGCCCTCGCCTTCGTGTACGGACACGTCAGCGGCGCCCTCATCGGCTTCGCCGCGGGCCTCCTCGCCGACCTCGCCCCGCCCGCCGACCACGCCGCCGGGCGCTACGCCCTCGTGCTGTGCGTCATCGGCTACCTCGCGGGCCTCGTCAAGCCCGAGAACGGCAAACTGCGTTCGGCGACCGCCCCCATGCTGGTGGTCGTCGGGGCCGCCCTCGGCTCCACGCTCCTGTACGCCGGAGTCGGCGCTCTCGTCGGCGACAGCGCCGCACGCCACGTCGGCCTCGGCGGACTGCTGTTCACCGCCGCCCTGTACGACCTGCTTCTCGCACCCTTCGTCGTACCCGGCATCATGGCGCTCGCCCGCCGCGCCGAGAACGACCCCCTCACCGAATCCTCCTCCTCCGGCTCCGACGTCTCCTCCGGCTGGCTCGCCGGCGGCACGGGGCTGCGCATCGGCGAGCAGAAGGGCGGCCTGCGGCTGCGCGCCGCCCGCTCCCGCGCCCAGCGTGCCGGACGCATCAAGGGAGTGAAGCGCCTGTGAGCAACATCCCCGAGACCGGGCGCACCGCCCGCGTCACCATCCGCCTCGTCGTTCTGCAGGTCCTCGTTTTCTCCCTGCTGCTCACCCTCGGCGGGCGCCTGTGGTACCTCCAGATCCGCAACGGCCAGGAGTACACCGACGAGGCCAAGAACAACCACGTCCAGCAGGTCGTGCAGCCCGCCGTCCGCGGCTCCATCCTCGACGCCCGCGGCGTCCCCCTGGCCGACAACGAGACCAAACTCGTCGTCTCCGCGTCCCGCACCGAGCTGATGAAGATGAAGGACGACGGCAAAGCCGTCCTCACCCGGCTCGCCGACGTCCTGGACATGCAGCCCAAGGACGTCACCGACAAGGTGCGCCTGTGCGACTCCAAGACGCCCCAGCCCTGCTGGAACGGCTCGCCCTACCAGCCGATCCCGGTCACCAACAAGGCCACCACGCAGCAGGCCCTCCAGATCCGCGAGCGCGCCGAGGACTTCCCCGGCATCACCGCCGAACCCACCGCCGTACGCCGTTACGCCGCCCCCGGCAAGGCCAACACCGCGCAGGTGCTCGGCTACCTCTCGCCCGTCACCGACGCCGAGATCGAGAAGGCCAAGGACAGCGACTCCCCGTACCTGCGCTCCGACCAGGTGGGACGCTCCGGCCTGGAGCGCACGTACGACCGTGAACTGCGCGGCAAGGCCGGTGTCACCCGCTACGAGGTCGACAACCTCGGCCGCGTCATCGGCCGCGCGAAGGCCGACAAGGCCGAGCCCGGCGCGAACGTCGTCACCAGCATCGACGCCCGCGTCCAGGCCGTCGCCGAGTACGAACTCCTCGCCGCCATGAAGGAAGCCCGCAAGGCCCTCGACAAGAACACCGGCACCAACTACAAGGCCGACGCCGGCGCCGTCGTCGTCATGGAGTCCAGGACCGGCCGCGTCGTCGCGATGGCGTCCAACCCCACCTACGACCCCAACGCCTGGGTCGGCGGCATCTCCGGCAAGGACTACGCCGCGCTCACCGGCAAGGACTCCAACTTCCCGCTCCTCAACCGGGCCATCCAGGCGCAGGCCGCCCCCGGCTCCATCTTCAAGGTGATCCCGACGACCGCCGCCGTCAACGCCGGATACGACTTCAACGGCAGCTACCCCTGCCCCAGCTCGTACTCCATCGGCGGCCAGACCTTCACCAACTACGAGTCCAAGGGCCACGGCAACATCAGCCTCGGCGGCGCCCTCGAAGTCTCCTGCGACACCGTCTACTACGCCCTCGCCCACCAGCAGTGGCAGCGCGACGGCGGCACCAAGCCGAAGAAGGACGCCAAGGACTGGTTCTACAAGACGGCCCACCAGTTCGGCCTCGGCAAGGAGACCGGCATCGACCTGCCCAACGAGGTCCCCGGCCGCGTCCCCGACCGCCAGTGGAAGCAGAAGTTCTGGGCGGCCAACAAGGACGCCTGGTGCAAGCAGGGCAAGAAGGACGGCTCCTTCGTCGAGAAGATCGCCTTCGAGAACTGCATCGACGGAAACCGGATGCGCGCCGGTGACTCCGTCAACTACTCCATCGGACAGGGCGACACCCTCGTCACCCCCATCCAGATGGCGTCCATCTACGCGAGCATCGCCAACGGCGGCACCGTGCACACCCCCTCCGTCGGCAAGGCCGTCATCAGCGCCGACGGCAAGAAGGTCACGGAGATCAAGCCGAAGACGCAGGGCCGGCTCCCGATGAACGCGAGCACCCACAAGCTGATAGACGGCGCCCTCGCGGGAGTCGCCACCCGGGGAACGGCCGCCTGGAGGTTCCAGGGCTGGCCCCAGGACAAGATCCCGATGCACGCCAAGACGGGTACCGCGGAGGTCTACGGCAAGCAGACGACCTCCTGGTTCGCCACGTACACCAAGGACTACTCCGTCGTCATGACGATCTCGCAGGGCGGCACCGGCTCCGGTGCTTCCGGACCCGCCGTACGCAAGATCTACAACGCGCTGTACGGACTCGACATGGCCGGCAAGTACGACCCGAAGAAGGCGCTTCTGCCGCAGCCGCAGAAGAACCTCCCCACGATCCAGGCGGACGGCTCCATCGACGCACCCGAGATCAAGCCCTACGTCCCCGCGCCTGACGAGCCCGTCGCGCCGGAGGGCGTCGCTGGCCCCCCGCCCGCCGGCCCCGGCACCAGGGGCGGCCACCCCGCCGGCCGCGGCGCCGGCGTGCAGAGGGTGGGTGACTGACCATGGCAGGCAGCACCCACGGCTTCTCCGTCCAGCGCTACGCACCCGAGCGCGGCACGCTGGCCAGGCTGACCGCACGCGACTCCGTCCTGCGCCGCCTCGACTGGCCCCTGCTGCTGTCGTCGCTCGCCCTGTCCGGGCTCGGCGCGCTGCTGGTGTGGTCGGCGACCCGCAACCGCGACACCCTCAACCACGGCGACCCGTACTACTTCCTCTTCCGCCACCTCATGAACACCGGCATAGGGGTCGCGCTGATGATCGGCACGATCTGGCTAGGCCACCGCACCCTGCGCGGCGCGGTGCCGATCCTCTACGGGCTCTCGGTGCTCCTCGTGGTCGCCGTGCTCACTCCGCTCGGCGCCACCGTCAACGGCGCCCACGCGTGGATCGTCATCGGCGGCGGCTTCTCCCTCCAGCCGTCCGAGTTCACGAAGATCACGATCATCCTGGGCATGGCGATGATGCTCGCCGCCCGGGTCGACGCCGGCGACCAGGACCATCCCGACCACCGCACCGTGCTCAAGTCGCTGGGCCTGGCGGTCGTCCCGATCCTGATCATCATGCTGATGCCGGACCTCGGCTCGGTCATGGTCATCGCCATGATCATCCTGGGTGTGCTGCTGGCCTCCGGAGCCTCCAACCGGTGGATCTTCGGCCTGGTCGGCGCGGGCGTGCTCGGCGCCGTCCTGGTCGCCGTCCTCGGCCTCCTGGACGAGTACCAGATCAACCGCTTCGCCGCGTTCGCCAACCCCGACCTCGACCCCGCCGGCGTCGGCTACAACACCAACCAGGCGCGCATCGCGATCGGCTCCGGCGGACTCACCGGCACCGGACTCTTCAAGGGCTCCCAGACCACCGGACAGTTCGTCCCCGAACAGCAGACGGACTTCGTCTTCACCGTCGCCGGAGAGGAACTCGGCTTCCTCGGCGCCGGCGCCGTCCTCGTCCTGCTCGGCGTCGTCCTGTGGCGGGCCTGCCGCATCGCCCGGGAGACCACCGAGCTCTACGGCACCATCGTCGCCGCCGGCATCATCGCCTGGTTCGCCTTCCAGTCCTTCGAGAACATCGGCATGACGCTGGGCATCATGCCGGTCGCCGGACTTCCGCTGCCGTTCGTCTCCTACGGAGGCTCGTCCATGTTCGCCGTCTGGGTGGCGATCGGACTCCTGCAGTCCATCCATGTGCAACGGCCCGTCACCGCGTAACAGCGCGCCCCTGTTTGGGACCGGCCGCTGCGTCTAGATTCATGTCATGGCGGACACCAAGCGCGAGATCGAGCGAAAGTACGAAGCCACTCCGACCGACACCGACAGCGAACCCCGGCCGCCCGACTTCACCAAGGTGGCCGGGGTCGCCTCCGTCCAGGACCGGGGCGTCGTTCACCTGGACGCCGTCTACTACGACACAGCCGCCCTGGCACTGGCCGCCCACGGCATCACCCTGCGCCGGCGCACCGGCGGCGAGGACGCAGGCTGGCACCTCAAACTGCCCGTCGCCCCGAACGTACGGGACGAGATCCACGCCCCCCTCACCGACACCGACGACGTGCCGCGCACCCTGTCGGCCCTGGTGCGGGCGCGCACTCTGGGAGAACCCCTGCTGGCGACCGTACGACTGCGGTCCGCGCGCCATGTGTGGCACCTGCGGGACGCAGCGGGAGAACTCCTCGCCGAAGCCGGCCTCGACACCGTGACGGCGCAGCGCCTCGACGGCGGCGACGCCCGCACCTCCTTCACGGAGATCGAGATCGAGCTCGCCGACGGCGGCGACCCCGCCTTCCTGGACGCCGTCGACAAGAAACTCCGCAAGGCGGGCGTACGGCCCTCCGCCTCCCCCTCCAAACTGGCGCGCGCCCTCGCCGAGACCGGCGGCGGCCCCGAGCCCCGCGCGGTGCGGGACGACGACAGCGCGGGCGGCCGCGTCCTGGCGTACCTCCGCGACCAGATCGAGGCCATGGCCGTCCACGACCCCGCCGTGCGCCGCGACCTCCCCGACTCCGTGCACCAGCTCCGGGTCGCCACCCGGCGCCTGCGCAGCGCGTTCAAGACGTACCGCACCGTCCTCGACCGCACCGTCACCGACCCGCTCGGCGACGAGCTCAAGTGGCTGGCGGCCGAACTCGGCGTCGACCGCGACCAGGAAGTCCTCGCCGACCGCCTCCTCGCCCGGCTGACCGCCCTCCCGCGCCCCCTCCTGCTGGGTCCGGTGCGCGGCCGCCTGCGCATCTGGTCCGTCGCCCGCCGCAGCGGCTCCCGCCGCCGCACTCTCGCCGTCCTCGACAGCCGCCGCTACCTGGAGCTCCTGCGCTCCCTGGACGCCTTCCTCGCCGCGCCGCCGCTGCGCCCCGCCGCGGGCCGGGACGCGGCCGCCGTCCTGCACAAGGCCCTGGTCAAGGACCACGCCCGGCTCGCCGACCGCACCGAGCACGCCCTCGCGCTCCCGCCGGGCCCGGAGCGCGACCTCGCCCTCCACGAGGCCCGCAAGGCCGCCAAACGGCTGCGCTACGCCGCGGAGTCGGCCCGCCCGGCACTCGGCAAACCCGCGAACAAGCTCCGCAGGAGGGTCAAGGAGGTGCAGAGCGTGCTCGGCGACCACCAGGACAGCGTGGTCGCCCGCGCCGAGCTGCGGAACCTGGCCGTCCAGGCCCACGCGGCGGGGGAGCCGTCCTTCGTGTGGGGCCTGCTGTACGGCCAGGAGGAGGCCCGCGCCGCGGACCGCGAACGGGAGCTCCCCGAGGCGTGGCGGAGGGTGCCGGGGGTGTGACCCGGCCGGGCCGGGGGGTCCCGCGGGGCCGGACGTGCACCGGCACCCCGTACCCGCGTTAGGCTTGAGGGTCCCCCCTGCCCGCTCATGAGAGACACCGCGATGCCTGTTGAGTCGGTCTTCCCCCGCCTGGAAGCCCTCCTGCCGCACGTGCAGAAGCCCATCCAGTACGTCGGCGGTGAGCTGAACTCCACCGTCAAGCCGTGGGAGAGCGCCGACGTCCGCTGGGCGCTCATGTACCCGGACGCGTACGAGGTCGGACTCCCCAACCAGGGCGTCATGATCCTCTACGAGGTGCTCAACGAGCAGGAGGGCGTCCTCGCCGAGCGCACCTACAGCGTGTGGCCCGACCTCGAAGAACTGATGCGCAAGCACGACGTGCCGCAGTTCACGGTGGACGCCCACCGCCCGGTCAAGGCCTTCGACGTGTTCGGCCTCAGCTTCTCCACGGAGCTGGGCTACACCAACATGCTCACCGCCCTCGACCTCGCCGGCATCCCGCTGAACGCCGCCGACCGCACCCTGGACGACCCGATCGTCCTGGCGGGCGGCCACGCCGCGTTCAACCCGGAGCCGATCGCGGAGTTCATCGACTGCGCGGTCATCGGCGACGGCGAGCAGGCCGTCCTGGACATGACGGCCATCATCCGGACCTGGAAGGCGGAGGGCCGCCCCGGCGGCCGCGAGGAGGTCCTCTTCCGCCTCGCCAGGACCGGCAACGTCTACGTCCCGGCGTTCTACGACGTCGAGTACCTCCCCGACGGCCGTATCGCCCGCGTCGTGCCCAACAGGTCCGGTGTGCCGTGGCGGGTCTCCAAGCACACCGTCATGGACCTCGACGAGTGGCCCTACCCCAAGCAGCCCCTCGTCCCGCTCGCCGAGACCGTCCACGAGCGCATGAGCGTCGAAATCTTCCGCGGCTGCACCCGCGGCTGCCGTTTCTGCCAGGCCGGCATGATCACGCGCCCCGTGCGGGAGCGAAGCATCACCGGCATCGGCGAGATGGTCGAGAAGGGCCTGAAGGCCACCGGCTTCGAAGAAGTCGGTCTCCTCTCGCTCTCCTCCGCGGACCACACCGAGATCGGCGACATCGCCAAGGGCCTCGCCGACAGGTACGAGGAAGACAAGATCGGCCTCTCCCTGCCCTCGACCCGCGTCGACGCGTTCAACGTTGACCTCGCCAACGAGCTGACCCGCAACGGCCGCCGCTCCGGCCTCACCTTCGCCCCCGAGGGCGGCAGCGAGCGCATGCGCAAGGTCATCAACAAGATGGTGTCCGAGGAAGACCTCATCCGCACCGTCTCCACCGCCTACGGCAACGGCTGGCGTCAGGTGAAGCTGTACTTCATGTGCGGCCTGCCGACCGAGACCGACGAGGACGTCCTGCAGATCGGCGACATGGCGGTCAACGTCATCGCCGAGGGCCGCAAGGTCTCCGGGCAGAACGACATCCGCTGCACCGTCTCCATCGGCGGCTTCGTGCCCAAGCCGCACACGCCCTTCCAGTGGGCGCCGCAGCTCAGCGCCGAGGAGACCGACGAGCGCCTCGGCAAGCTCCGCGACAAGATCCGCGGCGACAAGAAGTACGGCCGTTCCATCGGTTTCCGCTACCACGACGGCAAGCCCGGCATCGTCGAGGGCCTGCTCTCGCGCGGCGACCGCCGCATCGGTTCGGTCATCCGCGCCGTCTACGAGGGCGGCGGCCGCTTCGACGGCTGGCGCGAGTACTTCAGCTACGACAGGTGGATGCAGGCGGCCGCCAAGACGCTGCCGGAGTACGGCGTCGACGTCGACTGGTACACCACGCGTGAGCGCACCTACGAAGAGGTGCTGCCCTGGGACCACCTGGACTCCGGTCTCGACAAGGACTGGCTCTGGGAGGACTGGCAGGACGCCCTGGACGAGACCGAGGTCGACGACTGCCGCTGGACCCCGTGCTTCGACTGCGGTGTCTGCCCGCAGATGGACACCAGCATCCAGATCGGCCCGACGGGCAAGAAACTGCTGCCGCTGTCGGTCGTGAAGTAGCCGCAACCGAACCGAGGGGCCCGGCCGGGGAACGCATCCCGGCCGGGCCCTTTTCCGTCCCGCCGCGAGAGCATCCACAAAGGCCGCCGCGGCGTCCTGTACGGAAACGGGGGAGGAACGGCCATGGATCTCGACAAGCGACCACCCGGAACACCGGCGCCGGCCACCGCGGCAGCGCCGCCACCGGCGCCCGCGCCGGTGCGGCAGGAGGGCTGTCTGACGGCCTTCGTGCGGATTCCGGTACGGATCGTGGTGCTGGTCCTCGTCCTGCCCGTACGCGTGGTGTGGGACCTCGTGCGCACCGGCGGCGGACTCCTGCGGCGCACCGTGCTCATCCCGCTCGGGCGCGCCCTGGCCCGGCTCGGACGCACCCTGGTGGTGATTCCCGCCGGGTGGCTGTACGCGGCGGTGCTCACGCCCCTGGGACACGGCCTGAAGCGGCTCGGGCGAGCGGTGTTCGTCACACCGTGGGCGGCGCTCGGGCGGCACGTGGCCGTCCCGCTGGCGCGGTGGCTCCACCGCACCCTGCTGACACCGCTGGGCCACGGACTGCGAGCGCTCGCGGAGCTGCTGTTCGTCTCCCTGTGGGTGGCACTGTGGCGTCACGGTGTCGCCGCCCCCGGGCGCTGGGTCCACCAGTGGCTCCTGACGCCGCTGGGGCGCGGGCTGCGGTGGCTGGGGCGGGTGCTGGGCGCCGGGGGAGCGGCGGCGGGACGCGCGCTGTGGACGGCGCTCCGGTTCCTCGTCGCCCGGCTGGTGGTCGTACCGCTGGTCGCACTGTGGACCTGGGTGCTGGAGCCGGCCGGCCGGGCCGCCGGGTGGCTGGCCCGCCACCTCGGCAGCGTGCTCGCCGCCGCCGCGCGCGGACTGTGGACCGCCCTGAAGTGGACCGGCCGCACCCTGGTGGCGGTCCCCGCCGGGTGGCTGTACGGGGCGGTGCTCACCCCGCTCGGCCGGGCCGTCGCGTGGAGCGTGCGGACGCTGCTGGTGCGGCCCGTGCTGTGGCTGGCCCGCGAGGTCGGGGCCGCCCTCGGGCTCTGCTGGCAGGTCGCCGGGTACGTGTCCCGGGCGCTCGGCCGCGCCGCGAAGTGGCTGGCGTGGAACGCGCTGGGCCGCCCCCTCGCCTGGACGTACCGCACCGTCATGACCCCCGTGGGCCACTGGCTGCGCGACGACGTCTGGCGGCCCGCCGGACGGGCGGCCGCGGAAGCCGGCCGTTCGGCCCGCGAGGCCCTCAGCGCGGCCCGCACCGCCTTCCGCGACACCCGCCGCGACCTCTGGCGCGGCCTCGTCGGCTCCCCGCAGCGCCCCCCGGCCCCGGCGCGCCCGACCGAGGTGTCCGCCCCGCTCCTGGAGAAGCCCCGCCCCTGACCCCCGTGCGGGACGGTCCGCAGGAGTGGATCACCCCTGCCCCGGGAACCAGCCCGGTCCCCGGCGCGTACTCTGGGTAGTACAAAGACTGCCCCGGCGCAGCACCCCCACCGAGGCCCCCTGCTCCGCAGGGCCGGACCGGAACGGGAGACGCCGCACGGGGACACCCCACAGGCCCGTGGGCGCGCGGAAGACGCGCCGCCCCGCACCGAGGAGAAGAACCACTGGGCAAGCGACAGCCCGAAGGCCCGCCGCCCGCACCGGCGGTGCAGCGCATCCGACTGCGCTACACCAAGCGAGGCCGCCTCCGGTTCACCAGCCACCGAGACTTCCAGCGCGCTTTCGAGCGCGCCCTGCGCCGTGCCGAGGTGCCCATGGCGTACTCGGCGGGCTTCACCCCGCACCCCAAGGTCAGCTACGCCAACGCGGCGCCCACCGGCACCGGCTCCGAGGCGGAGTACCTGGAGATCGCCCTCACCGCGCCCCGCGACCCGCAGACCCTGCGCGGGCTGCTCGACGCGTCGATGCCCGACGGCCTCGACATCGTCGACGCGGTCGAGGCCCGGACCTCCGGCCTCGCCGACCGGCTCACCGCCTCCATCTGGGAACTGCGGCTGAACGGCGTCACCGGCGAGCAGGCCGCCAAAGCCGTCGAGTCCTTCCTCGCCGCCGGGACCGTCGAGGTCCAGCGCCGCACCAAGAACGGCATGCGCAGCTTCGACGCCCGCGAGGCCGTCGTCGAGATGGCCGCCGTACCGCTCGCCGAGAGCGTGGCCGCCCCGCAGGGTGAGGCAGGCGATAGGCCCCCGGCGGAGCCCTGTGCGATACTGCGGCTGGTAGTGCGGCACATGACACCCGCCGTACGACCCGACGACGTCCTTTCCGGTCTCCACGCTGTGGCCGACCTGGCGCCGCCGGTCCCCGCAGCGGTGACCAGGCTGGCGCAGGGGCTTCTCGACGAGGAGTCCGGAACGGTGACCGACCCGCTCGCGCCCGACCGCGAGGCAGTGCAGGCAGGCTCTACCACAGCCCCCGCAGCCGCCGCCGCGAAGGTGCCTGAAGGTTCCGGTTCCGCGTAAGGACAGTCGCCGCAGCGCAGCCCTGGCACTCGGGAGCCACCTGGGTCGGGCCGCGTAACCAACCGGACTTTCGCCAGGCCGTACGTCTCGTGCATACGGAACCGGCGAGCTAGAGATCAGCTCCCGTGCGGCGCCCGCGCCCCGGACGGTGGCCCCGCACCACGCGAGGGCCGCGGCCGGACCGGATCCAGGCGCGGCGCCCGGGAGCGCGACGGGAGAACCCCGCATGCTTGAGCCGATCGACCCCGCTGAGGCCGACAACACTTCGCCCAGCGACACCCTGCCGCCGCGCCGCAGGCGCCGCGCGGCCTCGCGTCCCGCCGGACCCCCCGGGGGCGGCGCGACCCAGCAGGACCAGCCGGACCCGTCGGATGCCGCCAAGACCGTAGAGGCCGCGGCTCCGGCCATACCGGCCGGAGAGGGTGCCGTGACCGACACCACCAACAACGCTGCCAACGCCGACACCACCGGCACCACCGCGAACGCCGGCACCGGCGACAGCGCCGCCCCCGCGCGTCCGCGCCGCCGTGCCGTGCGCAAGGCGTCCGCCCCGGCGGGCCCGCCCGCCCAGGCCGCCGAGAAGGCACCGGCAGCCGCCCCGGCCGTCGACGAGGCCCCGGCCGCCGAGGCCGCCGCCGAGGAGGCTCCCGCGCCGCGCACGCGCCGTCGTGCCGTGCGCAAGGCCACCGCCCCGGCGGGCGCCCCGGTCGAGGCCGGCGCCGCACCCGCCGTCGCCGAGGAGGCCCCCGCCGCCGACGAGGCCCCGGCCGAGGCCGCCGCGCCGCCGCGCCGCCGCGCCACGCGCAAGAGCGGTGCCGCCGCACAGCCCCGAACGGAGCAGAAGCAGGCCGAGCAGCCCCAGGCCGAGGAGACGCCCGCCCCCGTGGCGGAGCCCGCCCCTGTAGCGGAGCCCGCCGCCGAGGAGGCTCCCGCGCCGCGCACGCGCCGTCGTGCTGTGCGCAAGGCCACCGCCCCGGCGGGCGCCCCGGTCGAGGCCGCCCCCGCCGAGGAGATCCCGGCCGCCCAGGAGACGCCGGTCGTGGCCGAGACGCCCGCCCCGGTCGCCGAGACCGCCGCCGAGGAGACGCCCGCGCCCCGCGCCCGCCGTCGTGCCGTGCGCAAGGCGTCCGCCCCCGCGGGCTCGCCCGCGCCGGCCGCCGCCGAGACCGCGGCCGAGCCCGTCGCCGTACCGGAGGAGGCCGCGGCGGAGAAGGCCGTGCCGGAGCAGCAGGAGCAGCCCGTCGAGGAGGCACCGGCCGCCGAGGAGGCGCCCGCGCCGCGTACGCGCCGTCGTGCCGTGCGCAAGGCCACCGCCCCGGCGGGTGCGCCCGCGCAGGCCGAGGCCCCGGCCGCGGCCGAGCCCGTCGCCGTACCGGAGACCGTGCGGGAAGCGGCGGAGGAGACCCCGCGGGAAGCCGCGAAGGAGGCCGTCGAGGACGAGGCGCCGCGAGGCCGCACCCGTCGTCGGGCGAGCCGTCCGGTCGCCACCCCGAAGTTCACCGCCGAACAGACCGCTCCTGCCGCGCCCGCCGCCGAGGAGAAGGCCGAGGGGAGCGCGCCGCGTTCGCGCCGTCGTGCCCAGCGGCCCGCCGTCGCCGTCTTCCAGGCGCCGGTCTTCGCCGAGCCCATGTTCCAGACCCCGGAGACCGCCGCCATGGCCGCGGCCTCCGCGCCGGTCGAGGAGCCGGAGCCGGAGGACGCCGAGGAAGAGACCACCGAGGCCGAGGCCGTCGTCGAGGCGCCCGTGCAGGAGGCGGAGCCCGCGCAGTCCGGCAGCCGCCGCCGTCGCCGCCGGCGCGGCGAGAGCGCCCCGGCCGAGCAGCCCCGTACCGAGGTCCGGGAAGCCCCGCAGGACGCGGCCGACGCAGCCGACGCGGCCGACGAGGACACCGCGCAGGGCCACGAGGCCGACGGCCACGACGAGTCGGACGACCCCGACGACCGTCGTGCCCGCCGCCGCCGTCGCGGTGGCCGTCGCCGCCGCCGGGGCGAGGCCCTGGAGCACGGCGACGTCGAGGACAACGACAACGAGCGCGACAGCGGCCACAAGCGGCACGAGGACGCCCCCGAGCCGCAGCAGGACGTGGAGCACGCCTCCGACGAGGACGACTCCGACGACCACGACGACGAGCACCAGGCCGGCTCCGCCAGCAGCCGCCGTCGGCGCCGTCGCCGCCGTCGCAGCGGCGACTCCGGGCACGACGAGGTGCAGTCCGGCTCCGACGACCCGGAGCGCACCGTCGTCAAGGTCCGCGAGCCCCGTAAGAAGGAGGCCGAGCGCGAGCCGGGCACCGGCTTCGACGAGGTCCAGTCCATCAAGGGCTCGACCCGTATGGAGGCCAAGAAGCAGCGCCGCCGCGAAGGCCGTGAGCAGGGCCGCCGCCGCGTCCCGATCATCACCGAGGCGGAGTTCCTGGCACGCCGCGAGGCCGTCGAGCGCGTCATGGTCGTCCGCCAGAACGGCGAGCGCACCCAGATCGGCGTCCTCGAGGACGACATCCTCGTCGAGCACTACGTCAACAAGGAGCAGTCGACGTCCTACGTCGGCAACGTCTACCTGGGCAAGGTGCAGAACGTCCTCCCCTCCATGGAGGCCGCGTTCATCGACATCGGCAAGGGCCGCAACGCCGTCCTGTACGCCGGTGAGGTCAACTTCGAGGCGCTCGGCATGGCCCACGGGCCGCGCCGCATCGAGACCGCCCTCAAGTCCGGCCAGTCCGTCCTCGTACAGGTGACGAAGGACCCGATCGGCCACAAGGGCGCACGTCTGACGAGCCAGGTGTCCCTGCCGGGCCGCTACCTCGTGTACGTGCCCGAGGGCTCCATGACCGGCATCAGCCGCAAGCTCCCCGACACCGAGCGGGCGCGGCTGAAGACCATCCTCAAGAAGATCGTCCCCGAGGACGCGGGCGTCATCGTGCGCACCGCCGCCGAGGGCGCCAGCGAGGACGAGCTGCGCCGCGACGTCGAGCGACTGCAGGCGCAGTGGGAGGACATCCAGCAGAAGGCGAAGAGCAACGGCGCGTCCAACGCCCCGACGCTGCTCTACGGCGAGCCGGACATGACCGTCCGCGTCGTCCGCGACATCTTCAACGAGGACTTCTCCAAGGTCATCGTCAGTGGTGACGACGCCTGGCAGACGATTCACGGATACGTCGCCCATGTCGCCCCCGACCTCACGGACCGGCTGTCGAGGTGGACGTCGGAGGTCGACGTCTTCGCGACGTACCGGATCGACGAGCAGCTGATGAAGGCGCTGGACCGCAAGGTCTACCTGCCCAGCGGCGGTTCACTGGTCATCGACAAGACCGAGGCGATGATCGTCGTCGACGTCAACACGGGCAAGTTCACCGGGCAGGGCGGCAATCTCGAAGAGACCGTCACCAAGAACAACCTGGAGGCGGCCGAGGAGATCGTGCGCCAGCTGCGGCTGCGCGACCTCGGCGGCATCGTCGTCATCGACTTCATCGACATGGTCCTGGAGTCGAACAGGGACCTGGTGCTGCGGCGCCTCCTGGAGTGCCTGGGACGCGACCGCACCAAGCACCAGGTGGCGGAGGTGACCTCGCTCGGCCTCGTGCAGATGACCCGCAAGCGGGTCGGACAGGGCCTTCTGGAGTCCTTCTCGGAGACCTGCGTCCACTGCAACGGGCGCGGCGTCATCGTGCACATGGAGCAGCCGACCGCCCTGGGCGGCGGTGGCGGCTCCAAGCGCTCGAAGAAGCGCGGCAAGGGCGGCAGCGGCTCCGAGCACGCCGACCATGCCGAGCACGTCGAGCACGCCTCCGGTGCCGGTCACTCCGAGCACTCCGCCCCGGACAACGGTTCCGGTCACGGGCACGACCACCACGCGGACGAGCCCCTGGAGGTGGAGACGGAGGCGGAGGTCGCCGCCGAGGTGGCCGCGCCGGTCGCGCTGCCCTCGCCGGACTTCGTACCGGACGAGGAGCTCTACAGCAGCGCCGCGGAGGCCGAGGCCGCCGCGACCCGCGGCCGCGGCCGTCGGCGGGCCTCGCGCAAGGCGTCGGCCCCGGCCGGTGCTCCGCGCGGCAGGACCTCGCCGGCGGACTACATCGAGAACGCGTCGCCGATGAAGGCGAAGGCGGCCGCACCGCAGGCCCCCGAGGCCCCGGCCGCGGAAGAGGCTCCGGTCGCCGAGGAGGCTCCGGTCGTCCAGGAGGCTCCGGTCGCCCAGGAGGTGGCCGAGGAGACCGCCGCGGCGCCGCGCGGGCGTCGCAGGGCGACCCGCAAGGCGTCGGCTCCGGCCGGCGCCCCGAAGGAGACTCCGGCCGCCGAGGCAACCGCGGTGGAGTCGGCTGCGGCCGCTCCCGCCCCGGTCGAGGAGGCCCCGGCCGCTCCGGCGGCGGAGGCCGCCGCGGCTCCCGCCGCTCCCGTGGCGGACGCGGCGCCGCCGCGGGCCCGCCGCAGGGCGACCCGGAAGGCCACCGCTCCGGCGGGGTCGCCCGCCGGGTCCACCGAGGCGGCCGTGCTCGTCGTGGACGCCGCACCGTCGGCGTCCGCCGCGAAGACGTCCGACGCGCCGGTTGCCGAAGCGCCGACGGACGCACCGACGGCGGAAGCATCGGTGACGGACGCACGGGTGACGGACGCAGCGGTGACCGAGGCAGCGGCGTCGGAAGGCGACGAGGCCGCGGCCCCGGCCAAGAAGACGGCACGCAAGATCGCCGCCAAGAAGGCCGCTCCGGCGAAGAAGACGGCGGCCAAGAAGACCGCCGCCAAGAAGACCGTCGCGAAGAAGACGGCCGCCAAGACCGCCAAGACGGCGACCAAGACGGCCACGAAGACGGCGGCCAAGAAGACTGCGAAGAAGACGGCCGCGGCGGAGCAGACGCTCCCCTCCGTGTCCGCCCCCGCGCAGGACTGACGCTCCACCGGTCCGCCCGCATCCCGGGGCGGCGCCAGCAGCACCAGCAGGGCTCGCAGTACCAGCAGTACTCGCAGTACCCAGCGGAACCGGCCTCGGCCGGAACCGGGTGGCCAGCGCCGATCGGGCGCTGGCCACCCTGGTATCCGGGACCTGTCCGAGATCCGCCCGGGGCCCTGCCCGGCCATCCGATCGGGGCCCGGGGCCGAAGGCCGTGAAATGACCCTGAACAACGGAGAGTTCGAAACCTCATGAGCAACAGCGCCACCCCTCGCCCCATACGCAAGGCCGTCATCCCGGCCGCAGGGCTCGGCACCCGCTTCCTGCCCGCGACCAAGGCCACTCCCAAGGAGATGCTGCCGGTCGTCGACAAGCCCGCGATCCAGTACGTGGTCGAGGAAGCCGCCGGGGCGGGACTCTCCGACGTACTCATGATCACGGGCCGCAACAAGCGCGCCCTCGAGGACCACTTCGACCGCAACTACGAGCTGGAGTCGGCGCTCACCAAGAAGGGCGACGCCGACCGCCTCGCGCGCGTCCAGGAGTCCAGCGACCTCGCGACCATGCACTACGTCCGCCAGGGCGACCCGCGCGGCCTCGGCCACGCGGTGCTGTGCGCGGCCCCGCACGTCGGCGACGAGGCCTTCGCCGTCCTCCTCGGCGACGACCTGATCGACCCCCGCGACCCGCTCCTCGCCCGCATGGTCGAGGTCCAGCAGACGTACGGCGGCAGCGTCGTCGCGCTGATGGAGGTCGACCCGGAGCAGATCCACCTGTACGGCTGCGCGGCCGTCGACGCCACCGCCGAGGGCGACGTCGTCAGGATCAACGGCCTGGTCGAGAAGCCCGCCACCGAGGACGCCCCCAGCAACCTCGCCATCATCGGCCGGTACGTCCTGGACCCGGCCGTCTTCGAGGTGCTGCGCAAGACCGAGCCCGGCCGCGGCGGCGAGATCCAGCTCACCGACGCCCTCCAGACGCTGGCCGCCGACGAGGCGGTCGGCGGCCCCGTGCACGGCGTCGTCTTCAAGGGCCGCCGTTACGACACGGGCGACCGCGGCGACTACCTGAAGGCCATCGTCCGCCTCGCCGCGGAGCGCGCGGACCTCGGCCCGGACTTCAAGACGTGGCTGCGCGGCTACGTCGCGGAGGAGATGTAGTCCTCCTCCGGCAGTCCGCGACGGAGCCACGGCGCCCTCGCGGGACGCCTCTCGGGGCGGTCACCCTCGTACCACCGGGGGAGGCCGCCCCGTACTCTTTGCCCCGCACCACCCTCGCACCCCCGCACCACCACCCCTGCACGACCGCACGACCCCCGCGCGACCACGCACACCCCGCACGACCGCACGAAGGAGAACCCCATGATCGGCCTGGTACTGGCGGCGGGCGCCGGACGGCGTCTGCGTCCCCACACCGACACGCTGCCCAAGGCGCTCGTGCCCGTCGACGGCGACACCACCGTCCTCGACCTCACCCTGGGGAACTTCGCGAAGGTCGGCCTCACCGAGGTCGCGATCGTCGTCGGCTACCGCAAGGAGGCCGTCTACGCGCGCAAGGAGGAGCTGGAGAAGACGTACGGCGTCACGCTCACGCTCATCGACAACGACAAGGCCGAGGAGTGGAACAACGCCTACTCCCTGTGGTGCGCCCGCGACGTCCTCAAGAACGGTGTCGTCCTCGCCAACGGCGACACCGTCCACCCCGTCTCCGTCGAGGAGACCCTGCTCGCCGCCCGCGGCGACGGCCGGAAGATCATCCTCGCCCTCGACACGGTGAAGAACCTCGCCGACGAGGAGATGAAGGTGATCGTCGACCCCGCCACGGGCGTCAGCCGGATCACCAAGCTGATGGACCCGGCGACCGCCACCGGTGAGTACATCGGCGTCACCCTCATCGAGGGCGAGGCCGCCGACGAGCTGGCCGACGCCCTGAAGGCGACCTTCGAGCGGGACCCCGACCTGTACTACGAGGACGGCTACCAGGAGCTCGTCAACCGCGGCATGACGATCGACGTGGCCCCCATCGGCGACGTGCGGTGGGTCGAGATCGACAACCACGACGACCTCGCCAGGGGCCGGGAGATCGCATGCCGGTACTGACCCGGCTGATCCCCTCGCCGGTCGCCGTCGACATCTCCTGCGGAGCCCTCGACGGCCTCGCTGACGTCCTCGCGGACCAGCGGATCTCCGGTTCGGGCGCGCTCGCCGTCGCCATCAGCGGCGGCTCGGGCCTGGCGCTGAAGGAGAGGCTCGCGCCCGTCCTGCCGGACGCCGACTGGTACCCCGTCACCGACGGCACCATCGGCGCGGCCGTGCGGCTCGCCGAGGAGATGAAGGGCCGCAAGCGCTACGATGCGGTCGTCGGCCTCGGCGGCGGGAAGATCATCGACGTCGCCAAGTACGCGGCCGCCCGCATCGGGCTGCCCATGGTCGCCGTCGCGACGAACCTCTCGCACGACGGCCTGTGCTCCCCGGTGTCGATCCTGGACGACGACGACGGACGCGGCTCCTACGGTGTGCCCACGCCCATCGCGATGCTCATCGACCTCGACGTCATCCGGGACGCCCCGCCCCGTTTCGTACGCTCCGGAATCGGCGACGCCCTCTCCAACATCTCCGCCGTGGCCGACTGGGAACTCTCCCACCAGGTCAACGGGGAGAAGGTCGACGGCCTGGCCGCCGCCATGGCCGGGCAGGCCGGCGAGGCGGTGCTGCGCCACCCCGGCGACATCACCCAGGACGCCTTCCTCACCGTGCTCGCGGAAGCCCTCGTGCTGTCCGGCATCTCCATGTCGATCAGCGGCGACACCCGGCCCTCATCGGGCGCCTGCCACGAGATCAGCCACGCCTTCGACCTGCTGTACCCGCAGCGCTCGGCGCTCCACGGCGAGCAGGTCGGCATCGGCGCGGTCTTCGCGATGCACCTGCGCGGGGCGCACGAGGAGGCCGGTCTCTTCGCGGACGTCCTGCGCAGGCACGCCCTGCCGGTGCTGCCCGGGGACATCGGCTTCACCGTCGAGGAGTTCGTGGCGGCCGTCCGGTACGCGCCGCGGACGCGGCCGGGGCGCTTCACCATCCTGGAGCACCTCGATCTGTCGGAGAACGGCATCAGGGACGCGTACAACTCCCTGGTGAAGGCCGTCGGCGCGTCGGGTGGGCAGCCGTGACGGCGGGCGTCAGCCCGGTTTGACCCGCCGGTCGGGGCCCCGTAACCTTGACCGTCGGCGTCTTTTTGTGCGCCAAACCCCTGAGCAACCCCCTCCCGGATCACTTCGGTGCCTGCGGGAGAGGCCGCTCGTCCTGTTTCGCGCCGGAAGCGGCTGGCATCAGGGGTCCCGTCTTCGAGTGAAAGTGAGATCCGCGTGTACGCCATCGTGCGCAGCGGTGGTCGCCAGCACAAGGTTGCTGTCGGCGACATCGTTGAGGTTGACAAGATTTCCACTGCCAAGGTTGGCGACGCGGTCGAGCTTTCGACGCTGCTCGTTGTCGACGGTGACTCCGTGACCAGCGACCCGTGGGTCCTGGCCGGGATCAAGGTCACGGCCGAGGTCGTGGACCACCACAAGGGCGAGAAGATCGACATTCTCCGCTACAAGAACAAGACCGGCTACCGCCGTCGCCAGGGTCACCGCCAGCAGTACACGGCGATCAAGGTCACCGGTATCCCCACGGCTGCGAAGTAAGGGACTGAGACATGGCACACAAGAAGGGCGCATCGTCCACTCGGAACGGTCGCGACTCCAACGCTCAGCGGCTCGGCGTCAAGCGCTTCGGCGGCCAGGCCGTCAACGCCGGTGAGATCCTGGTCCGCCAGCGCGGCACCCACTTCCACCCGGGCACGGGCGTCGGTCGCGGTGGCGACGACACGCTGTTCGCTCTCGCCGCCGGTGCGGTCGAGTTCGGTACGCACCGTGGCCGCAAGGTCGTGAACATCGTTCCGATCGCCGGCTGAACAAGCCTGCTTTCCCGAGCACCTCGCAGAGGCGCTCGGTCGAGTGCCTCCACGAGGTGCTCGGAGCGACACACCGCATGTTCCGAGGGCG
Organism: Streptomyces sp. NPDC088745; assembly: GCF_044751045.1. NCBI lineage: Bacteria > Bacillati > Actinomycetota > Actinomycetes > Kitasatosporales > Streptomycetaceae > Streptomyces > Streptomyces sp. NPDC088745. The sequence continues at coordinate 405,656 of NZ_JBIVLB010000008.1, forward strand.
GACGCTCTTTCCCGGCTACGGGGAAGCGTGTCCGCCCTCGGCGTGTTACGTATGTAGACATTCCGCATTACCTGTACTGGAGGACACCCATGACCACCTTCGTGGACCGCGTCGAACTGCATGTCGCCGCGGGTAACGGAGGCCACGGCTGCGCCTCCGTACACCGTGAGAAGTTCAAGCCGCTCGGCGGCCCGGACGGCGGCAACGGCGGCCGCGGCGGCGACATCATCCTCGTCGTCGACCAGGCCGTGACCACCCTGCTCGACTACCACCACAGCCCGCACCGCAAGGCCACCAACGGCCAGCCCGGCGCCGGCGACAACCGCTCCGGCAAGGACGGCCAGGACCTGATCCTGCCCGTGCCGGACGGCACCGTGGTCCTCGACACGGAGGGCAACGTCCTCGCCGACCTCGTCGGCCACGGCACCACCTACATCGCCGGTGAGGGCGGCCGCGGCGGCCTCGGCAACGCCGCCCTGTCCTCCGCCCGGCGCAAGGCCCCCGGCTTCGCGCTGCTCGGCGAGCCGGGGAAGTTCGCGGACATCGTCCTGGAGCTCAAGACCGTCGCCGACGTGGCCCTGGTGGGCTACCCCAGCGCCGGGAAGTCCTCGCTGATCTCGGTGCTCTCCGCGGCCAAGCCGAAGATCGCGGACTACCCGTTCACCACGCTGGTCCCCAACCTCGGCGTCGTCACCGCGGGCTCCACCGTCTACACCATCGCCGACGTCCCCGGTCTGATCCCCGGCGCCAGCGAGGGGCGGGGCCTGGGCCTGGAGTTCCTGCGGCACGTCGAGCGCTGCTCGGTCCTGGTGCACGTCCTGGACACGGCGACGCTGGAGTCCGACCGCGACCCCATCTCCGACCTCGACGTCATCGAGGAGGAGCTCAAGCTGTACGGCGGCCTGGACGACCGGCCGCGCCTCGTCGTCCTCAACAAGGTCGACATCCCCGACGGCAAGGAACTCGCGGACATGATCCGCCCGGAACTCGAAGCCCGCGGCTACAAGGTCTTCGAAGTGTCCGCCGTGTCCCGGGTGGGCCTGAAGGAACTGTCCTTCGCCCTCGCCCAGGGCATCTCCAAGCTGCGTGCCCGCAAGCCGGTGGAGGAGGCGACCCGCATCGTCATCCGCCCGAAGGCGGTCGACGACAGCGGCTTCAAGGTCGTCAAGGACGAGGTCGAGAACGTCTTCCGGGTGCGCGGCGAGAAGCCCGAGCGCTGGGTGCAGCAGACCGACTTCAACAACGACGAAGCCGTCGGCTACCTCGCCGACCGCCTCTCGCGCCTGGGCGTCGAGACCGAACTGATGAAGGCGGGTGCCCGCGCGGGCGACGCCGTCGCGATCGGCTCCGAGGAGAACGCGGTCGTCTTCGACTGGGAGCCCACCGTCATGGCGGGCGCCGAGATGCTCGGTCGTCGCGGCGAGGACCACCGACTCGACGCCCCGCGCCCCGCGGCCACCCGCCGCAAGGACCGCGAGGCCGAGCGCGACAATTCGCAGAAGGAATACGACGAGTTCAAGCCTTTCTGACGCATCGTCAGTTATTTGCTCGTCGGCTGTTCCTCCCGTCGGTGTCCGACGTGAGACAGGGGCCCGGCGCCGAGACCTCCCTCTCGGTGCCGGGCTCTTTTCCGTGATCCCGTCCGCCCGCGCCGCCGGGCGCCGGCCGTGCGGACAGAAGTCCTTGCGGGCACCGGCGTTGCGGCATACCGGATTTCGGCGTGCCGTCGAGCCGGGCGACGGTGTGCCGTCACTGCCGAGGTGCGGCAGATACTCTCCGAGTGCATGTTCCACGCCTGCGGTGCGGGCCCGACCCAGGACCGTGTTCTCGGCGAGACGGCCGACGCGCACGCAGGTGTCGGTCGTTCGGCAGGGGGGCTGCCGCCGACGCGTGAAGAGAAGTGGGAACCGACGTTCACTTCAAGGTTGCTTGGGCGAGGGTTTCCGGGGTGGTGCCGTGAGATCTAGTGAAAACCGGCAAAGCGGAATCCCCGACGCAGGGCGTCTACCCTGGAAGACCCCCGTGCGGCCATCGGTTCTGTGACGACGGCTGCACCGGAGTTTGGGGCCCGCTTCCTCCGGGGAGCGGCGCGCGAAGAGTTCCGGTCGGTACGGCCGGTGCGACATCAATGAGGAGCATTCAGGGTGCACCCCGCACAGATCACCGTGGTCGTCATCGTCTTCAACGACGCGGACCGCATCGCCACGGCTGTCGAGTCCGCCCTCGCCCAGGGTGATGCCGTCGGCGAAGTGATCGTCGTCGACGACGCCTCCACCGACGGCACCCGCGAAGCCGTGGAGGCCATCGCCGCCCGACACCCCCGAGTGCGCCCCCTGTACCGGACGCAGAACAGCGGCGGCTGCGGCAGTCCCCGCAACGACGGCATCACCGCGGCGGCCTTCCCCTACGTCATGTTCCTCGACAGTGACGACGTCTACCCGCCGGGCGCCGCCGACGCCCTCCTCGCCGAGGTCGCCCCCGGCATCGACGTCGTCGCCGGAAGCTGCGTACGCCGCGAACTGCCCGAGAACCGCGACACCGTGTGGGCGCCCGCCCTCTACGACACCAGCACCGGCGCCACCCTGCCGGGCACCGTCCTCAAGGGCATCACCGCACACCCCGAATTCCTCGTCGACACCCTCTCCGTGAACAAGCTCTACCGCCGGGACTTCCTCGCCGAGCACGCCGCCGTCTTCCCCGACGGCCCCTTCCACTACGAAGACTTCGTCTTCACGGCGAAGGTGTACGCGGCCGCCCCCCGCATGGCCGTCATCGAAACCCCGGTCTACATCTGGCACGTACGCCGCGCGGACGCGGCACTCTCCATCTCCCTGCGCCGCGCCACCCTCGCCAACTGGGAGCACCGGGTGGAGGCGCACCGCCGCGTGGTCGAAGTGTTCCGCACCGCGGACCTGCCCGACCTCGCGGTCGCCGCCCAGACCAAGTTCCTCGACTACGACCTGCCCATGTACGTACGGGAACTCGCCCAGCGCGCCCCCGACTACCGGGCCGACTGGTGGAAGCACGCCCGCACCTACCTCGCGGACTTCGACCCGACCGCCTACGAGAGCGCCGAGGCGCCGTCCCGCTGGCTGGCCCGCGCCCTGACGGCCTGGCCGCGGCCCGTGGAACTCGACAGGGTCATGGCCCTGGCCGCCCAACCGCCTCGGCTGCTGCCCCCCTCGTACACCAACGCGGCGGGGGAGCCCACGCTGTCCGGCCGGCATCCCGAGGTCGTCCTCGACGGTCTCTCCGCACTGCCCACCGAAAAGCTGCCCGTGACCGTCAACGGCACGGTGTCCGTGGGGCACACGCTCGGGTTCACCCTGACGATCCCGGAACTCCACGGCCTGCTCGGCCCGTTGGACCCGCAACGGGCCGTCCTGCGCCTGGCCGACCAGCACGACGACCTCCCCGCGAGGATCCGCGAACAGCCCCTGCGCCGCACCGAAGACCGGTGGCAGGCCACCTTCGACGTGACCACCAAGGACCTGGCCGATGCCGCCCGCCTGGTGTCCTGGCGCGTCCAGGCCGACGTGATCTGCAAGGGCGGCGAGCGCATCACCACCGAAGTGCGCGCCGCACACCCCGGCGTGGCCCGTCGTCGGGTCGTCCCGCGGCTGGGCCGCCCCCTGCTCGTCCAGATCCACGTGACGCCGCGGGGCGCACTGATGGTGCGGATCGCCGGAGGGCTGCACGGGGTGCTGGACGTGGCCCGCCACCGCCTCAAGAGGCTGCTGGCACGCTGAACCGCGGCAGGCCGCACCACGGGAAAGCGGGGCCGAACGACGGGAAACGCGACGCAACACCACGGAAAATGCGACGCCCGCACCCCGAGAAACACGAGAAAGAGGGGCGTCCCCCGGACGACAGGTCCGGAAAAAGCCCCTCTTCGTACTTCTCTTCACTCTCGGATGCCCGAGGAATCAGCGCTCCAGGAACGCGAAGAGCTCCTCCCACCGCCGGGTGATCGACTCCGGCGAGTACCGCTGTACGTTCTCCCGGGCGAGATCGCCCATCCGGTCCCGCAATTCCTGGTCCTGCATCAGCCGCACCAACTGCCGGGCCAACTCAGGAGTGTTCCCGGGGCGCGCCAATAGGCCGTCCACCCCGTCCTGGACGATCTCGTGCACACCCGGCGCGCAGTCGAACGCCACACACGGCACACCACACGCCATGGCCTCCAGCAGCGCCAGCGGAAAGCCCTCACCGCGCGAGGACTGCGCGAACACCGAAGCGCCGTGCAGCGCACCGACCACGTCCCGGGTCTGACCGGCCCACTCGACCGAACCGTCCAGGCCCAGATCCGTCGCCTGCTTCTTGAGCGACTGCTCAAGCTCGCCCGCACCGTACAGCTTCAGCTTCCAGCCCGGCACCTGCGGAGCCGCCTCCGCCCAGGCGTCGAGCATCATGTCGAGGCCCTTCTGGTGACTGAGCCGGCCGATGCTGACGACCGTCTTCTCCGTACGGGGAGACACCGTCTCGGGCATCATCGGCAGCGGATTCGGCATGAACCCCACGTTGTTGAGCCCCTTGACGGCCCACAGATCGGCGTCCTCCTGCGTGAGCAGCAGCAGCCGGTCGACGTTCTTGTAGTGCTTCAGCACACGCCCGTAGCGCGAGGACTGCCGCGAGTACTCGTAGCTCTCGTGGCTCATGCCGATGACCGGGTGCCCGGCCGTGTCGGCCAGCTCGACCCACTCCATCGCCCACACCTGGGTGACGACGATCATCGCGCCCGGTGCGGCCGTGCGGAACATCCGCGACAGCTTCGCGGACGTCTCCCGCATTCCGGCGTCCCGGCGTGCGTTGTGCAGCCGTGCGGCGACGTCGACCTTGCCGCGCAGCCCGCGCACCGGCCTGCGGCCGGGCGGACGCTGCTCGTACAGCGTCACCCGCTGGTACGGAGGGTTCTCCCCGAGATCCATGGCGACGTCGGCGGGCGCGATGCCCACGACGGTGACCCGGTGCCCGCGTTCGGCCAGCAGCGAGGCCATCTGGGTCTGCCAGCGGGCCACGCCGCCGAGTTCGTCGACCTCATTGCCGACGAAGAAGATGTCGCGTGGAGTCATCGGGAGCGGCCCTTTCCTGCGAAGAAGCGGTCCGCGATCTGCGCGGCCGCGTCACCGTGGTCGTACTCGCCGTACCGGTCCACGAATTCCTTCACCTGCGGACCGTACTGCGCACGCACGCCGTCCAGGTCCTCCAGTACGGAGAACAACTCCGCCTCGGTGCGCGGAACCGGGCCCGGGGCGGTGCCGAGGAGGTCGAAGTATGTGCCGCGGATGTCCTGGGAGTACTCCTCCCAGTCGTACGCGAAGAACACCATCGGCCGTTGCAACAGCGCGAAGTCGAACATCACCGAGGAATAGTCGGTGATCAACGCGTCCGACGCGAGGAGCAGCGGAGTGATGTCCGGTTCCTCCGAGACGTTGACGACCCGGCCCGCCATCGCCGGCGGCAGCGCCACCTGGTTGAGGTAGTGGGTGCGCACCAGCAGGGTGCACTTCTCACCGAAGCGGTCCGCGAACTCCTCCACGGAGAAGGGAAACTCGAACTTCTGGACCTTGCCCTGGGCGTTGGCGCGGAACGTCGGCGCGTACAGCACGACCGGCAGCCCGGGACGAATGCCCAGCCGCTCCTTCAGCTCCTTCACCTGCGCACTCTCCACCGTCGCGTCACGCCCCTTCACCAGGGCGTCGTTGCGCGGGTAGCCGGTGCGCAGGAGTTTGGACTCCGGAATCCGGTAGGCGCGCGCCAGAGTGCGCACGTCGTGCTCGGTGCGCACCACGAAGTGGTCGAACCGGTCCAGCGACTTCTGGTACGAGGCCTGTTCCGTCTCCGACATCAGCCGGTAGCCCGGCTCGTCGAAGCCCATGCGCTTCAACGCGGAGCCGTGCCAGGTCTGGATGTACGTCGTCTCGGGACGCTTGGCCAGCTTCAGCGGAAAACCCTGGTTGTCGACCCAGAACTCGGCCTGCGCGAGCGCCCTCAGGTACTTCCAGGACCAGCGCTTGACCAGTTCCACGTCACCGGGGAAACCGTTCGGCTTCGCGCCCGCGTACGACCAGATCGCGTGGACCGGGGCGCCGCGCCGCTTCAGCTCCTCGTAGAGCGCCCGCGGGCTGTCGCTGTACTGCTTGCCCAGGTGGCTCTCGAAGACCACGGTGCCCTTGCGCACGGGCAGCGCCCTGATCATGCGGTGGTAACCGTCGATCTTGCGGGCGCCGGAGTTGAGCTCCTTGCGCACGCTGCGGGCCTTGCGGTACGTGGTCTTGGCGATCCGCGCCGGCAGGCTGTCCATGTTGTTCTGGATCAGCGCACGGGCCCTCTGGGCGGCCGCGCTGTGCTGCACGATGTGGAACGCCAGGTGACCGCGCCCGGAGACCTCCGCCTCCATGCGGTCGCCCGCCAGGCGCGTCAGCCGCGGCTTGACGCCGATGATGCCGGTGCGCTCGATGTCGGTGTTGCCGACGGTGATCGCGCTCTCGGTCTTCTTCCCGTCGACCAGCAGGTGCAGCCGTACGTTCCACACGTCGTCGACGACGCCGAGCGGGCGCAGCTCCTTCGCCAGCGGCAGAGCGGCCTCCCAGCGCACCCGGTCGCCGTCGACGCGCACACTGCGCGCGGGGAAGCGGAACGTCTGCAGGCTGGCTCGGCGGGCCTTGAGCACGACCTCGGCGGACAGCTTCGCCTCCGGCAGGATCTTGCCCAGCGGGTTGACGACCGCCCCGGCGAGCTCCACGACGGTGGGGCGCTCCGTGTAGCGGGTGAGGCTGTTGCGCAGGTCCAGCTTGTCGACCGGCCTGGTGTGGTAGCCGAGGTCGGTGACGTCGAGCAGGGCGCGGGCGTGCGGATCGTCCAGGTGCTCCGCGCACCAGTAGATCCGGCCGTCCTTCTCCACCAGCGGCATCGTCAGCTTGTTCCGGTTGAGGAGCATGTCGATGGCCGGCATCAGGTTGTCCCAGTCCTCCTGCAGCAGGAGGTAGGCGCAGATGGCGTGGGCGGGATGCAGTTCGCTGTACGCCTCGGGGGCGAAGGACTGGACGTACTCCCGGGCCATCCCGGCGAAGGCGTGCCGGTAGTCGTCGTCCAGGAACGGCAGCTCGCGCAAGTAGAGGACCAGGTCGTGCTTCAGGAACTTGATGTCCTTGTGCAGTTTCAGGTCGTCCATCGAACGGGACTTCAGGATTTTGTCGATCCGCCGGTGGATCTCCACCCGGTCCGCGAAATTATTGATTTCATTGCGGCGATTACTGATCGACTTCTTCTCGGTCTTCTCGACCACGTTCCAGAAGTAGACGGTATTGGGGATCAGGGTGATCCGGGAGGCGGCCAGGTAAGCCTGCGCGGAAAAAAGCAGGTCCTCGTAGTGAATCCGCTTGGGGAACGTGAGGTTGCTTTCGATCAGGAATTCCCGCCGGTAACACTTGTTGGTCGACAGGGTGTCGAAAACCAGCAGGTCCGGCAGTTCGGCGACGGAGTCCAGCGTGCGCGTGGAGTTGTAGAGCCAGCGGTACCACTCGGTCGTCTTGCCGTGCCTGCTGTCGACGTGCACCCGCAGACACAGGCCGGACACCAGGTCGGCGCCGGTGCTCTCGGCGGCCTCCAGCATGTTGCGGCAGGCATTGAGTTCGAGTGTGTCGTCGCTGTCGAGGAACATGACGTAGCGGCCGCGGGCCACCGCGATACCCTGGTTGCGTGGCTCACCGCAGCCGCCGCTGTTCTCCTCCAGTTGGATCGCCCGGACCCGGTCGGGGTGCTCGGCCGCGAGTTTCCTGGCCACGGCATAGGAACCGTCGGTGGAGCAGTCGTCGGCGACGATCACCTCGACGTTGTGCAACGTCTGGTCCAGGACCGACTGCACGGCCGTCGGCAGGCGCTCGGCGTCGTTGTAGACGATGACCACGACACTGATGTCCGGCACGGTCGTCGGGAGGGTGTCCGGCGAGGGAGACGGGCTTGACAAGGCCACCTCTGTCTTCACGTCCTCGGTACGTTTTGATTACTGACCCCTCACAACTGCGGGTATGCGAGGGAGGGCCAACTGATGAGTCCTGAGGGATCTTCTCGAAGGATTTCGACAGTCCTCGTCAGGCTAGCCCATGGGTGAAGCCCCTGATCCCATGCCCAGAGATACCCCGATCGGTGAGCAATCGGCCTCTGTATAGTGCCTCTATGACTTGGCTGGTAACGGGTGGCGCGGGATACATCGGTTCACACGTGGTAAAGGCTCTCGCCGACGGCGGGGAAAGCGTTGTGGTGCTGGACGACCTGAGTACGGGATCGGAGGCGAGGATTCCCTCCGGCGTTCCGCTGGAGCGCGGCTCGGTGCTCGACCGCGCGCTCCTGGACGACGTACTGAACAAGCACCGTGTCACCGGTGTGGTGCATATCGCCGCCAAGAAGCAGGTGGGCGAATCAGTGGAACAGCCCCTGTTCTACTACCGCGAGAACGTGGTCGGTCTGCAGACCGTCCTGGAGGCGTCCGCCGCGGCCGGGATCAAGCACTTCGTCTTCTCCTCCTCCGCCGCCGTCTACGGCATGCCCGACGTCGACCTCGTCACCGAGGACACCCCCTGCCTCCCCATGAGCCCCTACGGCGAGACCAAGCTCGCCGGCGAATGGATGGTCCAGGCGGTCGGCCGCGCGCACGGCATGGCCACCGCGTGCATGCGCTACTTCAACGTCGCGGGTGCCGCGACGCCCGAACTCGGCGACCCCGGCGCCTTCAACCTCGTCCCCATGGTCTTCGAGCGCATCGACGCCGGTGAGTCCCCGCTCATCTTCGGCGACGACTACCCGACCCCCGACGGCACCTGCGTCCGCGACTACATCCACGTCGTCGACATCGCCTCCGCGCACGTCGCCGCCGCCCGCAAGCTCGTCGCCGCCCCCGGGACCCACCTGGTGCTCAACATCGGCAAGGGCGAAGGCGTCTCCGTCGCCGAGATGATCGACGTCATCCGCGAGGTCAGCGGCCACGGCGACATCAAGGCCGAGGTCGCCCCGCGCCGCCCGGGAGACCCCGCCCGCGTCGTCGCCGCAGCCGACCGCATCCGCGCCGAACTCGGCTGGGAAGCCGGCCACGACGTACGGGACATGGTCGAGTCGGCCTGGGCCGGCTGGCGCCACCGCCACCCGCAGGGCTGACCACCCGCACGTGCGCCACGTTGACGGCGGGCCCCGGAAACCTCCGGGACCCGCCGCCGGCGCGTCCGGGGGCCGGAACTGCCGAGCACCGCACCACCGCTCTCCCGTACATTGCGGGAAACCCGTCGGCACCGGAGCCCCGGAGTCGGAACGCGGGAGACCGCCGGCCCCGGAGCACGGGAGCCGCGGACAGGGACACGGTGACCGCGCGCGAAAAACCAGCGCGCGGCACGGCGCACGCGAACCAAGGGGATGCAGGCACGTGGCAGGGGCAAGCGGACGACCGGATCAGGACGCCAGGCAGGGCGTCGGCGAGGCACGCAGAGTCGTCGTCAAGGTCGGCTCCTCGTCGCTGACCACCGCCGCGGGCGGCCTCGACGCCGACCGCGTCGACGCCCTCGTCGACGTCCTCGCCACCGCCCGCGGCGGCGGCGCCCGCGAGATCGTCCTTGTCTCCTCCGGTGCCATCGCCGCCGGACTCGCCCCCCTCGGCCTCAGGAAACGCCCGAAGGACCTCGCCCGCCAGCAGGCGGCCGCGAGCGTCGGCCAGGGGCTCCTCGTCGCCCGCTACACCGCCTCCTTCGCCCGCTACGGCGTCCGTGTCGGCCAGGTCCTGCTCACCAGCACCGACACCAGCCGCCGCGCCCACTACCGCAACGCCTACCGCACCCTCGACCAGCTCCTGGCGATGGGCGCCCTGCCGGTCGTCAACGAGAACGACACCGTCGCCACGGACGAGATCCGCTTCGGCGACAACGACCGGCTCGCCGCCCTCGTCGCCCACCTCGTCCGCGCCGACCTCCTGGTCCTTCTCTCGGACGTCGACGGTCTGTACGACGGAGATCCGGCCAAGCCGCACACCTCCCGCATCGCCGAAGTCACCGGACCCGACGACATCGCCCACGTCCAGATCGGCAGCGCCGGCAAGGCGGGCGTCGGCACCGGCGGCATGGTCACCAAGGTCGAAGCCGCCCGCATCGCCGCCGCCGCGGGCATCCCCGTCGTCCTCACCTCCGCCACCCACGCCGCCGACGCGCTCGCCGGACGCGACACCGGTACGTACTTCCACCGCACCGGCAGGCGCAGCGCCGACCGCCTCCTGTGGCTCGCGCACGCCTCCACGCCCCAGGGTGCGCTCACCCTCGACGACGGTGCGGTACGGGCCGTGGTCGAGCGGCGTACGTCGCTGCTGCCCGCAGGGATCGCCGCCGTCGAGGGGGAGTTCGGCGCGGGGGACCCCGTGGAACTTCGCGACAGCACAGGCCGAGCCGTCGCCCGTGGACTGGTCAACTTCGACGCGAAGGAACTTCCGCAACTTCTCGGCCGCTCCACCCGCGACCTCGCCAAGGAACTCGGACCCGCGTACGAACGCGAGGTCGTGCACCGCGACGACCTGGTACTGCTCCACGGCTGACAGCTTCGTGAGCAGACGCTCAAAACCCTCGTGGCGTGCACCGGGCGTCCACGAAACGGCCAAAAGTCCAGCCTCCCGGTGGAGACCTTCGGGAAAACCGCCCGCAACCGGCTCCGGACTGGTCAACTTTGTTGCGGGGGTACAGCACACAAACGCATCAGGAGGCCGCCGGTGAGACGAGCGCGCCCGGGGACGCCGCCCCGAGGTACAGCCGAGCGAGCTCTGACGAGCGTCGGGGCGGGCACTGACTTCGACGACGGCGCAGACACCCGCGAGGGCCGGGAGACGGAGACGGACCGGCAGACCCGGCCCGTCCGGCGACAGGACCCCGAGGTGTCACGCCTCTGGTACATCACCCTCAGCGTCTCCGGCGCCGAGACGCCGCTCGCCGAGGTCAGACGCGGCCTCGAACAGCTGGCACACGACCATCCCTTCCTGCTGACCAGCCGCTACGCCAGCGATCACGCGGAGATCCGCTACTGGGAAGAGGCCCGCGATCTGCACGACGCGGCCGCCGTCGCCCTGCGACTGTGGGGCGAACACCGCTCCACGGCGAAACTGCCTCCGTGGGAGATCGTCGGCCTCGAAGTCATCGACCGCCACACCTATCACCAGCGTGTGGCCGAGGGGTACGGACCGCCCCCGGCCGCCCCGGTGGGCGTGCACCCGTACTGATGCGTTCTCGGCTCCCCGGTCCGCCCTGTCGCTGCTGTGGAGCTCCCTCGGGGGCTGAAGCAGCTCGCAGGAGCGGGCCGGGCACCCCGGCGCGCGCCAAGAAACGGTCCGGGCACATCAGCGGGGCAGCCCGGTGCGCGGTAAGGGAACGGTCCGGGCGTGCCAGAAGCGGGGCCGCTGCGCGCTGGGGGGCGAGCCGGCGAGAGTGCATCAGGGCCTCGGCGCAGCCTCCCCCGAGCCCCTCCCCGCCCTCGGTCGTCGCCTCCCTCGGCCCGCCCCGTCGCGTGTCCCGCCCGTCTCGGACTCCGAAACACCTCCCGGACACCCCGCGGCACGGGATTACGCTGCCCCCATGACCCAGCACCGCGCCCCCGCCGAGCTCTCCCCGGTCCTCACCGCCGCCACCCGCGCCCGTGAGGCCGCGGCGGGGCTCGCCCCGCTCCCGCGCGCCGCGAAGGACGCCGCCCTCCTGGCCGTCGCCGACGCCCTCCTCGCCCGCACCCAGGAGATCGTCGAGGCCAACGCGCGGGACGTGGAGCGCGCCCGTACGGCGGGCACGGCCGAGTCCGTGGTCGACCGGCTCACCCTCACCGCCGAACGGGTGCGCGCGATCGCCTCCGACGTGCGCGACGTGGCGGCCCTGCCCGACCCGGTCGGCGAAGTCGTCCGCGGCTCCACCCTCCCCAACGGCATCGACCTGCGACAGGTGCGCGTCCCCCTCGGCGTCGTCGGCATCATCTACGAGGCACGCCCCAACGTCACCGTCGACGCCGCCGCCCTCTGCCTGAAGTCCGGCAACGCCGTACTGCTGCGCGGCTCCTCCTCCGCGTACGCCTCCAACACCGCGCTGGTGGGCGTCGTACGGGACGCCCTGGAAGAGGCCGGGCTGCCCGCCGACGCGGTGCAGCTCGTGCCCGGGGAGTCCCGTGACTCCGTACGGGAGCTGATGCGCGCCCGCGGCCTGGTCGACGTGCTCATTCCGCGCGGCGGCGCCTCCCTCATCCGCACCGTCGTCGAGGAGTCCACCGTCCCGGTCATCGAGACCGGCACCGGCAACTGTCACGTCTACGTCGACGCGGCCGCCGACATCGACACCGCGGTCGACGTCCTCATCAACTCCAAGGCGCACCGGGTGAGCGTCTGCAACGCCGCCGAGACACTCCTAGTGCACCGGGACATCGCCGACGCCTTCCTGCCGCGCGCCCTGGACGCCCTCGCCGACGCCGGTGTGACCGTGCACGCCGACGCCACCGTTCTCGCGCACGCGGAGAGCTCCAAGGCCACCGTCGTACCGGCCGACGAGTCCGACTGGGAAACCGAGTACCTGTCGTACGACATCGCGGCCGCCGTGGTGGACTCCCTGGACGACGCCGTCGCCCACATCCGGCGCTGGTCCTCCGGCCACACCGAGGCCATCGTCACCACCTCGCAGGGCGCGGCCCGCCGCTTCACCCAGCTCGTCGACTCCACGACGGTCACGGTCAACGCCTCCACCCGGTTCACCGACGGCGGCCAGTTCGGCTTCGGCGCGGAAATCGGCATCTCCACCCAGAAGCTGCACGCCCGCGGGCCGATGGGACTCCCGGAGCTGACGTCCACCAAGTACATCGTCACCGGCGACGGTCACATCCGCTGACACCGTTGCGTGCGTTTCCCTCACACTGTCACGTGTGTCCGTCCGCACTGTCGCGCCCGCCCCCGCGTCGTCAACTCTGCTGCCTCCTGTGTCCGTTCTCTGCCCAAAACGACCGTCCGGGTCTACGCTGAACGAGTGCCGGACGACGTGGAGGGCAAGCCGTTCCCGGATGGCTGGGAACCCGACGACGACCGCGGGGGCGCGGACGAGGACTTCGCCACCGTGGTGTTCGACGAGGACTTCGTCAAAGCCGCCGAGTTCCATGAACCCAGTGCGGTGGAACGCCTGCTGGCGGCCGCCGAAGCGCGTGCGGAGGCCGATGCCGCCCGCGCCTGGGCCGGTCGGCTGCCGCCCGACGACGACTCGCCGTACGAGATGCGCGACGGGTCTTTCGCCTACGGCGACACGGACGGTTACGACCGTTACGGCAACCCCGCCCACCCCGGCCCCTACGGACCGTACGGCGGCACGCTGCGCCCGTACCGCAACTCCGCGCGCTGGCACCGGCCGGTCGCCTGGGTCCTCGCCGTGCTGATGGGGATCGGCATGGTGGCGTTCGCCTTCGCCGCCGTTTACCGGGGGGCTTCCGGCAGCCGCGACGGGCAGGCGCCCGCGCCCGCATCCACGAGTGGCGTCGACGCCATCCCGCCCGCTGTCCCCGGCAACGCTCCTTCGGCGTCCGCGGAATACACGGCTCCGGCCGTTTCCGCGCATCCCCGCACGCCGTGAATCCGCCGGAACCGAAGAACCCCTCCGCAAACCTTCAACACCGTTCGAAATGACGGAACTTCCGGCGAAATTCTGCCGTACCGCGGCGTTTGACTTCGCTTCTTGCGACCTACTCTGAAAGGGAGACTCTCTCCCCACCGTAGGGCTCAGGGAGAAGCGATGGCAGGCCGATCGGATCCGCCCGAGGGCACCCCGCCCGAGGGCTTACCCAACAGTGGTGACGACGACTACCGGTCCGTCGTGTTCGACGAATCGTTCGTCCGCGCCGCCCGGCTCCAGGAGTACTCCGCGACGGAACGCGTGGGAGACCACGCGCCCGCCGTCAGGACGCTCCCGCCCGCACCACCGGCACCGGCCGCCCGCAACGGGCGCACCCAGGTGCTCCTCCTCGTGCTGCTCGTCGCGCTCGCCTTCGCCACAGCCGTCTACCTGGGGGTACGCACCCCCGCGCAGCCCCCGTCCGAGCACCGCCCCGACGCCTTGCGCGCCACTGTCGTACCGCTGGCGCCCCTCGGCCCCGTACCCGGCGGCAAACCCGCCGAACTCCTCCTGCACAGCCCCGCCGCCCAGTTCCGCACCGGGGCCGAAGGCATCCAGCTGCCCGTACCCAGAGGCACCCGGCACTTCTCCGAGAGCCAGGTGCAGGCCGCCCTCACCATCGCCAAGGACTACCTGGTGCAGTCCTCCCTCGACCCGGAGGTCCTCACCGGCGGCAAGGACCGTGCGGTGCGTCTGCTGCTCGACCCCGATCAGCACAACCAGTTCGACGCCGCCTTCGACGTCCCGGCCGAGCCCGGCGCCCAGGCCTCGGGCTGGCTGGTCCGCTTCGACCCGCAGAAGGTGGCCCTCGCGGGCGCCCCGCGCGCGAACGGCTTCCTGCGCGCCGTCGAGCTCGGCCCCGACCTCCTCGACGTCACCACCGACCACACCTTCGTCTACCCGCTGCGGCCCGCCGCGGGGAAGGCGGCCGCACGCGCCGACGGGGCATCGCTGTTCACCGTGCGCCGCGAACTGCACTTCCGGTACGACGCCGAGGACCTGCGCCGGCACCGTACGGAGCTCCTCACCGCCTCCGCCTTCGCCGGCCCCCAGGCCTGCGCGGCCCCGGGAGCGGAACAGGCCTGGCAGCCCCTGCTGGCGGGCCCGCGGGCCCCGGAGCCGGGGAAGGCGCACGAGGTCGCCCGTACGGCGCCCACGGCCTCCTCGGGCGCCTCCACGGCCCCCTCGCGGGCTTCGGCACCCGGCATCGACCCGTACGCGACGGGGGCCCGGTCCGGAACGCTGTGCGGCACACTCTCCGCCGCCGCGCAACCGAGCGGGCCCCCGCCGCGCTGACATCAGCCCCCGGAGCCGTTCTCGCCGGAACCGCTCCTGCCGGTTCCCGAGCCGCCGGTGAACTTGTCCCGCAGCTTGCCGCCGAGGTCGCCCGCACCGCCCGCGATGTCGCCGACCAGTTTCATCAGCGGGTCCTTGCTGGTCTTCACGGTGTCCGCGTAGTGGGCCGCGGACTCCTTGATGGAGTCCGTCACCGAGGTGTCCTTGTCCTCGTCCCGGCGCGGGTAGTGGCCGTCCATGATCCGCTGGTAGTCGCGGCTCTCCGACCACTTCTTGAGCTCCGCGGCGCGCACCGTGGTGAACGGGTGCGAACGCGGCAGCACGTTCAGGATCTTCAGGACGGAGTCGCGCAGATCACCGCCCGCCTCGTACTCCTCTGCCTGCTTGAGGAACGCGTCCACGTTCATCTCGTGCAGGTGGTTGCCGCCCGCGATCTTCATCAGCCCGCGCATGGACGCCTGGAGGTCCTGACCGACCAGCAGGCCCGCGCGGTCCGCCGAGAGCTCCGACTTGCGGAACCACTCGCGCAGCGCCGTGACGATCGCCATGATCGCGATGTTGCCCAGCGGAATCCACGCCACCTTCAGCGCCAGACTCGTCAGGAACAGCAGGATCGTCCGGTACACCGAGTGCCCGGACAGCGCGTGCCCCACCTCGTGCCCGACGACCGCCCGCATCTCCTCCTCGTCGAGGAGTTCCACCAGACCCGTCGTCACCACGATGATCGGCTCGTCGAGACCGATGCACATGGCGTTGGGCTTCGGGTCCTGCGTGACGTACATCGCGGGAACCTTCTCCAGGTCCAGGATGTAACAGGCGTCCCGCAGCATCGAATTGAGGTGCGCGAACTGTTCGTCGCCCACCCGCACCGAGTCGGACAGGAACAGGAGCCTGAGACTGCGCTCCGGCAGCAGCCCGCTCAGCGCCTTGAACACCGTGTCGAACCCGCTCAGCTTGCGCAGCGCCACCAGGGCGGACCGGTCCGCCGGGTGCTCGTACGCCCGCGAGGAGATTCCGGGGAACCTCCGGCGCTGCCGGCCCGGCAGATTCTCGTGCCCGCCGCCGTCCCCGTCGTCCCGCCCGTGCCCGTGATTGCCGTCTGTCATGAATGACCCCTGCTCTCGTACGAGACATGTCCCGTCCCCCGGACGGCCCCAGCCTAGAGGGGCGCGTTCGGAGGCCCTCTCCTGGCTGACGCGGCCCCGCCCGTACCGGTTGCCCGGGAGCCGATATCCGCCCAACGACTGAGTCGGCGTGAGCGTGCCCGCTCCCGCCGCATACGATGTTGCCGAAGTCTCCCCTCCGTCTCCCGATAGGTCCGCCGAAGATGAGCCTCCACCAGACCGCAGCCCAGCTCGTGACCCTCGCCTCCGGCGAAGGCGGCGGGCACGTCGACCAGCACGCCTCACTCAGCCCCCTCATCACCGGCGGCGGCGCCTTCATCGCGCTGATGCTGCTGCTGTGGATCACCACCCGCTTCAACCGGGACCGCTGAACCGGGCCGGGGGACCGGGCCGGCCGCACGGGCCAGTAGGGTCTGCACGCATGGGAGAGCAGGTAACGCCTACCGGTCCGGCCGGTGGCAGCAGCGGTGACAGTGCCGTCGGTACGGGTAAGGGCAAGCGCCGCCTCGGCGTCATGGGCGGCACGTTCGACCCGATCCACCACGGCCACCTGGTGGCGGCCAGCGAAGTGGCCGCACTGTTCCACCTCGACGAGGTGGTGTTCGTACCGACCGGACAGCCGTGGCAGAAGAGCCACAAGCTGGTCACCCCCGCCGAGGACCGCTACCTGATGACGGTCATCGCGACCGCGTCCAACCCGCAGTTCTCCGTCAGCCGCATCGACATTGACCGCGGCGGCCCCACGTACACCATCGACACCCTGCGGGACCTGCGCTCCCTCAACGCGGACGCCGACCTGTTCTTCATCACCGGCGCCGACGCCCTCTCGCAGATCCTCACCTGGCGCGACGCGGAGGAACTCTTCGCCCTTGCGCACTTCATCGGCGTCACCCGCCCCGGACACGACCTGACGTCCGACGGGCTGCCCGAAGGCGGTGTGTCCCTGGTGGAGGTGCCCGCCCTGGCGATCTCCTCGACGGACTGCCGTGCGCGTGTACGCGGCGGAGACCCGGTCTGGTACCTGGTGCCCGACGGTGTGGTCCGCTACATCGACAAGCGCGAGCTGTACCGGGACTGACGGCACACGGCACTGAGCAGCAGCACGGAAATGGGGCACCGGTGAACGACCGCCAGAACCCGTACGACCCATACGCCCAGGACCCCTACACCCCGCCGCAGCCGGAAATCGTCGGCTACGACGCGTACGGGCAGCCGGTGTACCAGCAGACCCCGCAGCAGCAGACCGCACAGTCGCAGATTTCGCAGTCGCAGCAGGGTTACGACCCCTACGCGGCG
Organism: Streptomyces sp. NPDC088745; assembly: GCF_044751045.1. Classification (NCBI taxonomy): domain Bacteria; kingdom Bacillati; phylum Actinomycetota; class Actinomycetes; order Kitasatosporales; family Streptomycetaceae; genus Streptomyces; species Streptomyces sp. NPDC088745. Next base: position 423,018 of record NZ_JBIVLB010000008.1, read on the forward strand.
CAGCAGCAGCCCCAGCAGCAGGCGTACGGATACGACCCGTACGCGCAACAGTCCCAGCAGACCGCCGGGTTCGACCCGTACACATCCCAGGCGACGCAGCAACAGATTCCGGAACAGTACGGGTACGAAACCGGACGGCAACAGCAACAGCCGCCGCAACAGCAGTGGATTCCGCACCAGGCGCCGGCCCCGGGGCCCCAGCAGGGTCAGAGGCAGCCCCAGCCCGAGCCTGCGGAGCAGGAGACGGCGCAGCCGGAATCACCGCAGGAGTCGCCGTCGCCCAAGCGTCGCTCCGGCACTCCCGAGTACGCCACGGAACAGTTCTCCTTCGTCGAAGAACCGGACGAGAACTCCGAAGACGTTATCGACTGGCTGAAGTTCACCGAAAGCCGCACCGAACGCCGCGAAGAAGCCAAGCGCCGCGGGCGTTCCCGCGTCGTCGCCCTCGCCGTCGTCCTTGCCCTGGTCGTCGTCGGCGGCGTCGGCTACCTCTGGTACGCGGACAAGCTGCCCGGCATGTCCTCGGAGAAGAGCGGCGGCCCTGCCGCGGCAGGCGCCCAGAAGCGGGATGTGATCGCTCTGCACCTGCACGACGTCAAGGACCGCAACGCCACCTCCACGGTGCTGCTCGTCGACAACACCAGCACCGGACAGGGCACCACCGTGCTGCTTCCCGACGCGCTCACCCTCGCCGACGACAACGGGGTGGCCACCACCCTCGCGAAGTCCGTCGGCGACGACGGAGCCTCCGGGACCCGCGAGTCCCTCGGCACCGCGCTCGGCACCCGCATCGGCGGAACCTGGCGGCTGGACACCCCGTACCTGGAAAACCTCGTCGACCAGGTCAGCACCATCGAGATCGACACCGACACCTCCGTGCCCGACCCGACGAAGAAGGGCGCGGCGCCCCTGGTGAAGCAGGGCAAGCAGCAGACCCTCAGCGGCACCATGGCCGTCGCGTACGCCACCTACCGAGCACCGGGCGAACCCGAGGCCAAACAGCTCGCCCGCTTCGGAGCGGTCATGAACGGCGTCCTGAAGAAGCTCTCCGACGACCCGGACACCGCCCTGATCACCGTGCGGAACCTCGGCATGATCCTCGACCCGTCGCTGCCGGAGAAGACGCTCGCCACGTCCCTGGCGAAACTCGCCGCGCACGCGAAGAAGGGCGCCTACCGGACGGTGCTGCTCCCAGTGGGATCCGACGGGCGCGTCAGTGCCTCCGACACCGTCGTCAAAACCGTCCTCGGCGGCACCGCCGGCACCCCCGAGCAGGGAGCCGCCGTACAGGTCGGGGTGCGCAACGCCACGGGCAAACCGGCAGCGGTCGAGGCCGCACGGATCGCCCTGGTCAACGGCGGTTACACGTTCGCCGACGGCGGCAAGGAGGCTGTCGCGGCCGCCTCCCGGGTCACCTATGCCGACACCGCGCAGAAGACGACGGCCGAAGAGGTCGCCAAGACCCTCGGGCTGCCGACGGCCGCCGTCAGCAAGGGGAGCACCACACCGAACGTACAGGTCGCCGTCGTCCTCGGCCGGGACTACAAGGTTCCCGACTCACCCAAGTAGGACCAGGCGCCTGCCTGCCCCGCCGGAAAAACACCGGCGGGGCATGTCAGCGTGACGTGAGACCCTTGTGGTAATCACCTACCGCCGACGAAAGCCTGCTAGTGACCGCCACTGACCGTTCCATCGAGCTCATCAACGCCGCCGCCCAGGCGGCCGCCGACCGGCTCGCGCACGACATCATCGCGTACGACGTCAGCGATGTGCTGTCCATCACGGACGCCTTTCTGCTGGCCTCCGCGCCCAACGACCGCCAGGTCAAGTCGATCGTCGACGAGATCGAGGAGAAGCTCAACAAGGAGCTCGGCGCCAAGCCGGTCCGCCGCGAGGGCGACCGCGAGGCCCGCTGGATCCTCCTCGACTACGTCGACATCGTGGTGCACGTCCAGCACAGCGAGGAGCGCGTCTACTACGCGCTGGAGCGCCTGTGGAAGGACTGCCCCGAAATCGCGCTCCCCGAGGACGCGGTGAAGACCCGCGGCAAGGCCGAGGAGCACGCCAAGCTGAACCCGGCCGGCGAGCTGGACGGAGACCTGGACGGAGACGCGTTCTGAACGGCACGGGGGCGCAGCAGCGCGCAGCAGGGAGCAATCGCGGCCGTCGCATCGTCCTGTGGCGGCACGGCCAGACCTCCTGGAACCTGGAACGCCGCTTCCAGGGCAGTACGGACATCGAGCTGACCGACACCGGAGTGGCCCAGGCCCGCCGGGCGGCACGCCTCCTCGCCTCACTGAAGCCGGACGCCATCGTGGCCTCCGACCTCAGCCGGGCCGCGGCCACCGCCGGGGAGCTGGCCGCCCTCACGGGCCTCGACGTCACCCACGACGCGGGCCTGCGCGAGACGTACGCCGGTGCCTGGCAGGGCCTCACGCATGAGGAGATCGTCGCGCGGTACGGCGAGCAGTACGCCGCCTGGAAGCGCGGTGAGCCGGTCCGGCGCGGCGGGGGCGAACTGGAGACCGAGGTCGCCGACCGGGCCGCTCCCGTGGTCCTGGCACACGCCGACAAGCTCGCCGACGGCGGCACCCTCGTCGTCGTCAGCCACGGCGGGACCATTCGCACCACCATCGGCCGTCTCCTCGGCCTGGAGTCGCACCACTGGGAGGGCCTGGGCGGCCTCTCCAACTGCTGCTGGTCCGTCCTCGGCGAGGGCGCCCGTGGCTGGCGGCTGATGGAGCACAACGCCGGGACCCTTCCGGAACCCGTGCTCGGGGACGACGACTGAGCGGTTCTTCGGCCCTCCCGGCCCCTCCGGGAGCGGCGGCCGACCCGGATTTCACTTTCCGGCAGGTCACAGGCTAGAGTTCTTCTTGTTCGCAGCGCGGAGCGGGAAACACCGCACAGAGTTGAGAACACGCGGGGCTATAGCTCAGTTGGTAGAGCGCCTGCATGGCATGCAGGAGGTCAGGAGTTCAATTCTCCTTAGCTCCACAATCAAGATCCCGTCCCCGGCAGGGGGCGGGATCTTTTGCTGTCCCCCTTGCGTAGCCGTGACAGAATCGACGGCCCAGGGGGCGGCCGCCGAAGGGGAGGGGACGATGGGCGCACACAGGCGAAAGTGTGACTGGTGCGGCAGCGGCACACCGATCGTCCGCGACATGGAACCGGTCAACTCCGAGTACCAGTACTGGTGCGAGGAGTGCGCGCGGGCGCTGATCATAAAAGGCGACCCGATCGAGACGTACCGGGAGCTGGAGGGCGAGCCGATCTACGGTCGGCTGCTGGACGAGCACTGCACCCTCAAGCGCTTCTACTCGTTCGCGCGGGCCTGACGGCTGCCGGACGTTCTTCCCGTGCACGCTGGGAACGACGCCGGCCCGGTCCGTACGTCCTGAGCAGATCCGTGCCGCGAAAGCCCGCGAGGACGAAGGCCAGTCCCACGGCCGGGTAGCCCGCCGACAGCAGGAACTGGCCGAGGTCCTGGTCGAGTTCCGGGCGTCCCTGCCGGCCGTGTGGGACGGTCCACAGGGCGTACGAGAAGAAGACCGCGGCGGCCGCCCAGACGCCCGCCGCGTACACGCGCCCGCTCCGTACCGCCTGCCCGGCCAGGAACACCACCAGCGGTACGCACCACACCCAGTGGTGCGACCAGGAGATCGGGCTGATCAGCAGGGCCGTCATGGCACAGGTCAGCACCGAACGGGCACCCTTTCCGCGCAGTGCGGCGTCCACCGCCGTGCACAGCCCCACGGCCGCCACGAGGGCGGCGACGGCGACCCACCAGCCCCCGGGGGCGTCCGTGTGCAGGAGACGGGCCAGTACCCCGGCCAGGGACTGGTTGGCGGTGTCCTCCGTGTTGCCCACCCGGGTGGACTCGAAGAGCGCCCGCGTCCAGAAGGTGAGGGAGTCCCGGGGCAGCAGCAGTGCCGAGCCCACCGTTGCGGCAAGGAAAGCGCCGACGGCGACCGACGCCTGCCGCAGCCAGGGATCGCCGCGATACGTTCCGGTGTGCCGCCCCCTGGCCAGACCTGCCAGCAGCAGGAAGACCACGAAGAGTCCCGGCGTGAGCTTCACCGCCGTCGCGAGCCCGATGCCCACGCCCGCCCAACGGTGCCCCTCCTTGCGCGTCAGGTCCCACAGGACCGCGACCGCGATCGCGAGATTGATCTGTCCGTACCTCAGCGTCGTCCACACCGGCTCGCACCAGACCGCTGCCGCGGCCACCCACAGGGCCGTCGCGAAACGGTTGCACCCGACGAGTCGCAGGGAGAGGCGCACCAGGGCGACCAGCAGGACCAGATTGCCCAGTGTCCCGAGAATGCGCAGGAGATCGGGGTGTGGCAGCGACAACGGTGTGAACAGCAGTGCCGCGAAGGGCGGATACGTCGTCGGAAGGTTCGCCGCGGTGGCACGCAGCGCGTAGAGATCCCCGCCCGCCAGGACCGTGGCACCCTCCGCGCGGTAGACGATCAGATCGATCATCGAGACCCGGGCGAGGCGCTGTGCGGCCCAGAAGACGGCGAAGGAGAACAGACAGACCACCCCGGCGACAGCAACCGGATGCCGCGCGACAGTACTGCGTACAGGGGAGGGAGGCACGAACCGGGGGGATCTCACAAAGGGTGACCGTACCGTCACACAGGGGTGCGGCGGAGTGGAGCGCGCGGCCGACGGAAAGGGGTGCGGAAAGGGATTTGGTGATGCGGCGATCCACCGTCTAAAGTTGGCGATGTCGCCGGGGGAGACCACGGAAAACGACACGAAGTGCACAGCACGGGGCTATAGCTCAGTTGGTAGAGCGCCTGCATGGCATGCAGGAGGTCAGGAGTTCAATTCTCCTTAGCTCCACAGTGAAAGAGGCGGCCCGTCCATCGGACGGGCCGCCTCTTTGGCATGCCAGGGTGCGTGGTACGGGCCGTCAACCGCGGCCCTGCTCCAGGAACTTGCGGGGCATGATGGCAGTGCTTTCGGCGCGGGACCGCTCCAGGCGGAGGGCGAGCGCGGGGCACCGGCGCACCGCGCGCCGGGCCCGGTCGTGCAGGTGCAGGGGAACCGAGGTGTCGGCGAAGGCGGGAAAGCCGTCGTGGCCCATGCGAATCAGCTCGGGAACGACATCGGCGCACAGACCGTGCCCTTGGCACAGCGTCCAGTCGACCTCCAGTTTCTCGCCGCTCGCCGCACTTTCCTGATGGCGTGCTCCATGTCGGACGGGGGCGGGGAGAGGCAGCACGCCGGTGGTGGGACGCCCGCAGCCGCCACCCAGGACATGGGCGGCCAGATCGTCGGTGAAGGCGTGCAGGGCGGACAGCAGGAAACGTACCGAGCCGTCAGGGTGCTTGCAGGCACCCCGGCCCTTCGCCGTCTGCGACACCTCCCGCAATGCTTCCAGTGCGGCCTGGCCGCCGCCGTCCAGCACGTCGGAGAGTCCACCGGCCGCGGCGGGCAGGCCGAGCCGGCACGGGCCGCACTGGCCCGCGCTCTCGGCGGCCAGCCAGTTCGCCACGCGCAGGGACTCACCGAGCGGGCATGTCTCCGCGCCGATCGGCAACAGGGCACCCGCCCCCAGGGCCCCGCCGAACGACGCCAGGGACGCCCGGGAGACCGCGGCGTCGTGCGCGGCATGGGCGTCGATCCAACTGCCGTGATAGCCGCCGGTCAGCACGCCCTGGGGGAGCGGCGGAGCGCCTGCCAGCCGCAGGACGTAGCCCAGTGGAACGCCCGAGGGAGCCTCCATCACCACTGGGCGGGCAACGGCACCGGAAACCGTGAGCAGGATGGTCCCTGGCTCATCGGGGGCACCGGTACGGGCGTAACGGTGCGGCCCCAGCCGTGCGGCGACCGCAAGCTGTGCGTACGTTTCGGCATTGGACAGCAGGGTGGGGGCGCCCGACACACCGGACTCGGCGGCGCGTTCACGGCGGCCGGGAGGAAGCGCGGGGCCGCCGTTCACGGCACGGATCATGGCGGACGCCTCGCCGGAGACCATGCGTTCGGGAGTGCGTACGACGCGGGCCCGGAGGCCGCGGTTGCGGATGCGACGGTCGGTGAGGCCGCGCTCGTCGAATGCGTCGCGCAGGGACGCCTCGGTGGAGTCACGGGTGACGGCGACGACGAGCAAGCGCGCACCGAGCGCCTCCGCGGCGAGCAGCGCACCGTCCAGGACGAGGTGCGGGGCACGGTTGATGAGCACGGTGTCCTTGCGGCAGGCGGGCTCGCCCTCACTGGCGTTGACGACGACCACGGGCTGCACTCCGCGGCGCACCGCGGACTTTGCGACGGTTCGCAGCTTGCGGGCGAACGGGAATCCGGCACCGCCCCGGCCGAGGAGGCGGACTTCCTCGGCGAGAGCGACCAGCCGCTCTCCGGAAACCGGGGCGAGCGGGCCATGCACCTTCAGATGCGTGGCGAGGTTAAGGCGGTCGGCCGTCTCGAAGCCCCTGGTGAGATGCGGGAGACCGACGGTGACGACGTGCGGGACGTCGGGCAGGGGTGTGTTGCGGTCGTTCAACTGTGATCTCCCGTGGGGGTGCGCGCGTGCCGGGGCTGGGACAGGGCGGCACGCGGTGACCTGGCGTGGGGCAGGTGCGGCGTGGACCTTCGCTGCGGCGGCGGGCCCAGGGCGCCGGCGACGATGCGCCTCTTGATCCGCTCGGGAAGCAGACGCAGGCCCAGCACCGCCGACACCGCCGCCAGACACAGGCCGTACAGCACGACGATCCACCCGGCGGCCGGCCGGCCGGTGAACAGGCCGTGCAGTAGGGCAGAGCACCACGCCGGATACGCCAACATGTGCAGCGCCCGCCACCGGCCCGGCAGTACCCGGCCGGGCACCGCGAACGCGCTGCGCAGGGCACCCGTGGTGGCGGCCGAAACCATCAGCAGGCCGGCCAGTGAGCCGAATCCGACGAGCACCGCCGTGGCGGAGGAGCCGCCCGAGAACGGCACCAGGGCCGCCAGCAGTGTGGTGTGGCCGAGTACGACCTTGACCGTGAGATGCAGCAGGAGGAAGCACAGGGAGGCGATGGCAGTGAACCGGTGCACACCCTGGGCCACCAGACGGTGCCGGGGCCGCAGCAACAGCCGATCGGTGGCCAGCAGACCCCAGGCGACGGACGCGGTGAGGGCGACGAGGGCCAGTGCACCCGTGGTGAAGTCAAACGCCGCTCGCAGGCCGTCGCCACCGAGGACAGCGACCAGCGGCAGCGACGCCGGCGCCAGGGTGGCCAACAGTTGGGGCGGCGCGCATCGGGGCGGGCGTCGGCTCGGGGAGGGCGGTGCGGCTGCTTTGTGATGCGCACGCGGAGAGAGGTTCATGGGAGAGGACTCCGGAAGCTCGGGAATGTGGTCCCGTGGGGGGAAGCTAGGCGGCCCGGAGCGAGGCACAGGGGGGTTTGGTGGTTCCCCGGTGCGCGGAGAGGGCGGGCGGGTACGGTCCGCGCAGCATGTGCTGGGAAGTCGGCCGGGGGAGGCGTTCGTACAGGCGCCGGAATCGTGTACTGCTCGGTGGCGGGCGGGCGGCTCGATGCGACGTCCATGACCCCTGCGGTACCCTGACGCCATGCGTGCCGTACGCCTTCTGCTTAGTGAGCCGCGCTGATCAGTCCCGACCGGTGAAAACACCTGGCCGGCATCGGCGCGGCGTCCCCTCCTGTGCGAGGGGATTTTTCATTTCCGCAGGCAGAGATCCGTAGGCAGAGACGAAATCGATGGAGCTTCGAAAAACATGAGCGAGATGAATGCCGCTGCCGCTGCCGAGACGGCAGCCGCACACCGCTACACGGCTGCCATGGCCGCCGACATCGAGGCACGCTGGCAGGACTTCTGGGACGAGGAAGGCACCTACGAGGCGCCCAACCCCGGCAACGGAGACCTGTCGGGCGACGCGGAGCTGGCCGCGAAGCCCAAGAAGTTCATCATGGACATGTTCCCGTACCCCTCGGGGGCGGGTCTGCACGTCGGGCACCCGCTGGGCTACATCGCCACCGACGTCTACGCCCGTCACCAGCGGATGACCGGCCACAACGTGCTGCACACGCTGGGCTTCGACGCTTTCGGCCTGCCCGCCGAGCAGTACGCGGTGCAGACCGGCACGCACCCGCGGACCTCCACCGAGGCCAACATGGCCAATATGAAGGACCAGCTGCGCCGTCTGGGGCTGGGGCACGACAAGCGCCGTTCGTTCGCGACGATCGACCCCGAGTACTACAAGTGGACGCAGTGGATCTTCGTCCAGATCTTCAACTCCTGGTACGACGCCGACGCGAAGAAGGCCCGCCCCATCGCCGAGCTGGTCGCCCAGTTCGAGAGTGGTGAGCGTGCCGTTCCCGGGGGCCGCGCCTGGGCGGACATGGACGCCGCCGAGCGTGCCGACCTGCTGAGCGAGTACCGGCTGGCGTACGCCTCCGACGCACCCGTGAACTGGGCGCCGGGCCTGGGCACCGTGCTGGCCAACGAGGAAGTCACCGCCGACGGCCGTTCCGAGCGCGGCAACTTCCCCGTCTTCAAGGCAAAGCTGCGCCAGTGGAACATGCGCATCACCGCCTACTCCGACCGTCTGATCGACGACCTGGACGGTCTGGACTGGCCCGAGGCGATCAAGCTGCAGCAGCGCAACTGGATCGGCCGCAGCGAGGGCGCCCGCGTCGACTTCGCCGTCGACGGCGCCGCCGAGAAGAAGATCACCGTCTTCACCACGCGCCAGGACACCCTGTATGGCGCCACCTACATGGTGCTGGCGCCCGAGCACGATCTGGTCGCGGACATCGTTCCGGGCGCCTGGCCCGAGGACGCCCGTGACGCGTGGACCGGCGGGCACGCCACTCCGGCCGAGGCCGTGGCCGCCTACCGCAAGCAGGCTGCCGCCAAGTCCGACGTCGAGCGGCAGGCTGATGCCAAGGTGAAGACCGGCGTCTTCACGGGTGCGTACGCGACCAACCCGGTAAGTGGTGAAAAAGTCCCCGTTTTCATCGCCGACTATGTGCTGGTGGGCTACGGCACCGGCGCGATCATGGCGGTTCCCGCGCACGACACCCGTGACTTCGCGTTCGCGCGCGCCTTCGAGCTGCCGATGCGCTGTGTCGTCGAGCCGACGGACGGGCGTGACGCGGACCCGGCCACATGGGACGACGCCTTCGCCTCGTACGACGGAAAAATCGTCAACTCCGCGGCCGCGGAATCCGTTTCGCTGGACGGCCTGAGCGTCGCCGACGCGAAGGTCCGCGTGACCGAGTGGCTGTCCGAGAACGGTTGCGGCGAAGGCACCGTCAACTACCGGCTGCGCGACTGGCTGTTCAGCCGTCAGCGCTACTGGGGCGAGCCCTTCCCGATCGTCTACGACGAGGACGGCATCGCGCACTCGCTGCCCGAGTCGATGCTGCCGCTGGAACTGCCCGAGGTCGAGGACTACTCGCCGCGCACCTTCGACCCCGAGGACGCCGACGCGCAGCCCGAGACGCCGCTGTCGCGCAACCAGGACTGGGTCAACGTCACCCTGGACCTGGGCGACGGCCCGAAGAAGTACCGCCGTGAGACCAACACCATGCCCAACTGGGCCGGCTCCTGCTGGTACGAGCTGCGCTATCTGGACCCGCACAACAGCGACAAGCTGGTCGACCCGGCCGTCGAGCAGTACTGGATGGGTCCGCGTGACGGCATGCCGCACGGTGGCGTCGACCTGTACGTCGGTGGCGCCGAGCACGCCGTGCTGCACCTGCTGTACGCGCGGTTCTGGTCGAAGGTGCTGTTCGACCTGGGGCACGTCTCGTCCTCGGAGCCGTTCCACAAGCTGTACAACCAGGGCATGATCCAGGCATTCGTCTACCGGGACGCACGCGGTATCGCCGTTCCGGCGGCCGAGGTCGAGGAGCGCGACGGCGGGTTTTACTATCAGGGCGAAAAGGTCAGCCGCGTCCTGGGCAAGATGGGCAAGTCCCTGAAGAACGCCGTCACACCGGACGAGATCTCCGCCGAGTACGGAGCCGACACCCTGCGCCTGTACGAGATGGCCATGGGCCCGCTGGACGTGTCGCGCCCCTGGGACACCCGGGCGGTCGTCGGCCAGTACCGACTGCTGCAGCGCCTGTGGCGCAACGTCGTCGACGAGACGACCGGCGAGGTCACCGTCACGGACACCGAACCGGACGAGGACACCCTGCGCGCCCTGCACAAGGCGATCGACGGCGTCGGCCAGGACATGGCCGCGATGCGCTTCAACACCGCCATCGCCAAGATCACCGAGCTGAACAACCACCTGACGAAGTCGGGCGGTCCGCTGTCCCGCTCGGTCGCGGAGCGCCTGGTGCTGCTGGTCGCCCCGCTGGCCCCGCACATCGCCGAGGAACTGTGGCGCAAGCTGGGCCACACCGAGTCCGTCGTCCACCAGGACTTCCCCGTCGCGGACCCGGCGTACGTCGTCGACGAGACCGTGACCTGCGTCGTCCAGGTCAAGGGCAAGGTCAAGGCACGCCTGGAGATCTCCCCGTCGATCGGTGACGACGAACTGGAGAAGTTGGCGCTGGCCGACCCCGCGGTCGTCGCTGCCCTGGACGGCGCCGGCGTCCGCAAGGTGATCGTCCGCGCGCCGAAGCTGGTGAACATCGTCCCGGCCTGACACCGGGAGACGGTTCCGGCACATCACCCGGAATCGTAGGAAAGGAGCGACCGCGAACACCGGCTGAGGGCTTTCCCCTACGGGCAGGTTGGGGGTTCCGATGGAACCTCTTGCCTGCCCTCTCCGTTTACGGTGGAGAAGCTGGTGCACTCGTGGACCGGTGGCCGGGTCGTTCAGTCGGGTTCGTCGCAACCAACTATGGAGGGGCGTCATGGAAGAAGTCGTCATTCTGATCATGGCGCTGCTCTTCTTCGCCTTCCTGGGGCTGGGGGTATACGTCACCGTGAAGGCGGTCGGAGCGGCCCGGCGCGGAGTGGACCGCACGATCACCCAGGCCCGGCGCACCGTCGAGGACACCACGCTGCGGGCCAAGAGCTACGGCCAGCCGGGCATGGGCGGCGAACTGGCCCAGCTGCGGCTGTCGCTGCGTACGTCCATGCGGGCCACCCAGGAGGCGCTGTCCACCGGTGTGGCCTCCGACGCGTCGCTGACGGAGTCCCTGGCGCTGTTCGAGCGGCTCAGTGAGTACGGTCACCAGTTGGACGACGAACTGCGCCGGCTGGAGCGAGACCCCGACAAGGAGCGGGCCGCCGGCAGCATCCCCGAACTGCGGGAACGCACGGAACAGGTCGTTTCCTCGGCCGACTCGCTGCGGTGGGCGGCCCGCGACCGGGCCAGGAAGTTCGCGGACGACGACCTCGCTTCGCTGAGCGAGCAGATCCGCATGGAGTCCGGGGCGCTACGGCACTGGGCGGCCGTGGAGCCGGAGCCGGGCCAGGAGCAGGACCCGGCCCGGCAGAACGGTGCGACGACCGGGGCCGAGCAGAACTGGCCGCGGACCGCCGGCACGGGGCCCGGGAAGTCCGAGGAGAACTCCGGGAGCACCGCGCAGCCCGGTCCGCAGGCGATCACCGGCCGGGACCCGAACGTGCCGACCGCGTATCCCTGGCAGAAGGCTCCCCGTCCGGAGAGCACCACCTGAACCACCCGCCAATGCGAACCGTCTGCGCAGGTCCGCACGGATGACCACCGTCGTGGCAAGAGCGGTGCGCGGCAGTCTGCGTACGGCGTGAGGAGCGACAACCAGCCGGGTGCCCGCCGCCGGTGCCGAGGGGCCGGGCTGCCGCCGGGCACCGCCTGCGGGTAACCTCCCGCTCATGTCCCGCCATGTCGCGATCGTCACCGATTCCACGGCCTACCTGCCGCACCCGACGATGGAGCGGCACGGCATCACCGCGGTGCCGCTGACCGTCGTCCTCGGCGACCAGGCGCTCGAAGAGGGAACGGAGATCTCCGCCCGCTCACTCGCCCAGGCCCTCCAGAGGCGTCGCTCGGTGACCACGTCCAGGCCGAGCCCCGAGGTTTTCGCCGCCACCTACCGGGCGGCGGCCGAGGCCGGGGCGACGGGGATCGTCTCGCTGCATCTGCCCGCCGAGCTCTCCGGGACGTACGACGCGGCTGTGCTCGCGGCTCGGGAGGCTCCCGTGCCGGTGCGGGTGGTGGACACCGGGATGGTCGCCATGGCGCTGGGGTTCTGCGCCCTGGCGGCGGCCGAGGTCGCGGAGGCGGGCGGCACGGTCGACGAGGCGGTGGCGGCCGCGGAGAAACGGGCCTCGGGCACCTGTGCGTACTTCTACGTCGACACCCTCGACTACCTGAGGCGCGGCGGCCGGATCGGTGCCGCGCGGGCCCTTCTCGGTTCGGCGCTCGCCGTCAAGCCGCTCCTCTCGCTCGACGACGGGCGGATCGAGATGCTGGAGAAGGTCCGTACGGCCTCCAGAGCGATCGCCCGGCTGGAGGAGATCGCCGTGGAACAGGCCGGCGAGCGGGCCGTGGACATCGCGGTGCACCACCTCGCGGCCCAGGACCGCGCCGACATCCTCGCCCAGCGGTTGCGCGAGCGTGTGCCGGGGCTGGTCGACCTGCATGTCAGCGAGGTCGGCGCCGTCATCGGGGCCCACACGGGACCGGGGCTGCTCGGCGCGGTGGTCTCCCCCCGCTGAGGTTCCCCGAACTCCGAATCCCGAAGAAACCTCCGAAAGGGTGGGCGAGTTTTCCACAACTCGCGGCTTATCCACAGGAATTGACCAAGATCAGCAGTGTTGGGCGGATCGGTCTACCGTCCCGTGCATGGCTCTTCGATCACGCAACGAAACGACAGGACCGGGCCGCGTTCCCGGTCACCGCACTCACTTCTCCTCCCGTACGCGTCGTACGGGCCCTACGGGTAGCACGGGCCGGACGGGGCTCCGAGGTCCGTCGGCCGTACGTTCCGGCAGGCGCGGGGCGGCTGTCGCCGCCGCGGAGGCCTCCCGGCGCAGGGCGGACGCTCTCCTGGCGCACCCCGTGGCGGTGGTCCGGGCGCTGGGGGCGAGGGCTTTCGCCCCCTCGGCCGTAGCGGGGCCGTCCGGCAGGCCGCCGACCGGGACCACGACGGCCTCGCCCGCCTCGATCGCGCCCGCAGCCGGTCTGTTCTCGGCCAGCCCGCCCCCGGCCTCCCCGCTCCCGGCCTCCCCGCTCCGGACTTCTCCGCCCCCGACGACTCCGCCCCCGACGACTCCGCCCCCGACGACTCCGGCCACGACGACTCCGTCCTCGACGATCTCGCCGTCGGCCCTGGCCCGCGCGGCGGTCTCCTCTGTCGCCGCTGCTGCCGCCGCGCTGTCGGTGTCCTCCGCCCCGCCTCCCCAAGCGTCCGTGCCGCCCGCGTCCGCCCCGCGCCCGCCCGTCGGCCCCTCCGGCCTCCCGGGTGGGACCGCTCCGCCCGGGACGCGTCCGCGTCGTGCGGGCGGATTCCAGCGGGCCTGGGCCGCTGCGAAGGAGCGGATGCCCGTGTGGGTGCAGGTCCGGTGCGGCATGGAACCGCGAACGCTGGGCGCGCTGGCGGCCGTTCTGGTGGTCTCCGCCGGATTCGCCTTCCACCACTTCCTCTCCGGGCGCCCCGAGACTGTCCACGTCCCGGAGAAAGCCCGGGCGAACGGGACGGCCACCGTGCCCGGGACCGCCGCACCCGGTGCCGCGGTGCACCCGCCGAAGTCCTCGTCGGTTCCCGTGCCGGTTGTGGGCCCGGGGCAGGTGCCGCAGGCCGAGGGGGGCGCGGTCGTGGTCGTCGACGTGAGCGGGAAGGTCAGGAGGCCGGGAGTGCTCCGACTGCCCGCCGGATCGCGGGTCGCCGACGCACTGCGGGCAGCCGGCGGGGTCAAGACCGGCACCAGCACCGAAGGACTCAACCGGGCCCGGGTGCTGGCCGACGGTGAACACGTGCTGGTGGGCGGTCCGGCCCTGCCGCCGCCGCAACCGGGCGGCGGACCAGCGGCGGGTCCGGGGGGCGGCCCGCCCGCCGTGCCGATCAGTCTCAACACCGCGACCGTGGAACAGCTCGACACACTGCCGGGGGTCGGCCCGGTGCTGGCCCGGCACATCGTCGACTACCGCACCCAGCACGGCGGATTCCGGTCCGTGGCGGAACTTCGGGAGGTCAACGGAATCGGCGACCGCAGATTCACCGACCTCCAAAAGCTCGTACGGCCATGAACCGCTCCGGCTCCCACGACCCCGCGCGGGCCCAGGGCACCCCTCCCGCCGCCGGTGGCCGGCAGGCCGTGCACGCCGCCTCCGCGCACCGCCTGGGGGACTCGAACCCCTGCCAGGAGGGGCCGACCGACCTGAGGCTGGTGCCGCCGGCGCTGGCGGCCTGGGTGGCCGCCGCGCTGACGGTGGGCGCACCGGCGGCCCGAGCCGTCGTACTCCTCGCGGTGGTCCTGACCGGAGCCGTCGTGGCTGCCCTGTTCATCGCACGCGTACCGGCGAATCCGGCCGGCCACCGGACGGCACCCGGGGCCCACGGCGATGAGAACGCGGCCGGGACGTCGGCCGCCGACGGGCGGATCCAACGCGTCACGGCCGTCGTCACCGTACTTCTGTGCGCCGCGGCGGCAGCCGCTTCGGCCGCCCTGCACTCCGCCGACCTCCACCGCGGTCCGGTGCCCGAACTGGCCCGCAGGCACGCCGTGGTGGAGGCCGAGGTGACGGTCAGCGGCGATCCGCGCAGGACCCGTCCGCGGGTGCGGGGCGACCGGGCGACCCCCGGTGCCGTCGTCCTGGACGCCCAGGTCACCCGGGTCACCGCCGTGGACGGTACGACGACCGCCGTGCGGACCCCGGTGCTCGTCCTCGCACCGGTGCGCGGGCCGACCGCGCGGTGGTTGCGGTTGCTGCCCTCCACCCGGTTGAAGGTGTCCGGTGCCCGGATGGCGCCGCCGATGCAGGAGGGCGACAGGATCGCCGCCGTGCTGCGGGTACCGGGTGACGGAGGGCCGCAGATCCTGGCCCCGCCAAACGCCGTGCAGCGGACCGCGGGAACGCTCAGGGCCGGCCTTCGCGAGGCCACCGACGACCTGCCGCAGGACGCGCGGGCACTGCTGCCGGGTCTGGTCGTCGGCGACACCTCCCGGATGGAGCCCGACCTGCACGAAGCCTTCCGGGCGACCGACCTGGTGCACCTGACGGCCGTCTCCGGAAGCAATCTGACCATCGTGCTGGTGCTGCTGATCGGGCCGCCCTCACTCGCCCCGCGCGCCGAGCGACGCGGTCTCGCGCCCCGCCTCGGGCTGTCACTGCGGACCACCGCGCTGTGCGGCGGCGCGCTCACCCTCGCCTTCGTGATCGTGTGCCGCCCGGAGCCCAGCGTCCTGCGGGCCGCCGCCTGCGGGCTGATCACCCTCCTCGCCATCGGCACCGGACGCCGCCGGTCGCTGATCCCCGCACTGGCCGCCGCCGTGCTGCTCCTGATCCTGTACGACCCCTGGCTCGGACGCAGTTACGGGTTCCTCCTCTCCGTGCTGGCCACGGGCGCGCTGCTCACCCTCGGCCCGCGCTGGAGCGCGGGGATGCGGCGCCGCGGAGTGCCGCCCCGGCTCGCCGAAGTGCTGGCGGCGGCCTGTGCGGCGCAGGCGGTGTGCGCCCCGGTGGTGGCGGTGATGGCCGCCCGGGTCAGCCTGGTGGCGATTCCGTGCAACCTCCTCGCGGAGCTCGCGGTCGCGCCCGCCACGGTGCTCGGGTTCGCCGCCCTGGCGGTGGCGCCGGCGGCGATGCCGGTCGCCGAACTGCTCGCCCGTGTCGCCGGGTGGCCCGCCGGGTGGATCGCCGCGGTGGCCAGGACCGGAGCCTCGCTGCCCGGTGCGGAGATCGGGTGGCCCGGCGGCTGGCAGGGCGGTGCCCTGCTGGCCCTGGTGACCGCGGCGGTGGTGCTCGCCCTGCGGCGGGCGCCGCGCCACCCGTGGCTGAGCCTGGCGTGTGTGCTGCTCCTGCTGCTGGCGTTGCTGCGTCCGGCGCCGCTCACCGAATTCCTGCACCGGTGGCCGCCGGACGGGTGGCGGTTCGTGCTGTGCGACGTCGGTCAGGGGGACGCCACCGTGCTCGCGGCGGGGGAGGGCGCCGCCGTGGTCGTCGACGCGGGGCCGGATCCGGCGCGGGTGGACAGGTGCCTGCGCGACCTCGGCGTCACACGCGTTCCCCTGGTGCTGCTCAGCCACTTCCACGCCGACCATGTGAGCGGGCTGCCCGGAGTGCTGCGCGGCCGCGACGTCGGTGCGATCCGTACGACACCGCTGGCGGCGCCGGGGGAGCGGGCCGCGTTCGTCCGGCGGACGGCGGCCCGTGCCGGGGTGCCGGTGGCCGCCGTCCGGGCCGGTGAGCGCTACCGCACCGGGCCGCTGGACGCATGGGTGCTGTGGCCGCCACCGCCTCCGGAACCCGTGCCGGCCGAGCCGAACGACGCGAGCGTCACCCTGTTCGTACGGTACGAAGGGCCGCAGGGGGAGCTGACGCTTCTGCTGCCGGGAGATCTCGAACCGGTCGCGCAGCAGGCGCTGTTGCGGTTCCGTCCCGTGCTGCCCGCGGTGGACGTGCTGAAGGTTCCCCACCACGGTTCCGCGCACCAGGACCCCGGGCTGCTGCGCAGGGCGGCACCCCGGCTGGCGCTCGTCCCGGTGGGCCGCGACAACCCGTACGGCCATCCGGCTCCCGTGACCCTGGCCGTGCTCGAGGCGCTGGGCGCGGTGGTGCTGCGCACGGACCGGGACGGCGCGATCGCCGTCACCGGCAGCGGCACGGAGCTGGAGGCGGTGCCGCGGAGGGGCTGATGCCTGCCGTACGGGGCGGGTCGGTGTCGTACGGAGTCGTACGGCATCGGGGCCGCCCCCCGGAACCCCCGTACCGGGGCGGCCCGCCCCCCCACGGGGGGGGGGGCCCCGCCCCCCCCCCGGGGACCGGCGGGGGGCCGCCCCGCCCGCCCCGCCGGGTGGGCAAATAGGACG
>NZ_JBIVLB010000009.1:0-61879 GCF_044751045.1 Streptomyces sp. NPDC088745
ACGCCCGGTTACATTCCGAACCCGGAAGCTAAGCCTTTCAGCGCCGATGGTACTGCAGGGGGGACCCTGTGGGAGAGTAGGACGCCGCCGAACAATCATTGTGGAAAAGCCCCGTACCGGGAAAACCGGTACGGGGCTTTTCTGCGTTGTGGCACGTCCCGTTGTAGGCTGCGGCCGACCGCCCTTGACCCGCGCTCAGCGGGCAGGGAGCAGAGACTTTGGGAGTTGTCCGATGCTGCGAACCATGTTCAAGTCCAAGATCCACCGAGCCATCGTGACCCAGGCCGACCTGCACTACGTCGGGTCCGTCACCGTCGACGCCGACCTCATGGAAGCCGCCGACCTCCTGCCGGGCGAGCTCGTGCACATCGTGGACATCACCAACGGGGCCAGGCTGGAGACGTACGTCATCGAGGGCGAGCGCGGGTCGGGGGTCATCGGCATCAATGGGGCGGCCGCCCACCTCGTGCACCCCGGTGACCTCGTGATCCTCATCAGTTACGCCCAGATCGACGATCGCGAGGCGCGGAATTTCGTCCCCCGCATCGTGCACGTCGACGCCGGCAACCGGATCGTCCAGACCGGGGCCGACCTCGCCGAACCCGTGCCCGGAGCTGCCGACCAGAGGCGGAATCCGCAGGCTGCCGTCGTCGGCTGACGTGTGGACCGGGCAGGCGGGGGCAGCCGCATCGGGAGAGAGTGGGGTTGATCCGCACTTCGAGAAAGACTCCGATCCTCTGGAGGTCGATCAGGCATGACCCAGCCGCACCCCGATCCCGTACCGCCCGCGCCGACGCCTCCGCCGGGGCCGACCGGACCCGACCCGGGGCCGCTGCCCGGCCCCCTGCCGGGGCCCTCGCCCGTGCCGCCGACGCCGTCGCCGGACCCGGTCCCGCCGGGGCCACTGCCCGACCCCGTACCGCCGGGGCCCGGCCCCGACCCGGCTCCCGAGCCGTCGCCGGGTCCGATGAGCTGAGCACGGACTGAGAGGAAGGGGCCGGACGGGAGACGAACCCGTCCGGCCCCTTCCGGCGTATTCCGCGCCCTTCCTTCCCTGGCCCCCGGACTCTGCCTTTCCTGCCGCGCTCCGCCGAGGAAAACGGCTGGACCCCGCACGCCCGTCTTCGTAACCTGACGTCCGTGTCCAGTCCCGAGGCGTCAAGACTCTAGCCACCGGTCGTCCGGTGGCCTCGTCGCGCAGCAGTGCCGTCCGTACCGCCGCTCTCCCGCGCGCGGGCTCTCCGGCGACCCCTGCGCCATGCCTCCGGACCACCGGCGTCGACCAAGGCTGTGTCGAAACACGACGTCGTTGTGGGGTTCTGCTGTGCCGTTCGCTCTTCATCTGCTCGGGCTCGCCGTCTTCGCCCAGGGCACCTCTGAATTCATGCTGTCCGGGCTCGGCCCGGACATCGCCCGGGACCTGGGTGTGTCCCTGTCCGCCGCCGGGGCGCTCACCTCGGCGTTCGCCGTCGGAATGGTCGTCGGGGCGCCGGTGTGCGCCGCCCTGTCGATGCGCTGGGCGCGGCGGCCGGCGCTGTTGCTGTTCCTCGGGGTCTTCCTCGCCGTGCACGTGGCGGGCGCGCTCACGTCCAGCTTCGGGGTGCTCCTGGTCCTGCGGGTCCTCGGGGCGCTCGCGAACGCGGGGTTCCTCGCCGTCGCGCTGACGGCCGCCGCCGCGATGGTCGCGCCGCACGCCAAGGGGCGGGCCACCTCCGTGCTGCTCGGCGGGGTCACCCTGGCCTGCGTGGCAGGAGTGCCCGCCGGGGCGTGGCTGGGCCAACTCCTCGGCTGGCGGGCCGCGTTCTGGGCCGTCGCGCTGCTGTGCGTACCGGCTGTCGTCGGCATCCTGTACGCCGTTCCCGCGGACCGGGACACAACTGCCGTACGGGTCGGAGTGCGGCGGGAGGCCGGGGCGCTGCGCGGCGCGCGGCTCCGGCTGACGCTGCTGCTGGGCGCGCTCGTGAACGGGGCGACCTTCTGCACCTTCACCTACCTCGCGCCCCTGGTCACCCACGTCAGCGGTCTCGGCGAGGGGCGGGTGCCCGTGGTGCTCGCGCTCTTCGGGGCGGGGTCGTTCGCCGGGGTCGTGGTGGGCGGGCGCGTCGCCGACGTCCGGCCCGTGCCGTTGCTGGTCGGCGGGGGAGCGGTGCTCGCCGGCGGGTGGGCGCTGTTCGCGCTCGCCGCCGGGCAGCCGGTGGCGGCCCTCGTGCTCGTCTTCCTCCAGGGAGCGCTGTCGTTCGCGGTCGGCTCCACCCTCATCTCCCAGGTCCTGTACGCGGCCGAGGGCGCCCCGACCCTCGCCGGCGCCTTCGCCACCGCGGCGTTCAACGTCGGCGCGGCGTTCGGGCCGTGGGCCGGAGGACTCGCGCTCGCGGCAGGGTTCGGGTTCCGGGCGCCGCTGTGGGTGAGCGCGGCGCTGGTGGCGGCCGCGCTGGTCAGCGCGGGCGCGGGGCGCCGGGTGTGGCGGACGACGGCCGGACCGGAACCGGTCGCCGAGGTGGGCGGGAACGGTGGGAAAGGCGCGGGGAGGGACTGATTCCGTTTCAACTGGACACAGAGGTACGAGAGTTGCCGGTCTTGTCATGGTCCCTACGGAGCCCTTACTTTTGCGACTGCGATGTGTCGGCAGTGTGAGCGGAGGACGAGGGACATGGCCCCTACCGGACGTCATCGGCGGTATCAGCCCAGCCGTATCAACAGCGCCTCGCTTGCCGCGGCGGGGGGCGTGGGCATGGCGCTGCCGCTCATGGCCTCCGGCAGCGCCGGGGCGGCTCCGGTGGACGTGTGGGACAAGGTCGCCGCGTGCGAGTCGACCAACAACTGGAAGATCAACACCGGGAACGGCTACTACGGCGGATTACAGTTCCGGCAGGCCACCTGGAACGCCTACGGCGGCCAGGCCTACGCGCCGCGCGCCGACCTGGCGAGCAAGGGCGAGCAGATCGCCGTCGCCGAACGGGTGCTGAAGGGCCAGGGGCCGACCGCCTGGCCCGTGTGCTCGGTCAAGGCGGGGCTCGTACGCGGCGGTCCCGCACCGGACATCAGCGTCTCCCATGTGGAGGACAAGAGCCCGGCCAAGGACAAGAGCCCGCAGCAGGGCAAGGGCCCGCAGAAGGACAAGGCCAAGGACAGCACGCCCGACAGGGGCGAGGGGCAGAAGAAGACCGAGCCCCCCGCTGCCGAGCGTCCCGCGCCCCAACCCCCGGCCGGCCGGACCCCGCCGCCGAAGACCGACCCCGGGCCGACGCGTCCCGTCCCCGGCGGTCCGACGGCCGGTGCGTACACGGTGGCTCAGGGCGACACGCTGTCCCAGATCGCTGAGTCGGAGAAGGTCACCGGCGGCTGGCAGCGGCTCTACCAGGCCAACCGTCAGGTCATCGGCGGCGACCCCGACGTCATCCGCCCCGGGCAGCGCCTCCTCGTGCGCATCAGCGCTCCGTCCAAGCCTGCCCCCGCCCCGACGCCGCAGGGTGACACGGCACGCGGACCCGCCCCCGAGCGGGCGACCGGCGCCGACGGCCGGGGTGACCAGGCGCGGCAGGCAGCCGAGGCGAAGCGGCAGGCCGAGACGAAGCGGCTGGCCGAGGCCAGGAAGCAGGCCGAGGCGAAGAAGCAGGCGGCCGAGAAGGCCGAGAAGGAGAAAGCCGCAAAGGCCAAGGCCGAGAAGAAGAACCAGCCCACCCGGGCCGACCAGGCCTCCTCCCGCGCCGCCTCCTCCCGCAAGGGCGGGCTCAGCGCGCCCGTGGACGCCGGGGCCAGTACTCCCTACCGGGCGGCCGGCGGGTCCTGGTCGAAGGGGTACCACACCGGTGTCGACTTCCCGGTGCCCACCGGCACGACCGTCAAGGCCGTCGGGTCGGGCAGCGTGGTATCGGCCGGATACGCGGGTTCGTACGGCTACCAGGTGGTGCTCAAGCACCCGGACGGCAAGTACACCCAGTACGCGCACCTGTCCGCGCTCACCGTCCGCGAGGGCCAAAAGGTCGACGCCGGGCAGCGCATCGGGCGGTCCGGGTCGACCGGCAACAGCACCGGGCCCCACCTGCACTTCGAGGTGCGCACCGGTCCGGGCTTCGGATCGGACGTCGACCCCGTCGCGTACCTGAGAGCAGGTGGCGTCCGGGTGTGACGGACCGGCGGCCGCAGGGCCCGGTCCCGCGGCCACCGGACGTTTCGCCCATTGCCCGGGCGCGCCGGGGAGGAGCTCCACGGGGAGCTCCTCCCCTTCCGTCCGCGCCGTCGTCCCTCGCGCGGTCCGAGGCGAGCAGCAGGGGGCCCGCCGCCGGGAGCAGCACCGCTGCCCTGGCGAGGAGCGCGTCCCAGGCCCCGTAGCAGCACCGAACAGCGCCCCGGCCGCTGCCGTACGCCCCCCGAGCGCCGGAGCGGCACCCGGTCACGGATACGGTGACCGGGCAATCGGTTCCGGCGGGATGGAAGGGGGACCCGGTGGACTTCGCGGAGCTGGGTTCGGTGAACGGGTTCTTCGCGCTGCGCACGGGGGAGCCCGGCAGCGGTCACGTCCCGCTCTCCCGGGTGTACGCGGGGGACACCGGAGACGCGGCGCCCCTGGCACGGCGCGTCGACAAGGTCGCCGCCCGGCTCGACGCCCCCGAACGCCGGGTCGCCGCCTCGATAGCCCACCTCGGAATCGTCGCCCGGCTCTGGTCGGTCGCCCTCGGATCGGCCGCCCTCTACGACGAGGTGCCCGACCTCTCGGCGGACCGCCTGCACTGGGACGCCGACGGGCAGTCGCCCGACGACCTGCTGCTCACGGACGTACGGGCCCTGCCCGCCACCGCCGACACCCTGCGCGACGGCGTCCAGTACGGCCACCTGCTGCCGCTGGCGGAGGCCCTGCGCCGTGACGGCAACATCTCGCCGCAGCTCCTGTGGGGCAACGCGGGGTCGGCCCTCGCCGCCGCGGTCACCCAACTCAGGCGCTGGGCACGGGAGAAGGAGCGCCCGGAGGTCGCCAGGCGGGCCGCCGTGATCGCCCACGAGCTCTTCGCCCACCCCGACCTGAACTCCACCGGCTCCCTCAGGGCCGGGGCCTTCCGCCGCAACAGTTGCTGCCTGTACTACCGCTGCCCCGCCGGCGGGCTCTGCGGCGACTGTGTTTTCGACCGGGCCCCGCGGCGGTCTTCCCCGCAGCCCGGATCTGAGTGACCATCATGGGGTGAAGGTGGGGCTGGTCACGCGCGAGTATCCGCCGGACGTCTACGGAGGCGCCGGCGTCCATGTGGAGTTCCTGGCCAGGGAGTTGCGATCCCTGGTCGACCTCCAGGTGCACTGCTGGGGGAACACCGCGGAGGGCGGTGACGCTGCGGTGAGACGCCACCGGCCCGCGGCCGGGCTGCGGGACGCGAACGACGCGCTGCGCACCTTCTCCGTCGACCTCGCCATGACCGCCGCCCTCGAAGGCCGCGACCTCGTCCACTCGCACACCTGGTACGCGAACCTCGCCGGACACTTCGCCAAACTCCTGTACGGCATACCGCACGTGATGACCTGTCACTCCCTGGAGCCGCTGCGCCCCTGGAAGGCCGAGCAGCTCGGCGGCGGCTACGCGCTCTCCAGTTGGGCCGAGCGGACCGCAGTCGAGGCGGCGGACGCGGTCGTGGCGGTGTCCCGGGGCATGCGCGAGGACGTCCTCGCCTGCTACCCCGACCTCGATCCGGCCAAGGTCCGCGTCGTGCACAACGGCATCGACACCGACCTCTACCGACCCGTCCAGGACACGGACGTGCTGACGCGCGTCGGCATCGACCCCGCACGGCCCTACGTCCTGTTCGTCGGCCGCATCACCCGCCAGAAGGGCGTCCCGCACCTGCTGCGCGCCGCCCGCGCCCTGGACCCCGAAGCCCAGCTCGTCCTGTGTGCCGGAGCCCCGGACACCCCCGAGATCGGCGCCGAGTTCCGCGAACTCGTCGGGGAACTGGAGCGGGTGCGCGACGGGGTGTTCTGGATCCCGGAGATGCTGCCGCGCCCCGACGTCGTCCAGCTCCTCACCCACGCCGCCGTGTTCGTCTGCCCCTCGGTGTACGAACCGCTCGGCATCGTCAACCTGGAGGCCATGGCCTGCGGCACGGCCGTCGTGGCCTCCGCGGTCGGCGGCATCCCGGAGGTCGTCGACGACGGGCGCACGGGACTGCTCGTACCGTACGAGAAGAAGCGCGCGGCCCGGCACCCCGAGGAGTTCGAGAACGCCCTCACCGAGGCCCTGAACCGGGTGCTCGACGACCCGGAGGCCGCCGCGCGCATGGGAGCCGCAGGGAGGGTACGCGCAGTGAGTGAGTTCGGTTGGGACGCCGTGGCCCGGCAGACCGCCGAGATGTACGCGGAGTTGGTCAAGTGACCTTTGCTGGTTGACCCTTGGGGGCGGCGATGCGCGGTGGACCTTCGGTGCTCGGGATCGTGCTGGCGGGCGGGGAGGGCAAGCGGCTGATGCCGCTCACCACCGACCGGGCCAAACCGGCGGTGGTCTTCGGAGGGACGTACCGCCTCGTCGACTTCGTCCTGTCCAACCTCGTCAACGGCGACATCACGCGCAACTGCGTCCTCACGCAGTACAAGTCGCACTCGCTGGACCGGCACATCACCACCACCTGGCGGATGTCCAGCCTGCTCGGCAACTACGTCACCCCCGTCCCGGCCCAGCAACGCCTGGGCCCGCGTTGGTACTTGGGGAGCGCCGACGCGATCCTCCAGTCGCTCAACCTGGTGCACGACGAGCAGCCGGACTTCATCGCCGTCTTCGGCGCCGACCACGTCTACCGCATGGACCCCCGTCAGATGCTCGAGCAGCACGTCGAGAGCGGCGCGGGCGTGACCGTCGCCGGGATACGGGTGCCGCGCAAGGACGCCTCGGCGTTCGGGATCATCACCCCGGCCTCCGACGGGGCCCGCATCGAGCAGTTCCTGGAGAAGCCCACCGACCCGCCCGGCCTGCCCGGCGACCCGCGCCACGTCTTCGCCTCCATGGGCAACTACATCTTCACCACGAAGGTCCTGGTGGACGCCCTGCTGCGGGACGCGGAGGACGAGGACTCGGTGCACGACATGGGCGGCAGCATCCTGCCCCAGCTCACCGAGCGCGGCACCGCCCAGGTCTACGACTTCACCGACAACCACGTCCCCGGCGAGACCGCCCGCGACCACGGCTACTGGCGCGACGTCGGCACCCTCGACACGTACTACGACGCCCACATGGACCTCGTCGCCGAAGAGCCCGAGTTCAACCTCTACAACAAGCGCTGGCCCATCTACACCCACTTCGGGCAGCTGCCGCCCGCCCGCTTCCGCTCGGCGGGCATCGCCAGCGAGTCCATCGTCGGCCCCGGCTGCGTGATCAGCGGGCAGGTCACCGGATCGGTGCTCTCGCCGGGCGTCGTCGTCGAGCCGGGCGCGGTCGTCCAGGGCTCCGTCCTGCACGACAACGTACGCATCGGACGCGGAGCGGTGGTCAGGAACGCCATCCTCGACAAGAACGTCGACGTCCCGCCGGGAGCGACGATCGGCGTCAATCCGGAGCGTGACGCCGAGTTGTACACCGTGTCCCGGAACGGGGTGATCGCCCTGGGCAAGGGCCAACAGGTCCTGTGACACTGCGTGACCGCGCACCTCGTGGTTTGTCGCACTCGCCTCCGCCTCCGTACGATTCTCCTTTTGAGCACTCACCGCACGTGCGACATGTGCGGCAGGAACGAGAGACGGCAGCGGCGATGACGGTGACAGAGGACAAGCCCGGTCAGCCCGGTGAGTCCGGTGAGCCGGTCGAGTACGGCCCCGGCATCGACCCGGAGCGCATGGCCCTGGTCCTGAGCGTCCTCGCGGAGCTCGACGAGCTCGACGTGGACCACCCGGACGCCATCACGATCCGCCGCGCCACCGCGGGCGTCTACCGCACGGTCAAGCAGCGCCGCCGCCAGGAGCGCCGGGCCGCCAAGACCGCCAACGACAAGGCCGTCACCGAGGCGACCGCCACCGGCTCCGCCGAGCGCATCGACGACGAGACCGAGGGGCTGCTGCCGAAGTCGGCCACCGAGGAGGGCCGGATCGCTGGCGTACTCCAGCGGCCGCGCTCCTGCTACGTCTGCAAGACCCGCTACGTCGAGGTCGACTACTTCTACCACCAGCTCTGCCAGCCGTGCGCCGCCCTGAACCGGGCCAAGCGCGACGCCCGCGCCGACCTCACCGGCAAGCGCGCCCTGCTCACCGGCGGCCGCGCCAAGATCGGCATGTACATCGCGCTGCGGCTGCTGCGCGACGGCGCGCACACCACCATCACCACCCGCTTCCCCAAGGACGCCATCCGCCGCTTCAAGGCGATGGAGGACTCCGCGGACTGGATGCACCGCCTGGAGGTCGTCGGCATCGACCTGCGCGACCCCGCCCAGGCGGTCGAGCTGGCCGGACGGGTCACCGAGGCCGGTCCCCTCGACATCCTGATCAACAACGCCACGCAGACCGTCCGCCGCCTCCCTTCGGCGTACGCCGCCCTGGTCGACGGCGAGAACGCGCCGCTGCCCCCGGGCGAGCTGCCCGCCCACCAGGTGATCGGCGCGTTCAACTCCGGCGCCGTCGACGGCCTGGCCGCCCTGCCGCTCGGCGTGAGCGGCCTGGACGCCCAGCAGGTCGCCGAGCTGGCCCTGGTCGCGGGCAACGCCAGCATCGAGCGGCACCGCGACGGCAGCGCCATCGACGCGGGCGGTCTCGTCCCGGACGTCGTCGACACCAACACCTGGGTGCAGACCATCGAGCAGATCTCTCCGGTGGAGCTGCTCGAAACCCAGCTGTGCAACTACACCTCGCCGTTCATCCTGATCAGCCGGCTCCGGCCGGCGATGGCCGAGGCCGCGAAGAAGGCGCAGAGCGGCCGCGCCCACATCGTCAACGTCTCCGCCATGGAGGGCGTCTTCGGCCGCGGCTACAAGGGCGCGGGCCACCCCAACACGAACGCCGCCAAGGCCGCCATGAACATGGTGACCCGCACCAGCGCGCAGGAGATGTTCCAGACCGACGGCATCCTGATGACCTCCGTCGACACCGGCTGGATCACCGACGAGCGCCCGCACTTTGACAAGCTGCGGCTGGCCGAGGAGGGCTTCCACGCCCCCCTCGACCTGGTCGACGGCGCCGCCCGCGTGTACGACCCGGTCGTGCGCGGCGAGGCGGGCGAGGACCTCTACGGCGTCTTCCTCAAGGACTACGCGCCGGCGGGCTGGTAACCCACCGGCAGGCCAGGGCCCCCTTCCGCCGTCCGAGGACCAGGACGACGGAAGGGGGCCTTGTGCGTGCGGTCGCCCCTGTGCCGGGACGGACCGGAGGGGCATCCGTCCACCGGGGTGACGGCGGACAGTGAGCCCTCCGTCGGAGGCGTGGGCCGAAAGTCGACGGAATCCATCGAGCGCGGGGGCGCTCATATGGGTACTCTGTTCGTCACGGACGGAGCGACACCCTCGGCCCGTATCCGGGAAACGCCCACCACCACGGCGTCTCCCGCACGAGTGAGACCGGCGCCACCGCGACGGAAGAGCCCTTTCCCTCTTGCCCCTTTGGGCGAGTTCGGCGGTTTCGGCATGAGGACCGCGCGGACACGTCCGACGGGTTGCGCGACACAAAGGAGTGCGCGGTGACACCAAAGACGACTCACCAGGACCAGCGAAGGTCCGAACGGTCGACGAACCGGACCCCCAGGGCCGGAGCGGGCGGCCGGGCGGCCAAGCCGGAGAAGCTCGGCAACCTGGAAGTGTGGGCCAGGTCGGCACCGATCCGGCTCGCCGGGTACGAGGACGACCTCGCGGAGCCGCACATCCTGCCCGGCGTCGACTGACCGGCCCGGCACGACGGGCCGCGTCCCCACGGCCCCCCTGGCACCGGATGGGCCGGGCCCCCCGCCACAGGGCAGGGGGCCCGGCCCGTGGCCTGCGACATCACCAGCGGGAAGAACGCCCAGTCCTCGGGCGTGGCCCGCTACGTGCCGGTGGCCGGCTCCAGCACTCCCGCCCCCCGGCGACCAGAACCGGCCAAACCGCACGACCGCGCTCCGTGACTCGCTGCGCGGTACCGCGCCGGGCGCTGCCCGCACGTACGCGACCCGCAGCGGGGCGGACGGCCGCACCGCGGCGATCGTCCCGGTCACCCGGGCGCCCTTCGCTGAGCCCAGAGCGAATTCCCTGGTGCGGGCACCGAGGTGGGCACGAGGATGACGGTCATGTCTGCGACATCCAGCGGCAAAACCGCCTTTCACGATGTGTCCGCCTTCTTCTCCACCCCACGCGTGGGGGCCCTCGCCCTCTCGCCGGACGGCACCCGGCTCGTGGCCGCCGTGCAGTTCCGCAACGCGGAGGGCACCGGGTACGTCTCCGGGCTCTGGGACGTCGACCCGCAGGGCGTGCGGGAACCGCTGCGCCTGACCCGGTCCGTCAAGGGCGAGTCGGCCCCGGCGTTCGCCGCCGACGGCACCCTGCACTTCCTGTCCGGCCGGGAGGACACCGACGCGACCGCCGAGAAGGCGGACGGCGAGGACGGCGCGACGCTGTGGGCGCTGCCCGAGCGCGGCGAGGCCCGCAGGATCGCCCGCCACCCGGGCGGCATCGCCGGCTTCGCCCTCGCGGCCCGCGCCGACGCACTCGTCTACTCCGGCAGTCTGCTGCCCGGCGCGGCCGACGCCGAGGCGCACGCCAAGCTGACCAAGGACCGCGAGGACGCCAAGGTCACCGCGATCCTCTACGAGGGCGGACCCACCCGGTTCTGGGACCACGACCTGGGCCCCGGCGAACTCCACGCCTTCGTGCGCCCTCTCGCCGAGGACGCGGCACCCGTCGACGCGGGCGGGCAGGGCGCCGTGGACGAGGGCGGCGTCGCGCTGTCGCCGGACGGCAGCCGGGTCGCGTACGGCAGGTTCGTGAACGGCCGCGTCCCGAGCGAGAACCGGTCGTGCGTCGTCGTCGCGGACGCCGCGACCGGCGAGGAACTGCGTGTCGTGGACCGGCCCGGCTTCCAGTACGGCGGCGCCGTCTTCACGAACGACGGCACGGCCGTGGTGCTGGAGCGGGAACTCCAGGAGACGTACGAGACGCCGTACGACGTCACTCTCGTACGGGTGGACCTGGCGACCGGCGAGGAGACCGACCTGCTGCCCGGCTTCGACAACTGGCCGGGCGGCGTCCGCGTCTCGCCGGTCGAGGGCGACGGCACGCTGTGGTTCACCGCCGACGAGCTGGGCCGCCTCCCGGTCTTCCGGCGCGACGCGGACGGCACGGTCACCCGGCTGACGGCCTCCGGGGCGTACGGCTCGCTCCAGGTGTCCCCGGACGGGGCGACCCTGTACGCGCTGCGGACGAACCTCGACGAGGCGCCGGTCCCAGTACGGCTCGCGGCGGTCGGCGAGGACCAGAGCCCGGTCGCGCTGAAGGCCCCCGGCTCGCTGCCCGAACTGCCGGGCACGCTCACCGAGGTCGAGACCACGGGCGACGACGGCTTCCCGCTGCGGGCCTGGCTCGCGGTGCCGGAAGGCGCGTCTGCGGACACGCCCGCGCCCCTGTTGGTGTTCGTGCACGGCGGGCCGCAGGGGTCGTGGAACGCGTGGACGTGGCGCTGGAACCCGTGGGTGTTCGTGGCCCGCGGCTATGCGGTGCTGCTGCCGGACCCGGCGCTGTCGACCGGCTACGGACAGAAGATGCACGAGCGTGGCTGGGGCCAGTGGGGCGGGCAGCCCTACCGCGACCTGATGGCGCTCACCGACGCCACGGAGGCGCGCGAGGACATCGACGAGACGCGCACCGGGCTCGCGGGCGGCTCGTACGGCGGGTACATGGCGAACCGGGTGGCGACCAACACGGGCCGCTTCCGGGGGATCATGTCGCACGCCGGGATCTGGGACACGGCGGCCTTCCAGAGCGACTCCGACGCGTCGTGGTTCTTCCGCCGGATCTTCGGCCACTCGGAGACCCAGCCGCAGCGGCACGAGGCGAACTCGCCGGTGCTGGGGGCGGAGCGGATCACCACGCCGATGCTGGTGATCCACGGGGCACGGGACTACCGGGTGCCGGTGGGGCAGGGGATGGCCCTGTTCCAGGACCTCCAGCGGTTCGAGGTGCCGGCGAAGTTCCTGTACTTCCCGGACGAGAACCACTGGGTGCTCAAGCCGAACCACGCGGTGGTCTGGTACGAGACGGTGCTGAACTTCTTCGACGAGAAGGTGAAGGGCGAGGAGTGGGTGCGCCCCGCGCTGCTGTAGCGCAGGGGTGAACCGGGGCGTTTGCGTCCCGCCCGACCACCACGGCTCCCGCGCGCCCGGGTCGCTCCGGGGGGCCGTGGTGGTCGGGCCGGTGGAACCGCGCGAAGCGGCGTCAGCCGGCCAGGTGGTGTGCGGCAGTCCGCGCCCACGGCTTGAGCGACTCGATGCGCGCCGCCAGCGCGAGGAGCCGTTCCTCTCCGCCGGGCCGCGTCACCAACTGCACGGCGCAGGGCGCGGCCGTGCCGGGCAGGGTGCCCAGCGGGAGGGTGAGCGCGGGCCAGCCGGCCAGGTTCCAGGGCGGGGTGGTGGGTGCGTACGCCGTGTTGACCAGGACGTTGCGCAGCCAGCCGCGCTCGTGCCAGGGGGCGGCCTCGGGAGCGCGGCGGGCCAGCGCGGGCATCAGCAGGACGTCGTACTCCGTGAAGAACGGGGTGAGCCGTTCGCGCAGGCGCTCCCGGTGGTCGGTGCGCAGCAGCGGCGTACGGGCGAAGAGGCGTCCGGCGGCGGCGTGGCGGCGGGTGCGGGGCGCCAGCAGGCGCGGGTCCAGGCCCGCGGCGTCCTTGGCGGTGCCGCCGGTCCAGCGGGCCAGGGCGGTGATGGAGAGGGAGAGCGGGTAGGGCGGGTCGTCGTGGCGGACGGTGTGCCCCGCGTCGACCAGCAGACGGACGGCGGCGCGGACCGCGTCGGCGTACGGGCGGGTGACGGGGGTGCCGGCCAGGGGGCTGCGGGTGGAGGCGGCCAGGCGCAGGGAGGTGGTGTCGGGGAGGTCGGTGGCTCCGGTGGCCGCGGTGCCGGTGAGCCCGATGCCTTCTGCGCGCGTCCGCCCGGTGACCGCTGTGCCGGTGCGTCCGGTGGCCCCTGTGCCGATGGACCCGGTTGCCCTGTCGCCCGCGAGTACCGCGAACATCAGGCGGGCGTCCTCGGCGGTCGTGGCGAGCGGGCCGTTCTCGGACATGCCGTACCAGTCGCCGTCGCCGATCCCGGCGGGCACCCGCCCGAGACCCGGCTTGAGGCCGATCACCCCGCAGTTCGCGGCGGGTATGCGCAGCGAGCCCATGCCGTCGTTGCCGAGCGCGATCGGCACCATTCCGGCCGCGACGGCCGCCGCGCTGCCGCCGGACGAGCCGCCCGCCGTGCGGGTGAGGTCCCAGGGGTTGCGCGAGATGCCGTGCACGCCGTCCGTGGTGCCGAACACGCACAGCTCCGGGACGTGGGTGAGGCCGACGACGACCGCGCCCGCCGCGCGCAGCCGGGCCACCGTCTCGTGGTCCTCCCCGGCGGGCACGGGTGAGGTGGCCGCGGATCCGGTACGGGTCGACTCGCCCCGTACCGGGAGGTTGTCCTTGATCGCGACCGGCACCCCGGCCAACGGCAGCCGGTCCAGGTCGGGGCGGTCGAGGAGGGCGTCCGCCTCGGCGAGCGCCCGTGCGGTGCGCACGAAGCGGAACGCGCCCACCCGGGCGTCCAGGGCCTCGATGCGGGCGAGCGACGCGGCGACCGCCTCGCGCGGAGCGAGCCGCTTCCCGCGGACGGCGGCGGCGATCTCGGATGCGGTGCCCAGGGGCGGAAGGACGGCGGCGGAAGCGGAGGCGTCAGTCATGCGGGCCACTGTGCCCGGCGGGGGCGCGGGCGTCGAGAGCCGACAGGTGCGCGGGCGGCGGGGCGGGCTCCGTCCACTTGCGAGGGGCCCGGAAGTGCGGCAGACATAGAGGGAGATAAGTGAGTAATCGTACGTTCCGCGCAGGGGTGCGAACGGACGAACGGGCTGGGCGAGGAAGAGGACGGGAGAGCCGCGTGCACTCATCCAGGCGTCGCCGCACCGTGGTGACAGCGGTGTCGGCCGTGCCCCCGGCACTGCCGGCGGCCCGGTGCGGAAGCGGCGACTCCGGCCCCGGTGACGCCACGGAAGCCGACGGCCACGGCGTACTGCTTCAGCCGGTTGCCGCACCCGGACCCGATCCGTTCACGCGGTCGACCGCGAAGGCGACCGCACCGCTGCCCACCACGGACGATCCCGCCCCCACGCACACGGAGAGCGCCTCCCCGTCCGCGCGCGGCGTCCGGCGGGTTTCCGGCAGGACGCCCGGGCTCCACGGCGGCGCCCGGCCGGTCTCCACCTGCGACGCCGAGCAGCGGATCCACCGCCTGACCGGGCCCGGCGCCGATCCGGCGAAGGCGCGGGCGTTCGCCGGGGCCGGTCGCGTCGGCGCCGACGCCGTCCCCCGCTTCCCGCGGGGTCCGGCCCCGGTCGTGCCGCGCGCCGACACCCCGGCGGCACCCGGCTTCCGCACGTCCGGCACCCCCGCGAACCCTCGCTCGGAAACCACCGGCGACAGCGGCCCGCCCGTCGCGCCGCCCCCCGCCCCCCGCCCCGCCCGCACCCCGCGCGCGTCCGTGCCCTCCGGCTGCCCCGTGCCCGGCGACCACCCGGCGCTCCGGCCGCCGTCGGCCCCCGGCACCGCCCCGGAGCGGGACACCGGGACCGAGTCCGGACCGGACGGTGGCTGACCGCTCGCCCGACCGGCGGACCGACCCGCCCGCGGAGCGCGGCCCGGGCGGGCCGTCCGGCCCCGCGCCGACGGGGGACGAACCGCGTTCCGACCGGCCCGTCCCCGCCGGGGCCGCCCTCGCCCTCAACCACATGGGCATCTTCGACTGGGACCTCGACCAGTCCCACCTGGACCTCGACGACTCCGCCCTCGCGGTCTTCGACCTGCGCCCGGGCGAGTTCGACGGCACCCCGTCGGCCCTGTTCGCCACCGTCGCAGCGGGCGAGAGCGAGCGCATGGACGCCGTGGTCTCGCAGGCCCTGAAGAGCGGCGCCCCGTCGTACGGTGCGTACTTCCGGGTCCGGCTGCGCGACGGCTCGCTCCGCTGGGGGCACACCCAGGGGGTGATCCGCCGGGACGCCGACGGCCGCCCGTACCGGATCATCGGCGTCGTGCGCGACGCCACCCGCGAGCTCGACGAGTTCGCCGCCCGCACCGAGCGGGACACCGGCCGGCACGGCGGCACCGGAGTGGTCGCCGAGACCACGGCGGCGCTCGCGCACGCCCGCAGCGTCCGCGACGTGATCGACGTGCTCAAGGACGCCCACGAGCTGGGCAGGTTCCAGTCGTCGTCGCTGGTCATGGGGCTCGTCGAGGCGGGCCGCATCCGGCTGGTCGCCGAAGGGCCGGAATACATGCCCGGCACCCGCTACACCCGCATCGACGACCCCGCGTACCCGATGGGCGACGTGGTGCGCAGCCTGGCGCCCCGCTTCATCGAGTCGGGCGAGGCCTTCGCCGCCGCCTACCCCCGGCTGTGGGAGCACGTCTCGAAGTTCGGGGTGAGCTCGGCCGCCTACCTCCCGCTGATCGCGCAGGCCCGCCCCGTCGGCGCGCTCGGGCTGCTCTACAGCGGCAAGTGCGGCTTCAGCGCCGACGAGCGGAACCTGCTGATCGCCCTCGGCTCCAGCGTCGCGCAGAGCCTGAAACGCGCCATGCTGTACGAGCAGGAGAAGGACCTCGCCGAGAACCTCCAGCAGGCCATGCTGCCCCGGCGGGTGCCCTCCGTCCCCGGTGCGAACATCGCCGTCCGCTACCGTTCGGCCCGTGACGGGCAGGACGTCGGCGGCGACTGGTACGACGTCATCCCGCTGCCCGGCGGCCGGGTCGGCGCGGTCATCGGCGACGTGCAGGGGCACGACACCCACGCCGCCGCCGTCATGGGCCAACTGCGCATCGTGCTGCGGGCGTACGCCACCGAGGGGCACACCCCCGCCACCGTGATGGCCCGCGCCTCCGGGTTCCTGCACGAACTCGACACCGACCGCTTCGCCACCTGCACGTACGCCGAGATCGACCTCAGCACCGGCGTCGTCCAACTGGTCCGCGCCGGCCACATGGACCCGCTGCTGCGCCTCGCCGACGGGTCCTGCCGCCGCGTCCCCGTCCTGGGCGGGCTGCCGCTGGGGCTCTCCGCCGAGTTCGGCCAGCTCGAATACCCCGTCAGCACACGGGAGCTGGACCCGGGGCAGACGCTGATCCTCTACACGGACGGGCTTGTGGAGCAGCCCGGGTCGGACCTCGACGACGGGCTCCAGGCCCTCGCCGACCTCGTCCATGACGGCCCCCGCGACCTCCAGCACCTCGCCGACCGGCTCTGCGCGTCCGTCGAGGAACGCGACGGCGGAGACGACGTCGCCCTGCTCCTGCTGCGCCGCCGTACCTCCGACGCGCCCCGCGGAGGCGGCCGCCTCCAGCAGCACGTCGCCGTGGGCGACCCCGAGTCGCTGGCCTCCGCCCGGCACCTGATCCGGGCCGCCGTGCGCGCCTGGGGCGCCGAGAGCGTCGGCGACGAGGTCGAACTGGCCGCCGACGAGCTGATGGTGAACGCCCTCATGCACACCGAGGGCGGCGCTCTCCTCACCGTACGGATCCTCGACGCCCCCGAGCGCAGGCTGCGCGTCGAGGTCGCCGACGGCTCCAGCGCGCTGCCGCGCCGCCGGGAGGCGGGCGACGCGGCGGTGTCCGGACGCGGACTGCTGCTCGTGGACCGGCTCGCGGACGTGTGGGGCGTGGAGCCCAGGGGCGAGGGCAAGGCGCTGTGGTGCGAGTTCATCGTGCCCGCGCGCGGCGGACAGCGCGGGGGAGCGCGGGGCGGACCGGCCTGAGGGCTCCGGGCGGGCGGTGACGGTCCGCGTACGGGGGTGCTTGGCCGCGGTGTGCGAGGGCGCTCGACTGCGGGAGCCGCAGCGCCTGGACCGGAGGCTTCGCCGCACCCGGGCCGCGGGCGCCGCGGGCCATGGGCGCTGCGGGCTCCGCCGTGCCCGGACCGCGGGCTCCGTGGTCCTCCGACGGCCTGCCCGCCGTGCGCGCCGCCGCCCGCAGTGGGCCGAGGCGGCCACCCCGTACCGTGCCGCCAGGCCGACCCGTAACGTGTCCCCATGCTCCGCGCCCTCGCCGTCGACGACGAAAAGCCCGCCCTGGAGGAACTCCTCTACCTCCTGCGCGCCGACCCCCGCATCACCAGCGCCGAGGGCGCCACCGACGCCACCGAGGCCCTCCTGCGGATCAACCGGGCCCTGGACGCCGGGCCCGACGGCGCCGACGCCATCGACGTCGTCTTCCTCGACATCCACATGGCCGGGCTGACCGGCCTCGACGTGGCCCGCCTCCTCGCGGGCTTCGCCCGGCCGCCGCTCATCGTGTTCGTCACCGCCCACGAGGGCTTCGCCGTCCAGGCCTTCGACCTCAAGGCCGTCGACTACGTGCTCAAACCCGTGCGCCGCGAGCGTCTCGCCGAAGCCGTGCGCCGTGCCGCCGCCGGAGTGTCCAGCGCGCCCGCGCCCCGCCCTCCCACGGAAGCACCCGCCCCGCAGGACCAGATCCCCGTCGAACTCGGCGGCGTCACCCGCTTCGTGCCCATCGCCGACATCGCCTACGTCGAGGCCCACGGCGACTACGCCCGCCTGCACACCACCACCCCCGCCGGCCCCGGCACCGGCCACCTCGTCCGCATCCCCCTCTCCACCCTGGAGGAGCGCTGGGCGTCCCGCGGCTTCGTCCGCATACACCGGCGCCACCTCGTCGCCCTCCACCGCATCGAGGAACTGCGCCTCGACTCCGGCACCACCACCGTCCGCGTCGCCGACGCCGAACTCGTCGTCAGCCGCCGGCACGCCCGCGAACTGCGCGACCTGCTGACGCGCCGCGCCGGGGGCGGCCGGTGACACACCGGCCCGGCGGACCGCCCGGCGCGTGCCCCGCACCGTTCACCGACGCAGTGCCACCGCAGAACGAACCACCCTCCGCGCCCCGTCCCCGCGCACCTACCCTGACCCTCGACCACAGGGTGAGGGAGCCGGATGTCCGAAGGCGAAATGTCCGAAGTCGACGCGCTGCTCGCGGAACTGCGCGCCCTGCCCGCGATCCGCCCCCGCGCCCCGGACGAACTCGACGCCCTCCTCCGCCACGTCAAGCGCGCCGCCGCCCGCTGGGCCGACGTCCTCTACGAGGTCCAGGAGTCCGCCCAGCCGTACGCCGCCCCGCGCACCGCGGCCGCCCTGGAAGTCGCCTTCCGGCGCGCGGAGGAGTCGTACGTGGAACTGGAGATCGCCCTCGACGATTCCGGTCGCTCCTGAGCCCCGGGCCGTTCCCGGCGCCCCTCCGGCCGTTCCTGACCCCCCGGTCCTGCGCCGAGCCCCCGGCTCCCCGGCTTCCCGGCCCCTCGGCCTACCCCTGACCGGCGCCTCTGCGTAGACTCCAGCAGCCCCCGGACCGCCGCCGACCCCCGGAGCCCGCTCCCATGCCCGCAGCCCCGCGCCCCCGCCGCGAGACCGTGACCGGCGTGCCCCGGGCAGCCAGGAAGCCCGGCGGCCGGGCCCCGGGACACGCGCCCGCCCGCTCCGAGATCAGCGAGCAGACACCGCTGGGCGCCACCTACGTCCGCTCCCTGATGCGCAGTCAGCTCCGCACCGCCCTCCTCGGCCTCGGCGCGCTCGCCCTGCTGGTCGGCACGCTGCCCCTGCTGCTCCAGCTCCCGCGCGTCCTCACCGGCACGCCCCTCGCGCCAGGACCCCACCTGTGGGTGGTGCTCGGCGTCGTCGTCTACCCGGTGATGTGGCTGATCGCCCGCTGGTACGTCCGCCGGGCCGAGCGCAACGAACGGGACTTCCGCGGCCTCGTGGAAGGCCGCTGACCCACCCCTCATGAACCACGCGTACGCCGTCACGGCCGTCACCGTCGTCGTCCTGGCCACCCTCCTCATAGGCGCCCTCGGACTGCGCATATCCCGCACCACCTCCGACTTCTACGTCGCCTCGCGCACCGTGGGCCCCCGCCTCAACGCCGCCGCGATCAGCGGCGAGTACCTCTCCGCCGCCTCCTTCCTCGGCATCGCGGGCCTGGTCCTCCTCCAGGGCCCCGAAATGCTCTGGTACCCGGTCGGCTACACCGCCGGATACCTGGTGCTGCTCCTGCTGGTCGCCGCCCCGCTGCGCCGATCCGGTGCGTACACCCTCTCCGACTTCGCCGAAGCCCGCCTGGAATCACCGCAGGTGAGAAGGCTGGCGAGCCTCTTCGTGGTGGGGATCGGCTGGTTGTACCTGCTGCCCCAGCTCCAGGGCGCGGGGCTCACCCTGGAGATCCTCACCGGCGCGCCCGGGTGGGTCGGCGGGCTCGTCGTCGCTGTCGTCGTGACGGGTGCGGTCGCCGCCGGGGGCATGCGCAGCATCACCTTCGTGCAGGCCTTCCAGTACTGGCTGAAACTGACCGCGCTGCTGGTGCCCGCCCTGTTCCTGGCCGGGGCCTGGTTCGGCGACGACACCCCGCGGGCCCGCTTCGACGCCCCCGCCACCTTCCGCGAGCACACGTCGGTGCGTTTCCAGGAGACCGTACGCATCGAACTCGACCGGCCGCTCACGCTCACCGTGTCGGGCACCGTCGACGACCGCCCGTACGACGACGCCGGCGTCACCCTCGACCAGGGCCCGCACCGCGTCTCCTCCGGCACCACCCTGCGCTTCCCCGCCGGGGCCGAGGTCCCCGAACAGCGCGACACCCGGGCCGCCGGCGCCGCCGTCTGGTCCGAGCCCCTCGCCGACAGCCGCGAGGAACACCCGCTCTACGCCACCTACGGGCTCATCCTCGCCACCTTCCTCGGCACCATGGGCCTGCCGCACGTCGCCGTCCGCTTCTACACCAGCCCGAACGGCACCGCCGCCCGCCGCACCACCCTCGTCGTCCTCGCCCTGATCGGCGCGTTCTACCTGCTGCCGCCGGTGTACGGGGTCCTGGGGAGGATCTACGCCCCCGAGCTCGCCCTGACCGGGGACGCCGACGCCGCCGTGCTCGTCCTGCCGGAACGGCTCATCGGGGGTGTGGGGGGCGACCTGCTGGGGGCGCTGCTCGCGGGCGGGGCGTTCGCCGCGTTCCTCTCCACCGCGTCCGGGCTGGCGATGTCGGTGGCGGGGGTGCTCACCCAGGACGTGCTGCCCGCGCGCGGGGTGCGGTACTTCCGGCTGGCGACGGTGCTGGCCATGGCGGTGCCGCTGGGGCTGGGAGCGGTGACGGCGGACGTGCCGGTGGCGGACGCGGTGGGGCTGGCGTTCGCGGTGTCGGCGTCGTCGTTCTGCCCGCTGCTGGTGCTGGGCATCTGGTGGCGGGGGCTCACCCCGCCGGGGGCGGCGGCGGGGCTGGTGACCGGGGGCGGGGCGGCGCTCACCGCGGTCATGGCGACCCGCGCGGGCATCCCGGCCTCCGGCTGGTCGCACTCCCTGCTCGCCTGGCCCGCGGTGTGGTCCGTCCCGCTGGGCTTCCTGACCATGGTGCTGGTGTCCCTCGCCACACGCAGCCGCGTCCCGGCGGGCACGGCCGCGATCCTGGCCCGGCTGCACCTGCCGGAAGAGCTGACCACCAAACCGACCGGAACCGGTGCTCCGGAGGCGGAGCGGTGACCAGGGGCGAGAGCACTGCTCGCGTTGTGGGGCGCGGCTCGCCGGGCGGGACGCCGCTCGCGACGCGGGCCCCGGCCCGCGGGTCGGTTCGGTGCTCGCGGGCCCTTCTGCTGCTCACGTGCTGGTCCGCCGCTCACCGACCGGAGCGGCGCTCACGGGCCGGAGCGGTGCTCGCCGCCCGGAGCAGTGCTCATGCAGCAGAGCATCGCTCACGGACCAGAGCAGCGCTCACAGAGCAGGCCGCCGTTCACCCCCCAGAACACCGCACCCGGAGAGCAGCGCAGTGACCACCATCGAGATCGCCGCTCTCGCCGCGGCCGGAGCGCTGCTCCTCGCCGTGGGCACCGCGCTCGGCCGGCTCTCCGCCCGGCGCGCCGAGAAGAACCTCGACCTCGGCACCCCCGTCGAGCGCGCCACCTTCCTCACCCTGCACACCGCGTCCCTCGCCGCGCCCCCGCTGCGCGCCGGACTCACCGAGGACACCGCCCGCAAGGCCGCCCGCCGGCTGCGCTCCCTCCTCGGCACCGAGACCCTGTGCCTCACCGACCGCACCACCGTCCTGGCCTGGGACGGCCCCGGCGCCGCGCACCACCAGGAGAAGGTGATGCTCAAGGTCGCCGAGATGCTCGACTCCGGCCGCAGCACCTGCGTCCACACCGCCTGCGACGACCCCTCCTGCCCCCTCCGGTGGGCCGTCATCGCCCCCCTCACCGGCGAGGACGGCGTGCTGGGTGCGCTGGTCGCCTACGGCTCGCGGGAGTCCGCCGTTCTGGTGCGGGCCGCCACCGAGGTCGCCCGCTGGGTCTCCGTACAGCTGGAGCTGGCCGAGCTGGACCGCTCCCGCACCCGGATCGTCGAGGCGGAGATACGCGCGCTGCGTGCGCAGATCTCCCCGCACTTCATCTTCAACTCCCTGGCCGCCATCGCCTCGTTCGTCCGCACCGACCCCGAGCGGGCCCGCGAACTGCTTCTGGAGTTCGCCGACTTCACCCGCTACTCCTTCCGCAGGCACGGCGACTTCACCCAGCTCGCCGACGAACTCCGCTGCATCGAGCAGTACCTGGCGCTCGCCGGGGCCCGCTTCGGCGAGCGCCTCGAGGTCACCCTCCAGATCGCTCCCGAGGTGCTGCCCGTCGCCCTGCCCTTCCTCTGCCTCCAGCCCCTCGTGGAGAACGCCGTCAAGCACGGCCTGGAGGACTCCCGCGAGGACTGCCGGATCACCCTCGCCGCCCGGGACGCGGGCGCGGAGGCGATCGTCACCATCGAGGACGACGGCGTCGGCATGGACCCCGCCCGGCTCCGCCGCATCCTCGCCGGACAGGAGCCCGCCACCGCGGGCATCGGCCTGTCCAACGTGGACGAGCGGCTGCGCCAGGTCTACGGCGACGACTACGGCATCGTCGTCGAGACGGCCGTCGGCGCGGGCATGAAGATCACGGTCCGCATCCCCAAGTACCGTGCCGGTGTGCACAGTTCACCCCGGCCCGACCACTGACGCGGACGTGGCGGACCTTCTCGGCGGGCCTCCTCAGAAGAGGTGCACCGAGAGGTGCCCCAGCGGCAGCCCGAGCTGCCAGGCGGGCAGCCACACCCGCGCGTTCTCGTCCACCGGGTCCGCGCGTTCCGCCGGGCCGGGTCCGGGGCCGTCACCGTTCCCGCAGGCCAGGGGGGATTCGCCGCGGGTCGCGGGGCCGGGCTCGACGCCCGTGCCGGCCAGGTCCGTGGCGAGGAGCTCCGTGGACTCCAGCCACCGCCAGGACGCCGTGGCCAGTTCCAGGTCCGGGCCGCCGTCACCCCGCTCGGCGCGGGCCGCGAAGCACTCCCGTACCCACTGCTCCCACGGGTGGCCGTACGCGGTGAGCGACAGCCATTCGTCGAGCTGGGAGATCACCCCGACCCCGGACAGCTCGTCCGTGGAGTCCGACAGGTACACGGTCAGCGCGAGCGCCTCGCGCCCCGCGCGGAACTCCAGCGTGCCGGGCGGGATCAACTGCCCGGTGCGCAGCAGCTCGTCGGCGATGTACTCGGCGTACAGCCATGCCATGGGTACGGCGAGGCCGCTTCCGCCGGTGCCATTGGCGCTCTCGGGCAGCACAGCATTCCACCTTCTCCAGTCGTGCTTACGGTGTCCGGGGCTCCGGACGGGGGCCCCGGCGAAGAGCTTTCACGCTGAGAGGGGTTTGGCGGGGCGTCTTTACCGAACTTGACGCCGTGCTTTCGAAATAGTCGTGCCGAGCCCGTGGCGGGGGAGGAAGGGGTGTACCGCCGGTGCGCGTGTGACGCACGTGTTCTCGGCCGAGGCCCGGGGGAGTGGTGCGCCGGGCTCAGGCCGCCCCCCGGCCCGCGCGCCGGTCGGCCCCCGCGCCGTATCCCGGAAGCACGGTGCGCAGTGCCCGGAGTGCGTAGTGCGTACGGGATTTCACGGTTCCCTCCGGAATGCCCAGTTCGGTGGACGCCTCCGCCACCGAACGCCCCCGGAAGTACACCTGCACCAGGACCTCCCGGTGCTCCGTGCGCAGCGCCCGCACCGCCCGGCGCACGTCGAGTTCGGTCGCCGAGCGCTCGGCGAGGTCGACCGGCACGGGGGAGTGGTCCAGCACCTCGGCCGTGACCTCGCTCGGCCGGGACCGGCGGGCGCGCCGGGCGTCGATCGCGAGCCGCCGCCCGACCGTGAACAGCCACGGCCGCATCGAGTCGTGGTCGCTGGCGAGGGCCTCCGGGTGCTGCCAGGCCCGCACCAGCGTCTCCTGGACGAGGTCCTCGGCGCGCTGCCGGTCGCCGTGGGTGAGACCGAGCAGGAAGCCGAAGAGCGCGGGGCCGTGCTCGCGCTGGAGCGCGGCGAGGGCGCGTTCGTCGGTGCGGCGGGCGAGAGGCGGGGAGGTGGTCACCGTTGACGCTCCTTCGGGCGAGCGGGCGGGGAGAGGGGCGGGACGGGAGGGGCGGGACGCCGGAAACAGAACGGGAAGCACAGGACGGGGTGGAGAGGGCGGCCGGAAGGGGTGACGGCGGTCACAGCCCGGCCGAGCTCAGGGGCGAAGATAACCGTCGGTGTGCGCCGGTGCTGGCAGGCGGTGTGCGGCGTGCGAGCAGGCGGCCGGTGCGTGCGACGAACGGTCGAGCCGTGCGACGAGTGGTACGACGAACGGTCGACGGCCCGCGCCGGGCGGGCGGAGGCCCGCTCCGGGGCTGTTCGGGCGCTCTTGCCCGCGCCCGGCCGTCGAGTCCCTTGACTTCACGAACGCCCCCGGATGGATTCTCCTTGCGCATGTCCAGCGCATGTTCGAGACATTTCCACCCGAGGGAAGTCGGTCCGATGAAGCAGTGCACGGTGTTGACGTCCCCGTCGGCCTCCGCCCCGCCCCGACGACCGGCGAAACGCCGGTGCGCGGTGGCCGCGATCGCCGCCCTGACGCTCGGGGCCACCGCCTGCACCACCGCCCCCGCCACCACATCGGCACCCGCGGCCGGGCCGCCCGGCGCTCCGCAGCGCGGCTTCACCCTGGTCGCCTCGGGCGACGTGCTCCCGCACGACTCGATCATCCGGCAGGCCCGCGCCGACGCGGGCGGTGACGGCTACGACTTCGCCCCGATGCTCGCGGGCGTCAAGTCCGTCGTCTCCCGGGCCGATCTGGCGATCTGTCACATGGAGACGGTCTACGGCGACGCCGACGGCCCCTACAGCGGCTACCCGGCGTTCGTCTCCCCGCCCCAGGTCGCCGCCGGGCTGCGCGCCACCGGTTACGACTCCTGCTCCACCGCCTCCAACCACTCCCTGGACGACGGCCCCGCCGGAATCCGCCGCACCCTGGACGCGCTGGACGAGGCCGGGATCGCCCACGCGGGCTCGGCCCGCACCGCGGCCGAAGCCGCCCGGCCGGCGCTGCTGAAGGCCGGCGCCGCCCGGGTCGCCCAGCTGGCCTACACGTACGGCACGAACGGCCGTCCGCTCCCCGAGGGCCGGCCCTGGGCGGTCGACCTCATCGACCGCGACACGATCGTCGCCGACGCGCGCGCCGCCCGGAAGGCGGGAGCCGACGTGGTCGTCGTCTCGCTGCACTGGGGCACCGAATGGCAGGACGAGCCCGACGAGGACCAGCTCTCCCTCGGCCGCGCCCTCACCGCGTCGGCCACCGCGGGACGCCCGGACATCGACCTGATCCTGGGCACGCACGCGCACGTTCCGCAGGCGTACGAGAAGGTCAACGGGACGTACGTCGTCTACGGGATGGGCGACCAGATCGCCGGGATGATGGTCGACCACTCCGGCGCCCGGGACGACCGCGGCAACATGAGCAGCATCGGCCGCTTCACCTTCGTCCCGCCCGTGGCCCCGGGCAGGCGCTGGGAGGTGAGCAGGGCGGAGTTCGTCCCCCAGTACTTCGACCTGAACTCCAACCGGGTCCTCAACCTCGGCTCCCCCGGCTCCGGTCACGACGACGTCCGCGCCCACATCCACCGGGTCGTGCTCAGCCGGGGAGCGGCACGGCACGGCCTCACGGCGGGGCGCTGACCCCGGCCGGACGGGCCGTGCCGACGGGGCCGGTCAGGGCACGACGGTGACCGGCCAGCGGCCCGCCTTCACCAGCCGTACCGCCACCGACCCCACGAACCGGTGTCCGGCCGACTCCGACGCGCCCACCACCACCGCGTCCGCCGTCAGCTCGTCGGCGGCCGTGACCAGACCGTTGTACGGATCGCCGCGGAAGGTGTGGAACTCCCAGCGCACCTCGAAGATGCCCTTCACGCGTTCCGCCGCCTGCCGGATCTCCGCGATCAGTTCCTCGGCGATCTCCTCGGTGGTCCCGGCGACCGGCGCGCCGAGCGCCGCGCCCGCCGGAACCAGCGGCTGCACGTACACGAGGGCGAGCAGCGCGTTCTGCCGCCGGGCGAGCCCGCTCGCGTAGGCGGCGGCGCGCAGCGACGACGGGGAGCCGTCCACTCCGGCGACGATCACCTTGGGGCCGTCGGTGCCGCGTTCGAAGGAGTGGCGCTGCTGTTCGGGCTGTTCGGTCACAGAGCGGAGGTTATCCCGATACGGCGCGCGGTCCGGAACGAGCGGCGCACACACGGTCTTACGGGCCGAAAAGAGACCCACCCGCAGGTGAAACGCCCTACCCCGGGAGGCGTGGGGTCCCGGCGATCCCTAGAGTTCCCTCCATGAGTGTCACCGTGGAGGAGACTCCCACCAGCCGCAACCGCTTCCTCAGCAGGGTGCCCGACGGATTCGCGACCTTCTTCGGTCTGCTCGGTCTGTACTGCGCCCTGCTCGCGATCAGCCAGCCGCTGCGCAGACTGGTGCGGCCCTTCACCGAAC
The DNA here is from genome assembly GCF_044751045.1 of Streptomyces sp. NPDC088745. NCBI lineage: Bacteria > Bacillati > Actinomycetota > Actinomycetes > Kitasatosporales > Streptomycetaceae > Streptomyces > Streptomyces sp. NPDC088745. The sequence goes on from NZ_JBIVLB010000009.1 coordinate 25,996, forward strand.
TGCTGGAGTACATCACCGTCCCCGTCAGCGCCAACCTGGCGTACGCCGTGTTCTTCTTCCTGCTGGCCGCCGCCGTCGGCTCGCGCAAGAAGATCGCCTGGTGGCTGGTGGTCGCCTATCTGGTGCTGCTGCTGGTCGGCGACATCCTCTTCGTCATCGACGAGGGCTGGCGGGCGCACCTGGCGTCCGCCGTGGCGGCCGTCGCCGCGCTGGTGGTGCTGATCCGGGCCCGCCGCGAGTTCTACGCGGCGTCCCGGCACGGCGCGGTCCGGCGCGCGCTGGGCGTCCTCCTGGTGTCGCTGGCCGCCGCCGTGCTCGTCGGCTGGGGCCTGATCTCCCTGTTCCCCGGCACCCTCAAGAGCGACGAGCGGGTGCCCTGGGTGCTGGTCCGCGTCTTCGGCGGCGTGCTGTACGGCGACTTCGAGGGCCACGGCCCCCGCTTCCTCTACTTCCTCTTCGGTCTCTTCGGCGCGCTCGCCCTGCTGGCGTCCGCGGCCACCCTCTTCCGCTCGCAGCGCATGGAGGCCGCCCTGCACGGCGACGAGGAGCCCCGCCTGCGGGCCCTCCTCGGCGCGTACGGCGAACAGGACTCCCTCGGCTACTTCGCCACCCGCCGCGACAAGGCCGTCGTCTTCGCCCCCAACGGGCGCGCCGCCGTCACCTACCGCGTGGAGGCCGGCGTGTCGCTGGCCTCCGGCGACCCGGTCGGCGACAAGGCGGCTTGGCCGCAGGCGATCGAGGCCTGGCTGGAGATGGCCAAGCGGTACGCCTGGGCGCCCGCCGTGATGGGCGCGTCCGAGGAGGGCGCGACCGCGTTCGCCCGCGCCGGACTCAGCGCCATGCAGCTCGGCGACGAGGCCATTCTCGACGTCGCCTCCTTCGACCTCGACGGCCGCGACATGCGCGTCACCCGGCAGGCCGTCAACCGGGTCCGGCGCACCGGGGCCACCACCCGCATCCGCCGCCACTCCGCCCTCTCCGACGCCGAGATGGAGCAGATCATCGACCGCGCCGACGCCTGGCGCGGCACCGAGACCGAGCGCGGCTTCTCCATGGCGCTGGACCGGCTCGGCGACCCCGAGGACGGCGACTGCCTCCTCGCGGAGGCCTTCGACGCCGACGGCACGCTCATCGCCCTGCTGTCCTTCGTGCCCTGGGGCAAGGACGGCATCTCGCTGGACCTGATGCGCCGCGACCGGCAGGCGCCCAACGGCGTCATGGAGTTCATGGTCGCCGAGATCTGCGCCCAGGTGCCCAAGCTGGGCATCCGCCGGATCTCCCTCAACTTCGCCGTCTTCCGCTCCGCCTTCGAGGAGGGCGCGCGCATCGGCGCAGGTCCCATCCTGCGGCTGTGGCGCAGGCTGCTGCTGTTCTTCTCCAAGTGGTGGCAGCTCGAAGCGCTCTACCGCTCCAACGTGAAGTACCAGCCCGCCTGGTACCCGCGCTTCCTGTGCTACGGCGACGCGGGCTCCCTCGCCCGGGTCTCGCTGGCCTCCGGCATCGCCGAGGGCTTCGTCGCGGTGCCGAGCCTGCGCAAGATGTGGGGCCGCGGCCACTCCCCGCGCCGTACGTTCACCAACCCGGCCAGCACCGCGGGCCTGCCCCCCATCGAGGCGCTCGGCCTGTCCGGCCCCGCCGCCGACGCGAACGCCGACCCCGTCGCCCACCTGCCCGAGCAGATCCGCGTCCGCCACCGCAAGCTCACCAGGCTGCGGGCCCAGGGCACCGACCCCTACCCCGTCGGCGTGCCCGCCGCCACCCACACCGTCGCCGCGATCCGGGCCGCGCACCCGACGGCCGCGCCCGGGACCCGTACCGCGGAGAGCGCCACCGTCTCGGGCCGCGTCATGGTCGTCCGCGACTTCGGCGGCGTCGTCTTCGCCGACCTGCGCGACTGGTCCGGCGACCTCCAGATCGCCTTCACCCGCGACGGCTCGGGCAAGGACGTCCTCGACCGGTTCACCGCCGACGTCGACTTCGGCGACCTGGTGTCCGTCACCGGTGAGATCGGCACGTCCGAGAAGGGCGAGCTGACCCTCTTCGTCACCGCCTGGCAGCTCACCGGCAAGTGCCTGCGCCCGCTGCCCGACAAGCGCCTCGGCCTCACCGACCCCGAGGCCAAGGTGCGCAAGCGGTACGTCGACCTGGTCGCCAGCCCCGACGCCCGCGAGGTGGTGCGCTCCCGCTCGGCGGTCGTCCAGGGGCTGCGCCAGGGCCTGCTGGAGCGCGGCTACCTGGAGGTCGAGACGCCGATGCTCCAGCAGATCCACGGCGGCGCCAACGCCCGCCCCTTCACCACCCACATCAACGCCTACGACCTCGACCTCTACCTGCGCATCGCCCCCGAGCTCTACCTCAAGCGGCTGTGCGTCGGCGGCATGGAGAAGGTCTTCGAGATGGGCCGCACCTTCCGCAACGAAGGCGTCTCCTACAAGCACAACCCCGAGTTCACGATGCTGGAGGCCTACCAGGCGTACGCCGACTACGACGTGATGCTCGACCTCACCCGCGAGCTCGTCCAGAGCGCCGCCACCGCCGCCTTCGGCGCGCCCGTCGCCCGCAGGACCGACGCCGACGGCAAGGTCGTCGAGCACGACATCTCCGGCGTCTGGCCGGTCAAGACGCTGTACGGCGCGGTCTCCGAAGCCCTCGGCGAGGAGATCGACGCCGACACCGAGGAGCCCGAACTGCGGCGGCTGTGCGACAGCGCGGGCGTTCCGCACACCCCGGAGAACACCCGCGGCGACCTCGTCCTGGAAATGTACGAACGCCTCGTGGAGGAGCGCACCACGCTGCCCACCTTCTACAAGGACTTCCCCACCGACGTCTCCCCGCTCACCCGCCAGCACCGCACGGACCCGCGCCTCGCCGAGCGCTGGGACCTGGTCGCCTTCGGCACCGAACTCGGCACCGCCTACTCGGAGTTGACCGACCCCGTCGAGCAGCGCCGCCGCCTGACGGCCCAGTCCCTGCTCGCGGCGGGCGGCGACCCGGAGGCCATGGAGGTCGACGAGGACTTCCTCGACGCGCTGGAGTACGCGATGCCGCCCACCGGTGGGCTCGGCATCGGCGTCGACCGCCTGGTCATGTTCCTCACCGGCCGCACCATCCGCGAGACGCTGCCGTTCCCGCTGGTGCGCCGCTGACCGGCAGGGGACGCGGCCGGCGCCGCACTCGGTGACGTGGTTCCAACGGGTGCAATCGGGACCCGCGCCCGGAGTGGATCGATGCCTCGCACGCCACGGCGTGCGAGGCATTAGTCATGAAAGAAGATCAGCAGTCGATTTCCGGCGAGGGTGCCGGCGGCGGCGCCCACGGCGAGGCCGGGGGGCGTTCCTTCCTCGGCCGCCGCGGCGTCCTGCGCCTCGCCGCCTGCGTCGGAGCCGCGGCCACCGTGCACGTGCTGACCGCCGACCCGGGCGACGCGCCCGTCTCCCCGGCCCCGGCCGAACCCCCGCCCGCCGCCGGTCCGCCCCGGGCCGCCGCGCCGCTCAAGCCCTCCGCGTACCGGCTGCGCCCCATGACCGCGTACGCCGCACCGGGGACGCGCCCCGCGCGGCCGCCGGTGCGGCGCAGACCGTTCCTGCGGATGGACGCCCCCGGGCGCACCATGGTCCTCACCTTCGACGACGGACCCGACCCCCGCTACACCCCGGCCATCCTCAGGACACTGCGCCGGCACGGGACGCGCGCCATGTTCTTCGTCTGCGGCGAGATGGCCGTCGACCACCAGGACCTGCTGCGCGAGATGGTCGACGACGGCCATGTGATCGGCAACCACTCCTGGTCGCACCCGTTGATGCCCAAGCTGCCCCGCTCGCGCATCCGCTCCCAGATGGCGCGCACCAGCGACGTGGTGGAGAAGGCGGTCCGCGAGGCGCCCCGCTGGTACCGGGCGCCGTACGGGGCCTGGAACCGGGCCTCCTTCGAGATCGGCGCGGACCTCGGCATGGAGCCGCTCGGCTGGACCACGGACACCCTCGACTGGACCGAACCGGGCAGCGAGGCGATCGTCCGCCGGGTGCGGGCCGGGGCCGGCCCGGGGGTCGTCGTCCTCTCCCACGACGCGGGCGGCGACCGGAGCGGCACGGTGCGGGCGCTGCGCACCTACCTGCCCGAACTGCTGGACCAGGGGTACCGGATCACGGTCCCGCAGGACGCCTAGCGGGTGCGGTGGCCGCCCGGGGCTACCGGGTGGCCACCAGCCGCGCGAAGACCACCACGTTCCCCGCGTAGCCGCTGTCCCGGTCGTAGCCCCCGCCGCAGGTGATGACCCGCAGCTCCGGGCGTCCGGTGCCGCCGTAGACCCGGGAGCCGGGGAAGTCCTCCTTGGCGTACACCTCCACCCCGTACACCTCGAAGACCGCGGTGCGTCCGTCGAAGCGGTCCACCTCGACGCGCTGGCCCTTCCCGACCGCTCCCAGGCCGAAGAAGACCGCGGGGCCGGTGGCGTTGTCGACGTGCCCGACGACGACGGCCGTCCCGTTCTGGCCGGGGGAGACGCCGTTCTGGTACCAGCCCGCGAGGTTGGCGTCCTGCGGGGGAGGGGCCTCGATCCAGCCCTCCGGGTCGAGCCCGACGTCCACGGTCGGCGCGTCCACCCGCAGCGCGGGAATGCGGACGCGGGCGGCGGGCGCGTACGCGAGCGGGGCCGCCCCGTGCGCCGCCGGCCGCGCCGCGGACCCGTCGGAGCCGCTGTCCCGGGCGGCGGCCGCCGCGGGCTGGGGCGGTCCGAAGTCGATCTCGCTGCCGTTGCGCAACAGGGCGAGCCCGGTGAGCATCGCCAGCGCCAGGACTCCCCACGGCGGACGCCGCCGGGGGTGCGCGCCGCGCCATTCCTGCCGGTGGTGCCCCATGCTGCCGCTCCCTTCGTCGCGCCCGGCCGGCCCGCCGTGCACGGTCCCGCTGTTCTGGTACGGACGCTAAGCGCGCCCTGCCGGGGCGGCGAGGTGCGCGGGGCGAACGGGTGGCGGGCACGCCAGTTGACGCACCGTGAGATGACGTGCTGTCAGGTGAGGGGGCGTCAGGTACCTGTCACCGGATCGGGCCGTTACGTCACCGGTCCGGCCCAGTGCGGAGTGCGGGCACTGAGGGCCGACGTGATGGTTCGTCATGGAAGGCGTCCTCGTCGAATCTCCCGGAGCACCGCCCCGGAGCGTCTTCCCAGGAGGTTCCACGATGCGTGCTTCACGTGCCTACGCGGCGACCGCGCTCGCCTGCACGGCCCTCGCCCTCTCGGCTCCGGCGGCGCCGGCGGCCGAGGGGCCCGGCGGTGTCACGGTCAACCCGTACTCCGTGCACCAGGGCGGGACGATCTCGATCGCGGCGACCGGCTGCGGCCATGGCGGGACCGTGACGTCCGACGCCTTCTCGCAGGTCGGCCTGTCGGCCGGGAGCAAGGGGTACGCGTCGGCCCGGATCCATGACCACGCCGCCCCCGGCCACTACGACCTGACCGTCAAGTGCAGCGACGACACGATGGTCGCCACCCACCGCTTCACCGTCCTCGCCGGACGCGGAGCGCACGGCGGCCTCGGCGGCTCACGCGGACCCAGCGACACGGACGTGGCCGTCGGCGCGGGCCTGGTGGCCTCCGCCGCGCTCGGCGGCGCGATCTTCGTGGCCCGCCGCCGCGACACCCCGGGCGGCCGGACCTGACCGCCGCGCGGAGAGCCCCCTGCGCCGATGGGCCCGAGCCCCCGTACCGGACTCGGGCCCATCGGCGTGCGCACCGTCGGCGGCGCGTCAGTGGCGGCGGGCACCCGCCGCCCGGCGGCGCACCGCCGCACCGCCCGACGCGGTCAGGGAGGCGGAGCCCCTGGCGCCGCCGCAGGTAAAGGTGACGTCGCAAAACGTTACTCGGTTGCATTTGATTCTCGGTTGTGGTGTTCTTCCCGGGGCACGGAGCCGTGGCCGACCGCATTCGCGACGGAGGAACCGAGATGACGACGAGCGTGCTGATCGTGGGCTCCGGCCCGACCGGGCTGACCCTGGCGCTGGACCTGGCCCGGCGCGGCGTATCCGTCCGGGTGGTCGACAAGTCCCCGGAATTCCCTCGCAGTTCCCGGGCCAAGGGTCCGAACCAGCGCTCCCTGGAAGTGCTCGAAGACCTCGGCGTCGTCCGAGCGGTGCTGGACGGCGGACGCGCGCCGGTCCCCATGCGCAAGTACCGGGACGGCCTCCCCGTCGCCGACGCCGACCCCTGGGCGGGCCGGCGGCCGACGCCCGACGTCCCGTACGACCGGGGATGGCTGCTCGCCCAGTGGAAGCTGGAGGAGATCCTGCGCGACCGCCTCGCCGCCCACGGGGTGCGCGTCGAACTGGGTATGGAGATCGTCTCGTACGAGCAATCGACGGCGGCCGTTCTCGCGCGGACCGCCGGAGGGCAGGCGATCGAGGCGCGGTACCTCGTCGGCTGCGACGGCGGGCGCAGCCGCGTGCGCAAGCTCATGGGCGCCACCTTCGAGGGCGACACCCGCGAGGAGCAGGTGATGGTCACCGGTGATGTCGCCCTGACCGGTGCGGACGGCCTGAGCCGGGACCACTGGCACCAGTGGTTCGACGAGGACGGCGCGGTCATGCTCTGCCCGATCCCCGGCACCGCCGCGCACTGGTGGTTCCAGGCCGGGCCCGAGCGCGCCGCGGACGGCACCCCCGTACCGCCCTCCCGCGACGGCTTCCAGCGCCTCCTCGACCGGCACGCCCGCCTCCCCGGCGTCACCCTCACCGAGGCCGCGCTCCTGTCCACGTACCGCGTCAACGTCCGGATGGCCGACCGCTTCCGCGCGGGCCGCGTCCTGCTGGCGGGCGACGCCGCGCACGTCCACCCCATCGCGGGCGGACTCGGCATGAACACCGGCATCCAGGACGCGCACAACCTCGGCTGGAAGCTGGCGGCGGTCGCGACGGGCCGGGCCGACGAAGCGCTCCTCGACACCTACGAGGAGGAACGCCTCCCGGTGGCCGCCCGGACCCTGGACCTCACCTCCCGCGGACTCGACGTGGTCCTGGCCGCGATCAAGCGGCCGGGCGGCGGCCTGGACGTGGGCATCACGGACGCCATGAGCGGCCTCGGCATCGGCTACCGCTGGAGCTCCCTCGCCCCGCCCACCACCGTCGACACCCCGCTCCGGCCGGGCGACCGCGCCCCGGACGCCCCGTGCGCGGACGCCCGGACCGGAGCTCCCGTGCGCCTGTTCGAAGTCTTCGCGGGCCCGCACGTCACCCTGCTCGCCTTCGGCGCGCGAGCGGCCCGCGCCCTGCCCCGGCGGAGCGACCGGCTCCACGCGTACGCGCTGGACGCGGGCCCGCGCAGCGACCTCGCGGACACCGCGGACCACGCCAGGACCGCGTACGGCATCACGGGCGACGCCCTGGTCCTGGTCCGCCCGGACAACCACGTCGCGCTGATCGCGGATCCGTCGCAGGCGCATGCCGTACGGGACTGCCTGCACACCCTGGGCGAGCCGTCCGGCGCCCCCTCCTGACCCAGCCCCACCGGGCAGGAGCCGCCCGGTGGGGCTGGGTGGGGCGCCGCGTGGCGGTGTCCGCGCTATGCGGCGCCCGGGAACCTGTTCACGAAGGGGTCCGGGGTGGCGGCGATCCCGTGGCCGAAGGGGGCGTCGAGGTCCCAGATGAGGAAGAGCAGGAAGGCGATCATCACGCTGAAGAGCCCGGCGAGCAGCAACTCCCGCGGGGTGCGCCGGATTTGCAGGGTGAAGATCAGGCCGACCGTGATCAGTGCGCCGGTGATCAGGCCGAACCAGACGATGGGCGGCATCGTCGCCTCGGTGTTCTGGGCGCGTTGGTCGCGGGCGTCGTCGGCGGCGGCGACCTGGTCGACCAGGGGTTGGTAGGCCTGGCCCTCCAGGTCGGTCTTCGGGGCGTAGAGGGTGACGTCCTGGCGGACGCGCGCGAGGAGGTCGTCGCCCTGGTCGGTGACCTCGTTGTGGTCGACCATGTGCTGCCACTCGGTGTGCACGACGTGACTGACGTAGGCGTCGATGTCGCTGCGGATCCGGGTGCGGACCTCGGCGGGGTAGACCTCGGCGCGGGTGCTGACCTCGTGCAGGGCCTGGGCCTCCAGGCGCACCGACTCCTGGGCGGCGCCGCGGCCCTCCCAGACGCCCGCGATGGCGAGGCCGAGGACGATGGCGTAGATCACGCCGATCATCATCGTCATGTACTCGAGGACGTCCGGCGTTTCCGACGGGTCGTCGTCCTCGCCGATCCGGCGGTTGTTGATCACGACGATGGTGAGGACGACGGCGCAGGCAGCGGCCATCGCGATGGTCAGAACAAGCCATTCCGACACGGGGAACCTCCTTCGGTGAGGCCGCTCAGCGGGACGAGCGGGGGCGCAGGACCGCGACGGCGAACACCGCGGGCGCTGTGATCATGAGGGCGAGGGTCAGCATCGAGGTCTGCCCCCGGGGTTGCTGGCGGGCCGGTTTGCGGTAGGCGGGCAGGGCGACCGCCTTCGGCGGGGGCGGAGCCTGGGCGGCGGGTGGGGCGGGAACCGGGGCGGGGGGTCGCGGGGCGGGCGGCGGAGTCGGGGCGGGCGCCGGGGGCGCGGGGGCGGCCCGTACCGGATCCGGCGGGACGGGCGGTTCGGGCGGGGCGGGTGGCTTCGGCCGGGCGGGCGGCGCCGGGGGTTCGGGTTTCGGTTCGGGCGGCGGGGGCTTCGGCGGCTGGGCCGGGGGCTTGGGGTCCGGGGGCGGCGGAGGCGGTGGAGGGGGTGGAGGCGGAGGCGGGGGCTCCGGCGGAGGGGGCGGTGGGGGCGGTGGTGCCGGCGGCGGCCAGCAGGCCGCGCTGTCGCCGCCCGCGATCGACACCGCGACCCCCTGGTCGGTGGACGCGTAGGCGCAACTGTCCGCGGAGGCGGGCACGGAGCCCGCCAGCAGCCAGCACAGGGCGGCCGAGGACAGGAGACGTACGAGGAGCGGACCGGGCTTCCGGCGTGATCCGTACACGAGGGGCATCATGAGCCTGCTCAACGAGCGGCACCCGGCAGAGGTAATCGATCCGCTCGATGGTGGGGACTTTTTCGAATTTGCATATGAGATGAGAAAGCGCGTGCGTTCGAGAGGTGGGAAGTTTTTCCCCGGGCGTTGAACGCGCGGGCCGCCCGCGCACGTACCCCGTCCCGAGAGCGGCGCACAGCGGCGTCGCCCCCCACTTCGGGAAAGCTCGGGAAACGGGAGTCGACATGGGTACCTGGCGGAATGTCTCGCTCGCGGTGACGGCGGCGGCGGTGCTGACGCTGACGACGGCGTGCGGTCAGGACAGCGGAGACGGCCCCGCCGGCGCGCGGTCCGTGGGCGGCCCGGCAGCCGCCGGGGGCGGGGGCGAGGGCTATGGGTACGGCGACGACAAGGCCGCCGCCCCCCGGAGGGCCGGGCAGCTCGCCGCGCGCGACGACGCCGGACTGGGCGAGGTGGTCACCGACAGCGCGGGCATGACCCTCTACCGGTTCGACAAGGACACCGCGAAACCCCCGGCGTCGCGTTGCGACGGCGACTGTGCGAAGACCTGGCCCCCGGTGCCCGCCGACGCCGCCACCGCGGTGCCCGGAACCGATCCCTCCGCCGTCGGATCGGTGACCCGCGCCGACGGCAGCCGGCAGCTCACCCTCGGCGGCCGGCCCCTGTACCGCTTCGCCCGGGACACCGAGGCCGGGGACGTCAAGGGGCAGGGCGTGGGCGGCACCTGGTTCGCCGCGGCGCCGGACGGCGGGAAGGCGGCCCCCGGCGCGCGGGACGCCCGACGGCCCGCGGCGTCCGGCGCTCCCGCCGCCCTCCCCGGCATGTCCGTCCGCAAGGACCCCGAACTGGGCGAGATCGTCGTGGACTCCCGGGGCAGGACCGTCTACCGCTTCACGAAGGACTCCGCCTGGCCCATGAAGAGCGCCTGCACCGGCGCCTGCCTCACCACGTGGCCGGCCGTGCCGCCGGTGCCGAAGGAGAAGACCGTCGGCATCCGGCAGAAGGGGTACGTCGTCCACCACCGCCCCGACGGCGTCAAGCAGCAGGCCGTCGACTGCTGGCCGCTCTACACCTTCTCGGGTGACACGAAGGCCGGCGACACCAACGGGCAGGGCGTGGGCGGCACTTGGTACGCCGTGTCTCCCCGGGGCGGGCTCGTCGGCGCCCCCCGGTAGCCTCAAGTAGGCCCCAGGCCCCGCTTCCTCGTACAGTTCGGCCCGTCGGGCCCGCGCGCGTGGGTCCGACGGGCCGAGTGCGTGCGGCAGATCCGCCCGGAGCTGCCGCGAAACCGCGCATTTGCTTTCGGGTGTGACCGAGAACGGACCGCCAATTTCCGTTTTCGCTCGCCCTGCTGGCAGCGGATCAGTAGCCTCGGCTCGAACACCGGGCACGGACGTCCCTTCCGTGCCCGCACTCGTCGTGGCGACTTGTTGGAGACCTTGATGGAGCGTCCCGCCTGGGCCCCGCCCGGCATCGACCTCTCGATGCCGAGCGTGTCCCGCATCTACGACTTCTACCTGGGCGGTTCGCACAACTTCGAGGTCGACCGGGAGGCCGCCCGCCGCGCGATGGAGTTCCTGCCGGGGCTGCCCAAGGTCATGCAGGCCAACCGGGCGTTCATGCGCCGCGCCGTGCGCCACGCGCTCTCCGAGGGCGTCACCCAGTTCCTCGACATCGGCTCCGGCATCCCCACCTTCGGCAACGTCCACGAGGTCGCCCAGGGCGCCGACCCGAGCGCCCGCGTGGTGTACGTCGACCACGACCCGGTGGCCGTCGCGCACAGCCAGGCCGTGCTGGCGGGCAACGAGCTGGCCACCGTCGTCGCCGCCGACCTGCGCACCCCCAAGGACATCCTCACCGCCCCGGAGCTCACGGGCCTCCTCGACCTGGACAGACCGGTGGCGCTCCTGCTCGTCGCCGTCCTGCACTTCATCGAGGACGCCGACGACCCGCAGGCCGCCGTCGCCACGCTCCGCGACGCGCTGGCGCCCGGCAGCCTGCTGATCGTCACGCACGCCGCGTACGACGGCATCCCGACCGACCAGGAGACGGCCGGCGGCGCCGTCGACGTCTACCGGCAGATCAAGAACCCGCTGATCATGCGCACGCGCGACGAGGTCGCCCGCTTCTTCGACGGGTACGAGATGGTGGAACCCGGCCTGGTGAAGATGGCCGAGTGGCGCCCGGAGACCCCCGTGGCGCAGGAGGACCCGTACGCGTTCTCGGGTTTCGCAGGGGTGGGGCGCACGGCGTGAGCGCGCAGGCGCAGACCCCGGACGGCGGCCGCCCCCCGGCCCCGTCCGACCGTACCGATCCCTCGCCCGGCGAAGCCGACCCGTCCTCCGTGCTCGGCGCGGTCGGCGCGGTCGGCACGGACGACGACGCGCCCGGCAGCCCGGAGGACAGGCTGCGCCGGTTCGCGACCATCTGGAGCCGGGCCATCTTCCCGGCCACCGCCACCTCCCTGACCCGCCCCGAGTTCGAGCAGCTCCTCCTGCCGCTCGCCCGGCGGCTCGGCACCGCCCTGCACGGGCGGCCCTTCGACACCGCCCCCGCGCACGCGGTCGGGGAAGCGCTCGTCGCGGCGCACTGCACCGACCCCGACGCCCTCGTCCGCACCCTCGGCGTCATCGACTCCTACCTCGTCCTGTACTGCGCGGACACCTCCGCCGAGGGCACCACGCTGGTCGCCGAGGAGAACCGGGCCCGCTGCGCCCGGCTCCAGCACGGCATCGCCGCCGGGTTCGCCAAGGCCCTGCGCGAGCGCACCCTGCGCGAGCAGGAGGCCATCGCCCGGTCCGCGCTGAGCGCCCGCAGCGAGGCCCAACAGGCCCTGCACGCCACCGAGGAACGCTTCCGGGCGGTCTTCGAGGGCGCCGCCGTCGGCATCGGCATCGCCGCCCTGGACGGCACCATCCTGGAGGTCAACGAAACGCTGACCCGCATGTTCGGCGGCCTGGAGTCCCAGGTCAAGGGCCGCAAGGTCACCGACTGGGGGCACCCCGAGGACTCCGCCCAGGTCTGGCGGATGTACGAGGAACTGGTGCGCGGCGAACGCGACCACTACCGCAGCGAGAAGGCCTTCTACCGGGGCGACGGCACCGTCCTGTGGACCAACCTCACCGTCTCCCTGCTGCGCGACGCCGAGGGCCGCCCCCAGTACCAGCTCGCCCTGATGGAGGACACCACCGAGCGCCGGCTGCTCAACCTGCGGCTGCGCTATGAGGCCACCCACGACGCCCTCACCGGGCTGCCCAACCGCACCCTGTTCTTCGAACGCCTGGAGAAGGCGCTCGCCGCCGGCGAGAACGCCCGCTTCGGCCTGTGCTACCTGGACCTCGACGGCTTCAAGGCCGTCAACGACAGCCTCGGCCACTCCGCGGGCGACCGCCTGCTGGTGGAGGTCGCCGACCGCCTCCAGGCCTGCGCGACCGCGCCCGGCGAGATGGTCGCCCGGCTCGGCGGCGACGAGTTCGTGGCGCTCACCACCGGCGCCACCACCCGCCGCGACGTGGACGACCTGGCCGCCCGGATACTGTCCGCGCTGGCCACCCCGATCCACCTGGAGGGCCGCGAGATCACCGTGCGCGGCTCCATCGGCATCGTCGAGGGCCCGGCCGGCGAACGCGGACCGGCCGACGTGCTGCGCAGCGCCGACATCACCATGTACCGCGCCAAGTCGGCCGGCGGCAACCGCTTCGAGTTCGCCGACCGCGAGGCCGACGAGCGCGCCATCACCCGGCACGGTCTCACCAACGCGCTGCCCGCCGCCCTGGAACGCGGCGAGTTCTTCATCGAGTACCAGCCGCTCGTCCACCTCGGCGACGGCAGCGTGCACGGCGCGGAGGCCCTGGTCCGCTGGAGCCACCCGCAGCACGGCGTGCTGGGCCCCGACCGGTTCATCCCGCTCGCCGAACACACCGGCCTCATCGTGCCGTTGGGCCGCTGGGTGCTGGAGGAGTCCGTCGCCCAGGCCCGCGTCTGGCAGGAGCGGCACGCCGACGGCGGCCCGCTGCGCATCAACGTCAACCTCTCGCCCACCCAGCTCCACCACCCCGGCCTCGTCGCCGACACGGTGGAGGTCCTGGAGCGGGCCGGACTCTCGCCCGGCGCCCTGTGCCTGGAGGTCACCGAGTCCGCGCTGATAGGAGCCGACGAGGGCCTGCTCAAGCCGCTGCGCCAACTCGCCGACATGGGCGTCGACATCGCCCTGGACGACTTCGGCACGGGGTACTCCAACCTCGCCAACCTGCGCCGGCTGCCGGTGAGCGTCCTCAAGCTGGACCGCTCCTTCACCCAGAGCATGCAGCGCGCCCCCGCCGACCCCGTCGACCTGAAGATCGTCGAGGGCATCGTCTCGCTCGCGCACAGCCTGGAGCTGGCCGTCACCGTCGAAGGCGTCGAAACCGGCGCGCAGGCCGACCAGTTGCGGGAACTCGGCTGCGACACCGCGCAGGGCTGGTACTACGCCCGTCCGGGCGCCCCGGACCGCATCCACTCCCTGATGCTGACCGACGCGATCTGAGGGACACGGGGCGGCGCGGCCGGTGCGGCGGACCGGCCGCGCCTACGCGTGCGCCGCCAGCAGCACCCGCTGCAGCTCCCGTGCCGCCCGGGGAGGCGCCACGTCGCTGCGGTGCGCCAGCGCGATCGTGCGCCGCAGCCCCGGCCGGGCCAGCTCCGTGACCCGCAGGCCGGTGGCCGCCCGCTCCGCCACCATGCGCGGCACGACCGCCACCCCGAGGCCCGCCCGTACGAAGCCCAGCACCGCGTCCAGCTCACCGCCCTCGACGGTGAACGCCGGCTCGAAGCCCGCCGAACGACAGGCGGCGACGGTCAGTTCCCGCAGGTCGTAGCCGTGCCGGAACATCACCATCGGGGTGTCGCGGAGATCAGCGATGCGCACCGGGCGGCGCGGGGCGCGCTCCGCCGGGGAGGAGACCACCACCAGGTCCTCGTGGAGGAGTTCGACCGTGGTGAGGGCGGGTGAGGGGGTGGGCAGCGGCAGCACGACGAGGGCCAGGTCCAGCGCGCCGCGCGCCAGTTCGCGGACCAGGTCGTGCGAGCCGCCCTCCTCGACGAGGAGCTGGATGCCCGGGTGCGCGTCGTGGAAGGTGCGCAGCACGTCCGGCAGCAGGCCCGTGCACAGGCTCGGTGTCGCACCCAGCCGGACCCGGCCCCGGCGCAACCGGGCCAGCTCCTGCACCTCGCGGCGGGCGGTGTCCGTGTCGGCGAGGATGCGCCGGGCCAGCGGCAGGAGGGCCTCGCCCGCGTCGGTGAGGGCGATGTTGCCCCGGGCCCGGGTGAACAGGTCCGCGCCCAGCTCGCGCTCCAGGGAGCGGATCTGCTGGGACAGCGAGGGCTGCGCGACGTGCAGCTCCTCGGCGGCGCGGGTGAAGTGCCGGGACTCGGCGACGGCCACGAAATAGCGGAGCTGCTGGAACTGCATGATCCCAGTCTAGGTGCGCCGATAGGCTGAAGCTATGGACATGAGCCGGACCATGTCTTGGACCTCTGGGGTCCTTCGGCCCTAGCGTTTCGGACCATGGCTCCGGCAACGCGGCGGGACACCCCGCCCACCCGAAAACCGCCCGTGCGGCACGCCTCAGGACTCCGCGGCTTCTGGGGCTCCACCGTCGGCAAGAAGACCGTCATGGCCGTCAGCGGACTGATCATGCTCGGCTACCTCGTGGCCCACATGATCGGCAACCTGAAGATCTTCTTCGGGACCGACGAGTTCAACGGGTACGCGCACTGGCTGCGCACCATGGGCGACCCGGTGCTGCACTACGAGTGGGCGCTGTGGCTCGTGCGGGTGCTGCTGCTCGCCGCCGTCATCGGCCACGGCGCGGCCGCGTACCAGCTCAGCCGGCGCGACCTCGGGGCCAGGCCGCAGAAGTACGTCCACCGGCGCCGACGCGCCAGCTACGCGACGCGCACCATGCGCTGGGGCGGCGTCATCCTCGCCCTGTTCATCGTCTGGCACCTCCTCGACCTGACCACGCTCACCGTCAACGGGAACGCGCAGCACGGAAAGCCGTACGAGAACGTCGTCGCGACCTTCTCCACCTGGTACGGCAACGCGATCTACGTCGTCGCCATGCTCGCCGTCGGCCTGCACGTCCGGCACGGCTTCTGGAGCGCCGCCCAGACCCTCGGCGTCGGCAGCGCGACCCGCGAGCGCGTGCTCAGGACGCTGGCCGACCTCCTCGCCCTGGTACTGACCGTGGGCTTCCTCTCCGTGCCGGTCGCGGTCATGACCGGATTGGTGGGCTGACACATGACCACGTCGTACGCCGACTACACGACGGGCGATCCGATCGCCGACACCAAGGCCCCCGCCGGGCCCGTCGCCGAGCGCTGGGACACCCGCCGCTTCCAGGCGAAGCTGGTCAACCCGGCCAACCGGCGCAAGCACACCGTCATCGTCGTCGGGACCGGCCTCGCGGGCGGCTCGGCGGGCGCGACGCTCGCCGAACAGGGTTACCACGTCGTCCAGTTCTGCTTCCAGGACTCCCCGCGCCGCGCCCACTCCATCGCCGCCCAGGGCGGCATCAACGCGGCGAAGAACTACCGCAACGACGGCGACTCCGTCCACCGCCTCTTCTACGACACGGTCAAGGGCGGCGACTTCCGGGCGCGCGAGTCGAACGTGCACCGGCTGGCACAGATCTCGGTGGAGATCATCGACCAGTGCGTGGCGCAGGGCGTGCCCTTCGCCCGCGAGTACGGCGGCCTGCTCGACACCCGTTCCTTCGGCGGCGTCCAGGTCTCCCGGACCTTCTACGCACGCGGCCAGACCGGTCAGCAGCTCCTCCTCGGCGCCTACCAGGCGCTGTCGCGGCAGATCGCCGCCGGGAACGTCGAGCTGCACCCGCGCACCGAGATGCTGGACCTGATCGTGGTGGACGGCAAGGCGCGCGGCATCGTGGCGCGCGACCTGGTCACCGGGGAGATCTCCAGCCACTTCGCGGACGCCGTCGTCCTCGCGTCGGGCGGCTACGGCAACGTCTTCTACCTGTCGACGAACGCCATGAACTCCAACGCCACCGCGATCTGGCGGGCCCACCGGCGCGGGGCCTACTTCGCCAACCCCTGCTTCACCCAGATCCACCCCACCTGCATCCCGCGCACCGGCGACCACCAGTCCAAGCTGACGCTGATGAGCGAGTCGCTGCGCAACGACGGCCGCATCTGGGTGCCGAAGGCCAAGGGCGACACCCGCCCCGCCCGCGAGATCCCCGAGGAGGAGCGCGACTACTACCTGGAGCGGATCTACCCCTCCTTCGGCAACCTCGTCCCCCGCGACATCGCGTCCCGCGCCGCGAAGAACGTCTGCGACGAGGGCAGGGGGGTGGGCCCCGGCGGGCAGGGCGTCTACCTCGACTTCGCGGACGCCGTCGCCCGGATGGGCCGCAAGGCCGTCGAGGACAAGTACGGCAACCTCTTCGACATGTACGCGCGGATCACCGCCGAGGACCCGTACGAGACCCCGATGCGGATCTACCCCGCCGTGCACTACACGATGGGCGGCCTGTGGGTCGACTACGACCTCCAGACCACCGTCCCCGGCCTCTTCGCCATCGGCGAGGCCAACTTCTCCGACCACGGCGCCAACCGCCTCGGCGCGTCCGCGCTGATGCAGGGCCTGGCCGACGGGTACTTCGTCCTCCCGGCCACCATCAACGACTACCTCGCCCGGCACGCCGCACCGGACCCGGTCGACGCCACGCATCCGGCCGCCGCGGAGGCCGTGCGCGAGACCGAGGAGCGCATCGCGCGGCTCCTGGCCGTCGACGGCGACCGCACACCCGACTCCTTCCACCGCGAACTGGGCGAGCTGATGTGGGAGTTCTGCGGCATGGCCCGCACCGAGGAAGGGCTGCGCAAGGCCCTCGGCCGCATCCCGCAGATCCGCGCGGAGTTCTGGCGGCGGATCAAGGTCCCGGGCACGGGCGAGGAGTTCAACCAGTCCCTGGAGAAGGCGAACCGGATCGTCGACTACCTGGAGCTGGCCGAGCTGATGTGCCTCGACGCCCTGCACCGCGAGGAGTCCTGCGGCGGCCACTTCCGCGAGGAGTCCCAGACCCCGGACGGCGAGGCCGCCCGCGACGACGGACGCTTCGCGTACGCCGCCGCCTGGGAGCACACCGGCGACGCCCCCGTCCTGCACAAGGAAGACCTCGTCTTCGAGTACGTCCACCCCACCCAGCGGAGCTACGCATGAGGCTCACCCTGCGCGTCTGGCGCCAGAAGAACCCCGACACCCCCGGGGAGATGGCGCGCTACGACGTCGACGGCATCTCCGCCGACATGTCCTTCCTGGAGATGCTCGACACCCTCAACGAAGAGCTCATCCTGCGCGGCGAGGACCCCGTCGCCTTCGACCACGACTGCCGCGAGGGCATCTGCGGGGCCTGCTCGCTCGTCATCAACGGCGACGCCCACGGCCCCGAGCGCACCACCGCCTGCCAGCTCCACATGCGGTCCTTCTCCGACGGCGACACCATCGACGTCGAACCGTGGCGGGCCGCCGCCTTCCCGGTCGTCAAGGACCTCGTCGTGGACCGGTCGGCGTTCGACCGGATCATCCAGGCCGGCGGTTACGTCAGCGTGCCGACCGGCGCCGCCCCCGAGGCGCACGCCACCCCGGTGCCCAGGGCCGACGCCGACTTCGCCTTCGAACACGCCGAGTGCATCGGCTGCGGGGCCTGCGTCGCCGCCTGCCCCAACGGCTCGGCGATGCTCTTCACCTCGGCGAAGGTCAACCACCTGAACGTCCTGCCGCAGGGCGCCCCCGAGCGCGAGACCCGCGTGCTCGACATGGTCGCGCAGATGGACGCCGAGGGCTTCGGCGGCTGCACCCTCGCCGGGGAGTGCGCCACCGCCTGCCCGAAGGGGATTCCGCTGCCGTCGATCGCGGCCATGAACAAGGAATGGCTGCGGGCCAACCGGAAGGCGAAGCGGTGAGCCCGCGCCGGCCCGCGGACGGGCACACCGCCGGCTACGCCCCGCCCGCGAACTCCCTGGCCAGGTAGGGGGCGGTCCGGCTGTCCGGCGCCTGGGCCACCTCGCGCGGCGGGCCGGCCGCCACGACACGGCCGCCCGCGTCGCCGCCGCCGGGCCCCAGGTCGATCACCCAGTCGGCGCCTGCGACCACGGACATGTCGTGCTCGACGACGACCACCGTGTGGCCCGCGTCGGCCAGCCCGTGCAACTGGCGCATCAGGACCTCGACGTCCGCCGGGTGCAGACCCGTCGTCGGCTCGTCCAGAACGTACACGGTGTGACCTCGCCGGGTGGTGGCGCGCTGCAGCTCACTGGCCAGCTTGATGCGTTGCGCCTCGCCGCCGGACAGCTCGGTCGCCGGCCGGCCCAGCGTCAGGTACCCGAGGCCGACCTCCAGCAGGGCGCGCAGGCTGCGGGCGGCGGCGGGGGCGCCGGCGAAGAACTCCGCCGCCCGCTCCACGGTGAGGTCGAGCACCTCGGCGATGTTCAGGCCCCGGTGGGTGACCTGGAGGGTTTCCGGGTTGTAGCGCGCGCCGTGGCAGTCCGGGCAGGGCGAGTACGTACTGGGCAGGAAGAGCAGCTCCACCGAGACGAAGCCCTCGCCCTGGCAGGTCTCGCAGCGCCCGCCTGCCACGTTGAAGGAGAACCGGCCCGCCCGGTAACCGCGCGCCCTGGCCTCCTCCGTCTCCGTGAACAGCTTGCGCACCACGTCGAAGAGACCGGTGTACGTCGCCAGGTTGGAGCGCGGTGTCCGGCCGATCGGCTTCTGATCCACCGTCACCAGCCGCTGCACGCCGGGCAGTTCCTCGGTGATCGCGGCGGCGAGGGTGGACTTGCCGGACCCCGAGACGCCGGTGACGGCGGTGAGGACGCCCAGCGGGAGTTCGGCCTCCAGGGCGTGCAGGTTGTGCCGGGTGACCGGACCCAGCCCGAGCAGGCCGGACGGCGTGCGGACCTCCCGTACCGGCAGGGGCTCGTGGGCGAACAGATGGGGGCGGGTCGCGGACTCCGGCACGTCGGCGAGACCGGCGGGCGGGCCGCTGTACAGGACGCGGCCGCCGTGCACGCCCGCCGCCGGACCCACGTCCACCAGCCAGTCCGCGCGCCGCACGACGTCGAGGTGGTGCTCGACGACGAAGACGGAGTTGCCCGCGGCCTTCAGCCGGTCGAGCACGACGAGGAGCGCCTCCGCGTCGGCGGGGTGCAGACCGGCGGACGGCTCGTCCAGGACGTACACGACGCCGAACAGGCCGGACCGCAACTGCGTCGCCAGCCGCAGCCGTTGCAGCTCGCCGCCGGAGAGGGTGGGGGTGGTGCGGTCCAGGCCGAGGTAGCCGAGGCCCAGCTCCGTGACGACGGCGATGCGGGCGCGCAGGTCCTCGGTGAGGACCCGGGCGGTCTCGCCGGTGACCCCCGCTCGCAGGACGCGGTCCAGCTCGGACAGGGGGAGTGCGGCCAGCTCGGCGATCGTACGGCTCGCGAAGGTGACGGCCAGGGACTCCGGGCGCAGCCGGCGGCCGGCGCAGGCCGGGCACGGGTCGCTGGTGAGGAAGCGTTCGGCCTTCGCGCGCAGCGACGAGCTCTTGGTGTCGGCGAACGTGTGCAGCACGTAGCGCCGGGCGCTCATGTACGTGCCCTGGTAAGGGCGTTGGATGCGGCCCGCGTCGCGGACCGGGTGCACGGTGACGACGGGCTGCTCGTCGGTGAAGAGGATCCAGTCGCGGTCCTGCTGGGGGAGGTCGCGCCACGGCTTGTCGACGTCGTACCCGAGGGTGTCCAGGACGTCGCGGAGGTTCTTGCCCTGCCAGGCGCCGGGCCAGGCGGCGATCGCGCCCTCGCGGACGGAGAGGGAGGGGTCGGGCACCAGGAGGGCCTCGGTGGTGCGGTGGACCAGGCCCAGGCCGTGGCACTCGGGGCAGGCGCCGGCGGCGGTGTTCGGCGAGAACGCGTCGGAGTCGAGGCGCTCGGCGCCCTCGGGGTAGTCGCCCGCGCGGGAGAAGAGCATGCGCAGCGAGTTCGAGAGGGTGGTGACGGTGCCGACCGAGGAGCGGGAGGAGGGGGCGGAGCGGCGCTGCTCCAGGGAGACGGCCGGGGGCAGCCCGGTGATCTCGTCGACCCGGGGCGCGCCGACCTGGTGGATGAGGCGGCGGGCGTAGGGGGCCACGGACTCGAAGTAGCGGCGCTGGGACTCGGCGTACAGGGTGCCGAAGGCGAGGGAGGACTTGCCGGAGCCGGAGACGCCGGTGAAGACGACGAGGGAGTCGCGGGGGAGGTCGACGTCGACGTCGCGGAGGTTGTGCTCGCGGGCGCCGCGCACGTGGATGAGGGGGTCGTGCATGGGGGCTCCGGGGGGCGGGGGGGGGAACTGGGGCAAACGCCCCCATCCTAGACCTCCCTTCCCCCCTGCACCCCCGGCGCTCCCTCCCTCCCCACCCCACCCTCTTGACCGCCGCGGCCTCCCGCCGCCTCCGCCTCCTTGGGCTCCGCAGCCTGCCTTCGCCCCCGCTCCCTTGGGCTTCGCAGCCCCTCCTTCCGCCCCGCTCCCTTGGGCGACGGGGCCGCCCCAAGGGGGCGGGACGGGCGGGCAAGGGGGCGGCCCCTCCCGCTCCCGGCCCATCCGGGTGCCGCCCCCTGCGCAAGCGCCTGCACCGGACGCGCGACCCCGCCAAGGCCGTGAGCTCAGCCCCGGTACCGGACGCTCAGCCCCGCCCGGCTCGGGCAGGAGAGGCCCCGGACCCTTCCCCAAGCTCTCAACTCCGTTCGAGCAGGGGAGACCCCATCCTTTCCCTAAAGCGCTCGCCGCGCGGCTGCCTCCGGTTCACTGCGGGTGCGTCGTGGCTGGTCGCGCAGTTCCCCGCGCCCCTGGAGGGGCGTCACTCCGGGTGGAGCCGTGCGGGAGGGGAGGGGGCTTCAGGGGGCGGTGAAGAGGCGGGAGAGGTGGTGGTAGGAGGCGAGGAGCGCTGCCCGGTCGTGCGTGCTCGTGGTGACCAGGACCTCGTCCGCGCCGGTCGACGCGATGACCTCCTCCAGCGCCGCCGCGACCTGGGAAGGCGTACCGTGCACATGGCCGCGCAGGCCGTCCTCGTAGAAGCCGCGTTCCTTCGGCCCCAGGCCCCCCGCCCGCACCAGCGCCTCCACGCGTTCGGCCGGCGGCAGCGGCGGGAACGTCCCGTGCGTACGGGAGTGCGCCATCGACCACGCCTCCGGCACCAGCAGACGGCGGGCCTCCTCCTCGGTGTCCGCCACCGCGACCGTCCCCGCGATCGTCACGTAGGGGCGGTCGGACCACACCGACGGGCGGAACTCCGCGCGGTAGCGGTCCACCGCCGCCCGGAGTTCGTCCCGGCCCCGCAGGTCGCCGACCACCACCGGCAGTCCCGCCGCCGCCGCGATCGACGCCCCCTCGCCGAGGGCCAGCACGAAGGGCGGCACCCGCAGCCCCTCCGCCGGATAGGCGTGCACCGGCCCCGACCCGGTGAACCAGCCCAGCAGCGCGTCGAGTTGGCCCGCGAAACCCTCCGCGTCGCCCTTGTCCCGGCCAAGTGCCCTGCGTACGCCGTCCGTGAAGCCCACCGACCGGCCCAGACCCATGTCGATCCGCCCCGGGAACAGCGACTCCAGGACGCCGAACTGCTCTGCCACGACCAGGGGTTGGTGGTTGGGAAGCATGACGCCGCCCGTGCCCACCCGGATCGTGGACGTGGCCGCCGCGACCGCCGCCGCCAGCACGGTCGGCGCCGAACCGGCCACCCCCGGCACGCTGTGGTGCTCGGAGACCCAGAAGCGGTGGTAGCCGAGGGGTTCGAGCTGCTGCGCGAGCCGTACCGTGTCACGCAGCGCCCCGGGGCCGTCGTGGCCCTCGCGCACGCGGGAACGGTCGAGTACGGAGAAGCGGGTCCGGGAGATCACTGTGCTCACACCAGGGACAACACACGGACGCCGGGAAGATTCCCGAACGGACGCGCGAGCCGCTGCCCAGGGTGGAGCGATGAACGACCACCGCCTCCCCCTCGCCGTCTTCGACCTCGACGGCACCCTCGCCGACGGCTCCCACCGGCAGCGCTTCCTGGAGCGCCGACCCCGCGACTGGGACGCCTTCTTCGCCGCCGCCCCCGCCGACCCGCCGTTCGCCGAAGGCGTCGCCCTCGCGCTGCGCCACGCGCGGGAAAGCGAGGTCGGCTGCCTCACCGGCCGCCCCGAGAGGTGCCGCGCCGACACCGTCGCCTGGCTCGCCGCCCACGGGCTGCCCGAGGGACGGCTCCGGACGCGAGCCGACCGCGACCGCCGCCCCGCGCGGCTGACCGAGCTGGAACTGCTCAAGAAGCCGGCCCGGACGCGCGGGGTGAGGGCCCTCGTCGACGACGACCTGCTGGTGTGCGAGGCGGCCGAGCGGGCGGGTTTCACCGTCGTACGCGCCCAGTGGGCGGCGTCCTCGCCCGCCATGAAGGACGCCCAGGAGCGTCGGGGACGTACCTGAGGTGAACGGACGGCGGCCGGGACCCGGGCGGCCGAAGTACAAGATGTGATCGGCAACCCCTTGACCCGGCGATTGGTCCATGCCAATTTCTTGAATCGTGAACCTTGTGCCACAGCGCGTCACCTCCGCCTGTCTCGCCACCGCCCTGTCCGCCGCCCTGCTCACCGGCTGCGGCGTCCTCGGCAGCTCCTCGTCCGCCGACGGCGGGACCCGCACCGTCACGGTCTGGCTGATGGAGAACAGCGCGTCCCCGGACTTCCTCGAACGGTTCACGGCGGGCTTCGAGAAGGACAACCCCGGCATCGAGCTGGACATCCGGATCCAGGCCTGGGCCGGCATCGGCCCCAGGATCACCAAGGCGTTGCGGGGCACCGACCCGCCGGACGTCATCGAGGTCGGCAACACCCAGGTGGCCCAGTACGCCGTCGGCGGCGGCCTGGAGAACCTGACCCTGGAGGCGGTGCGCGACCTCGGCTCCGAGGACTGGCTCCCGGGACTCGCCGAGCCGGGCAGCGTCGGCGAGGCCCAGTACGGCATCCCCTGGTACGCGGCCAACCGCGTGGTCGTCTACCACAAGGACCTCTTCGCGGCAGCGGGCATCACGAAGCCGCCCGCCGACCGCGAGGAGTGGATACGCGACACCCGCACGCTCAACACCGGCCCGAACCAGGGCATCTACCTGGCGGGCCAGGACTGGTACACGCTCTCCGGGTTCGTCTGGGACGAGGGCGGCGAACTCGCCGTCGAGACCGGCGGGCAGTGGAGCGGAGCCCTCGACAGCAGGGCCGCGCTCGCCGGCATGGCCTTCTACAAGAAGCTCCAGGCCCTGGGACGGGGTCCCGAGGACGCCGACGAGGAGCACCCGCCGCAGCGCGACCTGTTCGCCCGGGGGAACATCGCGCAGATCGTCGCCACCCCCGGCACCGCCAAGCTCATCGAGGCCAAGAACCCCGCACTGCGCGGAAAGATCGGCTTCTTCCCCGTACCCGGCAAGACCTCGAAGCGGCCGGGCACGGTGTTCACCGGCGGCTCGGACCTGGTGGTCCCCCGCGCCACCGACCAGCGGAGGTCCGCCATCAAGGTGGTGTCGGCGCTGGCCGGCGACAAGTGGCAGGTGGAGCTCGCGCGCGCCATGAACTACGTGCCCAACAAGTCCAGGCTGGCGTCCGCGGTCGGCACGGAGGAGGGCGTGCGGACCATGGCCGAGGGCGCCAAGTACGGCCGCGCCACCCCCTCGTCGCCCAAGTGGGGCGAGGTCGAGGCGGAGAACCCGATCAAGCCGTACATGACGAAGGTGCTGCGCGGCGCCGACCCGAAGACCGCCGCGCGGCAGGCCTCGCAGAGCATCACGAGGACACTGCAGAAGTACAGCGAGTAGGGCACGAGTGCGCTGCGCGGCGCGGCGGCCGGGGAAGGGGAGCCGCACACCCCTCCCCGGCCGCCGCAGCCGAGTCGCAAGGTCCTACTCCGGTGCGGCCAGCGACAGCGCGAAGCGGCCCTCGCGGTCCGTCCACCAGTGCCGCAGTGCCAGACCGGCCGCCGCCAGCTCCTCCCGTACGCCCTCCTCGCGGAACTTCGCGGAGACCTCCGTCCGCAGTTCCTCACCCTTGTCGAAGGCGACCACCGTCCCCAGCTCGCGGATCTTGACCGTCAGCGCGGACCTGGCCCGCAGCCGCATCTCGATCCACTCGTGCTCGGTGTTCCAGCGCGCCACGTGGGCGAAGTCGTCCGGGTCGAAGTCGGCGTCCAGCTCCCGGTTGAGGACGGACAGGACGTTCTTGTTGAACGCGGCGGTCACGCCCGCCGCGTCGTCGTACGCGGCCACGAGGGTCTGCTCGTCCTTGACCAGGTCCGTGCCGAGCAGCAGCGCGTCCCCCGGTCGCAGCAGCGCCCGCAGCGACTTCAGGAACACCGCCCGCTCGTCGGGGAGCAGATTGCCGAGCGTGCCGCCCAGGAACGCCACCAGCCGGGGCCCGGGCGTCCCCGGCAGGGTCAGCCCGCGCGTGAAGTCGGCGATCAGCGCGTGCACGGACAGCCCGGGGCGCTCGGTGAGCAGCGCTTCGGCGGCGGCGGTCAGCGCGCTCTCGCTCACGTCGACCGGCAGGTAGGTGTGCAACCCGGGCAGGGCGTCGAGGAGGACACGGGTCTTCTCCGAGGACCCCGAGCCCAGCTCGACGAGCGTCCGGGCCCCGGTGACGGACGCGATCTCCCGGGCGCGCTCGCGCAGGATCTCCCGCTCGGCGCGGGTGGGGTAGTACTCGGGCAGCGCGGTGATCTGCTCGAAGAGCTCGCTGCCGCGGGCGTCGTAGAACCATTTCGGCGGCAGCGACTTGGGGGAGCGGCCCAGCCCCTGGAGGACGTCGGTGCGCAGGTCGGCCGCGGTGGCGTGCACGGGCAGGGTACGGGTGACGGAGTACGGGCTCACGCGGTGGGCTCCTTGAGCGGGGTCAGCAGGACGTCCGTGCGGGTGGCGGCGAGCAGCGTGCGGTCGGGGACCTCGGTCCAGTGCGGGTCGTCGTCGTACGGCTCGGAGGCGACGACGGTGTACCGGCCGGGCTCGGCCAGGTACCAGAGGGTGTCGCCCCAGGCGGTCGCGGTGACGGTCGTGCCGTCGGTGAGCAGGAGGTTCAGCCGGGATCCGGGGGCCGCGGCCGCCACCTCCAGGACCGTTTCGGCGAGCGCCCGCCCCGGCTCGGCGCCCGCGCGCAGGCGGTGCAGGGCGAGCGCCCACACCAGGGCCGAGTCGCTGCGGGCCGCCAGGGTGAGCAGCGCCTCGGGAGGCAGCCCGGCGGCCGGTCCGCTCAGCGAGGCGGGCCAGCCGCGCACCGCCCCGTTGTGGCTGAACAGCCACGGCCCGGCCGCGAAGGGCGCCGCGGCCGCCTCCCCGTCGGCACCCGCCTCGGTGGCGTCCCGCACGGCGGCCAGCACTGCCCCGGAGCGGATGACGCGGGCGAGGTCGGGGAAGTTGGCGTCGGCCCACAGGGGGCCCGTACGCCGGTAACGGGCCGGGGCGGGGTCGTCCCCGGCGTACCAGCCGACGCCGAAGCCGTCCGCGTTGACCGTGCCGTGCTTCTGGTGCAGCGGCGCCCACGCCTGCCGGTACAGCCCCAGTTTCGGGCTCGTGATCAGTTCGGCCAGGGGCACGTCCGGCCCCAGGTAAGCGAGGTGACGGCACATCAGAGCTGGCCCTCCCCGGCGTCGCGCGCCGTGCGGAACCCGGCGAAGATCTGCCGCCGCACCGGCAGGTCCCAGTTGCGGAACGTCCCCCGGCAGGCCACCGGGTCCACCGCGAAGGAACCCCCGCGCAGCACCTTGTGCCCGGGTCCGAAGAAGACCTCCGAGTACTCGCGGTACGGGAAGGCCGCGAACCCCGGATAGGGCAGGAAGTCGCTCGCCGTCCACTCCCACACGTCGCCGATCAACTGCCGTACCCCGAGTGGCGACGCACCGGCCGGATAGCCGCCCACCGGTGCCGGTCGCAGATGGCGCTGCCCCAGGTTGGCGCGCTCGGGGGTCGGGTCGGCGTCGCCCCACGGATAGCGCAGGGAGCGGCCCGTCGCCGGGTCGTGCCGGGCGGCCTTCTCCCACTCCGCCTCCGTCGGCAGCCGCCGCCCCGCCCAGCGCGCGTACGCGTCGGCCTCGTACCAGCTCACGTGCAGGACCGGCTCGTCCAGCGGCACGGGTTCCACCACCCCGAAGTGCCGGCGCAGCCACTGGCCGCCTTCCCGCCGCCAGAACAGCGGTGCCCGCAGGCCGTGTTCGCGGACCGCGGCCCAGCCCTCGGGCCGCCACCAGCGGGCGTCGGCGTATCCGCCGTCCGTCATGAACTCCAGGTACGCCCCGCACGACACCGGGGTCGTGTCAAGGAAGAAGGACGGGACGAACGTGGCGTGGGCGGGGCGCTCGTTGTCCAGCGCCCACGGCTCGACGGACGTTCCCATGGTGAACGGACCGCCGGGGACCAGTACTTCGCTCCTGATCCGCTCGGCCGTGTCCGGTGCGGGCGGCGGGGGAGCGGTCAGGGCGGCCGGCCCCCGGCGCAGTTGATGGGTGATCAGCATGGTTTCGTCGTGCTGCTGTTCGTGCTGGGCGACCATCCCGAACGCGAACCCCGCGTCCTCCAGGGGCGCACCCCGCAGCGGGCTGCGTTCCAGTACGTCCAGGGCCCGGCCGCGCACCTCGGCCGCGTAGGCGCGGGCCTCGGCGGGCGGGAGCAGCGGCAGGGCGGGCCGGGCCGACCGCGGGTGCTCGAAGGCGTCGTACACCGAGTCGATCTCCGGGCGCAGCGCCTCGCGGCCGCCGACGGTGCGCAGCAGCCACTGTTCCTCCTGGTTGCCGATGTGCGCCAGGTCCCACACCAGCGGCGACATCAACGGCGAGTGCTGGGCGGTCAGTTCGCCGTCGTCGACGCAGGAGGTGAGCAGTTCGGTGCGGCGGCGCGCGTCGGCGAGCGCCTGAAGGGCGCGGCTGCGAAGCCCCTCGGAGTCGGCCTCCAGGGGCTGGGCTGTGTCGGTCATCGCGGGGAATCCTCACCGGAGTCGGGGCAGGAAGGAGTGTCCGGGCCGCCGGCCGTGCTGTCGGACGCACCGTCGGCCGGGCACAGCCCGGCGTCCAGCAGGTCGTCGGCGGGACAGCGGCCCCGGGCCACGTAGCGCCCGGTGTACGCGTCCACCGCGTCCAGCACGGCCGCCGACGCGCCCAGCCGGGGCAGGGCGTCCCGGGCCGCGGCGAAGCAGGTGACGGCGGCGGCGCGCAGCTCGGGGTCGGCCAGCCCGTCGCGGGCGGCCGCCTCCCAGAGCGGATTGCGCGGCGCGGGACCGGGACCGGCGCGCTTCGCCAGCGGACGGACGGCCTGCCAGGCGTGCTCCGCGGCCCGCGGGTCGTCGAAGAGCGCGGCCGTCACCGCCAGCGGCACCACCCAGCCGTCCTCGCCGGGCTGCGCGTCGATCATCCGCAGCTCCAGGTGCCCCTGCGGACGCACCGGCGGGAACAGCGTCGTCAGGTGGTACTCCAGGTCGGCCCGGTCGGGTGCGCGCGGGGCCCGGCTGCGGGTCCACTCGCGGAACGTCAGCCCCTCCGGAACGTCCCAGGGCTCGCCCTCCTCGGCGCGTACGCACAACACCGGCGCGTCCAGGGCGCGTTGGGCCCAGGCCGCGCGGGGCTCGGACCCGGCGGGCGGGGCCAGTGAGCGGCCCGCCTCGATGTCGCCCCACAGGGCCTGCCGGTGCGACCGCCAGCCCGTACGGCTCCCCTGCGCGTAGGGCGAGTTGGCGAAGGAGGCGGCCAGGACCGCCCCCAGCAGGTGAGCCAGCTCCCACCGCCGGGCCAGGCCCCGAGGGCCGGGGCCCTCGTGCCCGGCGTCCACGCACACCTGGATCGACGCCGAGGAGCACATCATCGTGCGGCCCGCCGGCCCCGCACGGTCCAGGGCGGTCTCCATCGCGTCGTACCGGGGTTCCCGCAGGAAGCGGCGCGGCGGCTGCCACGGGTCCTGGCCGAACCCGGCCAGCGCCAGCCCCAGCTCCCCCAGCGCGGCGCGCACGGCGGTCAGATCGGCGGACACGGAGTCCAGCAATTCGGTGAGGGAGACGGCGGGCAGCGAGCTGAGCTCGAGCTGGCCGCCGGGTTCGACGGTGAGTCCCGACCGCAACGGCAGTCTGCGGGCCGCTTCGTGGGCGGCGGCGAGACGCTCGCCCGTGACGGGCCGCTGCGGTGCGCCGGCGTCGTGGACGAGCCATTCGAGTTCCGCGCCGAGCATCCGGGGCGGCCCCGTCTTGAAGCAGATGCAGCGCAGCAGGTCGGCCGCCTCCGTCTCCGTGATGGGCGGCCCCTCGCCGGTCAACTGGGCTGTCAGCATGGACAGTTCCTCCTTCGTGGCACCCGTGTTCTCCTCCGGTTCGCTCAACGGCCCCGCCCGCCACGGTTCCCCGGGCCGGGACGCAGCAGTCCACCCAACCCACTGTCCGGGCCCCGCACAAGAGGCACCTTTTGGCCGCGCGCACCACCGCGTGGCACCCCTCCGACCCCCCTCCGCCTCGTCCCAACCCGGCAAATCCCGTTGCGCCGCCGGCCCGCCGTCCCGCACGATCACCGGCGTGAGTGCACGCCTGCGCCAAGTCGCGCGAGAAACCGAGGACATCGTCGCCGCCGGTCGGTACACCTGCCCCCGGGGCCGCGAGGTATCCATCGCCGCCGACGTGGCCGAGGCCGTCGCCGGCACCCGTGTGCACGGACCCGGACCGGTGCCCGCCGAGCCCGCCGCCGACCGCGCCACCGCCTTCGAGGTCACCGCCGAGAGCAGCACCGAGGCGGCCCGCCGCCTGACCGGCGAGGCCGCCGACCCGGTCGCCGTGCTCTGCTTCGCCTCCGCCCGCAACCCCGGCGGCGGCTACCTCAACGGGGCGCAGGCCCAGGAAGAGGCGCTCTGCCGGTCCTCCGCCCTCTACACCTGCCTGCTGCGCGCCCCGGAGTTCTACGCCCACCACCGCGCCGAACGCGACGTGTTCTACACCGACCGCGTGATCTACGCCCCGGGCGTCCCCGTCTTCCGCGACGACCGCGGCACGCTGCTGTCCGACCCGTACCGCGTCGGCTTCCTCACCTCGCCCGCCCCCAACGCCGGGGTGATCCGGCGCACCGACCCCGCCCGCGAGCACCGCGTCCCATGGGCGCTCGCCCGGCGGGCCGAACGCGTCCTGGAGGTCGCCGTCGCGCACGGCTACCGGCGGATCGTGCTCGGCGCCTGGGGCTGCGGCGTCTTCCAGAACGACCCCGCCGCCGTCGCCGGAGTCTTCCGCAAACTCCTCACGGGGGAGGGCCGGTTCGCCGCCCACTTCGAGCGGGTGACCCTCGCCGTGCTCGACCGCACCGGCAGGGGCCCCGCACTCACCGCGTTCCGTGCCGCCTTCGCGGCCTGAGACGCGGCGGCCTCAGCCGCTCCAGCCGTAGCGCTCGCCCAGCCGCCCCGCCACCCGGTCGAAGGACGCGCGGTCCAGGGCGCACGCCTCGCGCCGCATGCCCTCCTCGTGCACCCGCAGCACCCGGTCCAGGTCCACCCACGACGCGCGCCCCGCGCTGTCCCACGGCCCCGAACCGATGGGCAGCCACTCCCGGTCGTGGTCGTGCCGCTTGCTGGAGAGCCGCACCGCCAGCAGGGTGCCCGCGTCCTCCCGGGCCACCACCAGCACCGGCCGGTCCTTGCCCCGCCCGTCGTTCTCCTCGTACGGCACGAACGTCCAGACGATTTCGCCGGGATCGGGGTCCCCGTCGGGCTCGGGCGCGTACTCCATGCGCACCGGCCCGATGTCGTACGGCTCGACCTCCACCGTCGCGGTCGGCCCGCGACTGCCGGGAAGGTCGGTGCGCCGCTCCGGGTCGCCGTGCGCGGTCTCGTCGTCCAGTGAAGTCGTCACGCGTGCAGCGTAGGGGGTGAGCGGGCCCGGACGGCGGATGCGGCCGACCGGCCCAGCACACGGCGCGTGCCGGGCGCGGCGCCCCCAGGCTCCTCCCATGAACACCACCCTGCCCGCCCTGCTCCTCGCCCTCGGGGCGGTCGCGGCCGTGCCGCCCGCGCCCGGCGCGGTGCCCGCCGCGCCCGAAGCGGCGCCGACCGCGCGCACCTCCTCCGCCTGGCTGCCGTACTGGGACCAGGAGACGGGCTACCGGGACGCCCTCGCGCACGCGGACCAACTGCACACCGTCAGCCCGTTCTGGTACCGGGTCAGGGCCGCCGACCGCGTCGACCCGCACGACGGCGCCGAGGACCCCCGCATCGTCGACGGACTCCACAAGGCGGGGATCAAGGTCGTGCCGACGGTGATGGAGACCCTCCCGGCCGGCGTCCTCGCCGCGATCCTCACCGACCCGAAGCGCCGCGCCACCCACCTGCGCACCCTCCTCGCCGTCGCGGAACGCGGTGACTACGACGGGCTCGAACTCGACTACGAGACCATCGCGCCGACCCCCGACCCCGCCTACCGGGAAGTCCGCGCCGGCTACGCGGCCCTGGTCACCGACCTGTGTGCGGCGCTGCACACGAAGCGGAAGACGTGCGCCGTCGCGGTCACCCCGCAGACCGGGGGCAGCGGCCGCATCTGGGACTACCCCGCACTCGGCAGGGCCGCCGACCGGGTGCGCATCATGGCGTACAACCTGCACTGGGAGGGCGGGAAGCCGGGCCCGCTGTCGACCCCGCGGTGGTACGACCGCATCCTCGCCCACGCCACCGCCGTGATCCCCCGCGCCAAGATCGAGACGGCGCTGCCCGCCTACGGCTGGGACTGGACCCCCGGCGGCCCCACCCGGCACGTGACCTGGAAGGAGGCCGAGGCGCTGCGCGAACGGACCGGCGCGCCGTACCGCCTCGACCCGGACGCGGGGTCGCCCCACTTCAGCTACGAGGAACAGGGCCGCAGGCGCACCGTCTGGTACCAGGACGCGCGCGGGGTCGCCGCCCACCTGCCGGTGCTGCGCAAGCACGGGATCACCCGGACGGGGCTGTGGGCGCTGGGGTTCGAGGACCCCGGGGTGTGGAAGGTGCTGGCGGGCGGGCGGCCGTGAGCGCGGTGCGCACGGCGAAGGCCCGCACGGCGCGGCGGCCGGTCCCCGTCGCGGGGAACCGGCCGCCGCGAGCGGACCGGAGCGCGGTCCGGTTCACCGGTGCGACGACGGACTAGATCCAGCCATCCAGCGAGGCCATGAAGCCGTCGAAGTCGTCGCGCTGAATGGTGTGACCCGCGCCCGGCACGACGCGCACCTCGAAGCCGCGCTCGCGCAGCAGCGCGGCCCGCGCCGCGTCGATGATCATGCTCGGGTCGGCGAGCTGCACCAGCGACGGCACGACCGGCTTCACGGGCAGCAGGTCGCGGCCCCCGAGGCCGGCCAGGCCGTGCGCGCTGGCCTCGTCCCAGAGCGCGAGGGTCGCCACCTCCACGTCCACGTCCTCGTCGGCCCAGCGCGGGTTCAGCTCCGCGACGACCTCCCGGGGCGTCGTCTTGAACTGGGCGAAGACCTCCGGGCCCAGGCCCCCGGGAAGCTCCAGGTGCCACGCCGGGTCGGAGTACACCGCGCGCCGCGGCCGCAGCCGGTCCACGGCGAGGGAAAGCGTCAGGCCGCCCAGCGAGTGGCCGATGGCCAGCTCCGCGCCCGCGGGGAGCGTCTCGACCAGGTCGTCGGCGAAGTCCTCGGGGGCGTAGGAGTCCGCGCGCCCGCTCAGGCCGTGACCGCGCAGGTCCACCGCTATGACGCGGTAACCCCGGTCGGCGAGCGCGGGGCCCACGGTGCGCCAGGCGCGGTGGTCGGCCATGATGCCGTGGACCAGGAGGGCGACGCGGTCGCCCTCGCCCCAGGTGTGGGTGTTCAGCTGCACGTGCGTGCCTTTCGGGGGTGCGGGGCCCGGTGGGGCCTTCGTACGTCCGGGGGGCGGGCCGGTGCGGACCCGGCCCGCCCCCGGGGGTTCAGCGGACGCCGCGGATCGGGTGGACCGCGAGCGCTCCGAGCAGGGAGAGTACGGCGGCGACCAGGAAGAGCGCCGTGTACCCCCCGGAGAGCTGGACCACCAGGCCGGCGACGAACGGCGCGGCGATCTGCGGGCCGGCGTTGGCGACGTTGAGGATGCCCATGTCACGGGCGGCGTCCTCGGACCTCGGCAGCACCATCGTCACCAGGGCGGTGTCCACGGCCATGTAGCAGCCGAAGCCCAGGCCGTTGATCACGCCGAAGACCAGCATCGCGGTCCAACTGGCGGACAGCGCCGGGAAGACCATGGCGACGGCGGCCAGCAGCGCGGAGACGGCGACGAAGAGCTTGCGGCGGTCGTACTTGTCGGACAGCCAGCCGCCCAGGACGGTGGAGACCACGGAGGCGGCCGAGTTGACCATCGTGAGGATCGCGGCGGCGGCCGGGGCGGTCATGCCCGCCGGCAGCTTCGTGTGGTCCTGGAGGATGTACATCTGGAAGCCGAGGACGCCGAAGTAGCCCAGGATCAGCAGCGCCCGGCCGATGAAGGCCCAGCGGAAGTCGTGGTGGGCGAGCGCGCCGGCGAAGGTCTTCACCTGCTCCTTGAACGGCGCCGCGGGCTTGCCCGGACGGCGCTCCTCCTTGGCGCAGCTCGTGAAGACCACGGCGGACACGGCGACCAGGGCGCCGAAGACCAGGTAACCGGTGCGGTAGCTGTCCGAGAAGGCCGCGCCGAGCAGCGCGCCGACGGTGGAGCCGATCGGGATGCCGAGGCCGACGGCCGCCGACGCCCGGCCGCGCGAGGCCACCGGGACGCGGTCGGGGACCACCGAAGTGAGCGCGGCCTGGTAGAAGTTCATCGCCGCCTGACCCAGACACCAGACGATCGTCACCAGCAGCACGGTGTTGACGCTGCCGAGCAGCGCCATCACCGCGAGGGCCCCGACGCCGCCGCCCAGGATCCACGGGTTGCGGCGTCCGGAGCGGTCGGACAGCGCGCCCGCCACCGGGTTGAAGACCGTCGCGAAGACGGCCGAGACACCGGACACGACGGTCATGTTGCCGACCTTGTTCGCCGGGTCGATGCCGGCCACCTGGAGGGCCAGCACGAAGCCCGGAACACCGATGTAGAGGGCGTACATGGCCGTGTTGCCGAGGAGCAGCAGCGGCAGCAGCCCACGAGTGGGACGGGGCGCCTGAACGGAGTCGGAAGCGGCTGCAACGCCGGAGCCGGGGGAGGAAAGGGCCACGCTGCCCTCCAGTGTCGAGAGAACGGTGAATGGGACGGGAGGCGGGCTCCGGGGACGACGGACACGTCCGCCGGGAGGGGAACCCGTGCGGGGTGCCGGACAGGGAGCTCGGAACACTGTGATGACACGTGTCAGTGACGCGTGTAAACGCTTTGTAGCACCGAAATCCGGCCAACCGCCAGACCCTGTGCCGCACCAGTCTGGAAAGATGCCGAACGCGATGAGCCAGACACCGAAGAAGTCAGCCGAACAACCCGTCCCCACCAGCACCGACGTCGCACGCCTGGCGGGCGTTTCGCGCGCCACCGTCTCCTACGTGCTGAACAACACCTCGGCCGTGCGGATCAGCGAGCCGACCCGCCGCCGGGTCCGCGAGGCCGCCGAGGAACTCGGCTACGTCCCGCACGCCGCCGCCCGCAGCCTGCGCGCCGGCCACACCCGCATCGTCCTGCTGCCGACCGCGCACATCCCCGTCGGCCCGCTGTACGGACAGTTCTTCAACGAGCTGCACTGGGCGCTGCGCAACCTCGACTACACCGTCGTGCAGTACGGCAGCCTCGGTCTCAGCGGCGACGAGGCCGCCCGCGCCTGGGCGGAACTGCGCCCGGTCGCGGTGGTCTCGCTCGGGGAGATCACCCTGACCGCGCGCGGCGTCTCCCTCCTCAAGAGGTCGGGCGCCAAGGCCGTCATCACCATGGGACCGCAGCGCGTCGAGGGCGCGCACTCCCTGGTGATGGACCAGCGCGAGGTCGGCATCGCCGCCGCCCGGCACCTGATGGAGCGCGGCCGCCGCCGGATCGGCGCGGTCCTCCCGGAGGAGCCGGGCCTGGAGCTCTTCTCCAAACCCCGCCTGGCGGGACTGCGCAAGGCCGTCAGCGGCACCGGCGCCCGCGTGGAGCCGCTCGGCATGCGGTACGACGAGGAGTCCGCGGCGGCGCTCGCGGCCCGCTGGCGCGACCTTGACCTGGACGCGGTGTTCGCCTACAACGACGAGTACGCGCAGCTCCTGATGCGCGCGCTCCAGGACGCGGGCGTCGACGTGCCCGGCGAGACCGCCGTGATGGGCGCCGACGACCTCCTGATGGGCAAGCTGCTGCGGCCCAGCCTCAGCACCGTGCACATGGAGCTGCCGCCGGGCCGGTTCCTCGCCGACCTGGTCGACCGGCTGGTGGCCCACCCCGCGGACCGGGCCGAGAACCACGACCTGATGGGCGCGCACGCGGTCCCCCGGGAGTCGAGCTGACCCCCGTCGGTGGCGCGTCCCGTCGTTGACAGCCGACGGGACGCGCCACAGACTCGGGCACGGGTGATCAAGGACGATCACAGGCGGTCGCGCACCGGTGCCGTTCTCCGGTCCGAACGCCCTCGACCCGGAGGAGAGTTCCGATGCCCACGAGCATCCGCGACGTGTATGTCGTCGACGCCGTCCGCACACCGATCGGCAAGTTCGGGGGCGCGCTCTCGGGCGTACGCCCCGACGACCTCGCGGCCCATGTCGTACGCGCCCTGGTCGCCCGCACCCCCGATCTCGACCCGGCCCGCGTCGACGACGTGTACTTCGGCGACGCCAACGGCGCGGGCGAGGACAACCGCGACGTGGCCCGCATGGCGGTGCTGCTCGCCGGACTGCCGGTCACCGTCCCCGGCGTCACCGTCAACCGGCTCTGCGGCTCCGGCCTGGAGGCCGTGATCCAGGCGGCCCGCGCCATCGCCGTCGGCGACGCGGACGTGGCCATCGCGGGCGGCGTCGAGTCCATGTCCCGCGCCCCCTGGGTCCTGCAGAAACCCGAACGGGCCTTCCCGGCCGCCCACCAGCAACTGCACTCCACCACGCTGGGCTGGCGGATGACCAACCCGCAGATGCCCGCCGAGTGGACCGTCCCGCTGGGCGAGGGCGCCGAACTCGTCGCCGACAAGCACCGGATCGGCCGCGAGGAGCAGGACGCCTTCGCGCTCGCCAGCCACCGCAAGGCGGCCGCCGCGTGGGCCCGGGGGCACTACGACGGCGAGGTCGTCCCGTACGAGGGCGTGGACCTGGTCCGCGACGAGTGCGTGCGCGAGTCCTCCACCCCGGAGGCCCTGGCGAAGCTGAAGCCCGTGTTCCGCCCCGGCGGCACCGTCACCGCGGGGAACTCCTCGCCCCTCAACGACGGCGCGGCCGCCCTGCTCCTGGTCGGCGAGGAGGGTCTGCGCGCCACCGGCCGCGAGCCGCTGGCCCGCATCCGGGCCTCCGCCGTCACCGGCATCGAGCCGCACCTCTTCGGGCTCGGCCCGGTCGAGGCGGTCGGCAGGGCGCTGGCCAAGGCGGACCGCACCTTCGACGACCTCACCGTCTTCGAGCTCAACGAGGCCTTCGCCGCCCAGGCGCTGGGCTGCCTCGCCGAGTGGCCGGGCCTGGACCCGGCCGTCGTCAACCCGCGCGGCGGCGCGCTCGCCGTCGGGCATCCGCTGGGGGCCTCCGGGGCGCGGCTCGCGGGTGCGGTGGCCCACCAGCTCGCGGCGGCCGGATCGGGCACGGGCCTGGCCGCGCTGTGCATCGGGGTCGGGCAGGGGCTGGCGCTGGTGCTGGAGCGCTGAGGGGCCCGTACGCGGCAGTGGGGGGGCCCCCCGGCGGGGGGGGCCCCCCCGGGCCCCGCCGGGGGGGGCCCCGCCGGGGGGACCCGCCCCGCACCCCCCCGCCAGGGGGGAAACCGGGGCGGCCGGCGCCC